>NZ_JAABRP010000069.1 GCF_011390875.1 Thiocapsa sp.
GTCAATGCGTTCCCCTTGCTTCGGAATTATCTCTAAATCTGCCGCCCCGCGGAGAAAAACAGCAGCGCTCCGACCATGTAACATCCGGCGACGAGCGCAACTCCGGTCGTCGCCGGCAGCCACGGACCGGGTCCGAGCAGCAGGACAAGGGTGCCGCAGACGATCACCGTGGCGCCCCCGAGTGCGCGGACCGACTGGGATGTCGAAGTGGCCTTGTCGTGGCTGCCGCTGCGGCCGTGGTCTCGGAGTGATCCGGCCTCGGCCGCCCGCAGACGCTTGTCGTAGGTGCTGAGGATGCGATAGGCCATCAAGGGGATCTCGGGGGTCTGATCGGCGACGGAGATGAAGTTGCGCTTGGTCCGGTCGAGCAGCCCCACCACCCCGATCTGATCCTTCATCCAGCGTTCCATATAGGGCTTGGCGGTCGTCCAGAGATCCAGCTCCGGGTAGAGCTGACGGCCGAGGCCCTCGATGTTGAGAAGGGTTTTCTCGAGCAGCACCAACTGCGGCTGGATCTCCATGTCGAAGCGCCGTGCGGTCTGAAACAGCCTCACCAGGAAGTGTCCGAAGGAGATCTCGGCCAGGGGCTTCTCGAAGATGGGCTCGCTGACGGTGCGGATGGCGGATTCGAATTCATCCACGCGCGTGCCGGACGGGACCCAACCTGATTCCACGTGCAGCTCGGCGACGCGCCGATAGTCCCGCTCGAAGAAGGCGAGCAGGTTCTCGGCGAGATAGCGCTGGTCCTCCGTGGTCAGGGTGCCGACGATGCCGAAGTCGATGGAGATATAGCGCCCGGACGGCTCGACGAAGATGTTGCCCGGGTGCATGTCCGCATGAAAGAAGTTGTCGCGGAAGACCTGGGTGAAGAAGATCTCGACGCCGCGCTCGCCGAGCTGTTTCATGCTCACGCCTTGGGCCTTCAGGCGTGCGACGTCGCTAACCGGGGTCCCGTAGATGCGCTCCATGACCATGACGCCGGGTCGGGTCCAATCCCAATAGACCTCCGGGATGTAGAGCATTTCGCTGTGGATCCAGTTGCGACGCAGCAGGGAGGCGTTGGCGGCCTCGCGTTGCAGATCCAGCTCGTCGAAGATGGTTTTCTCGTACTCGCGGACCACGTCGACCGGGCGCAGTCGACGCCCGTCCTTCCAATAGCGCTCGGCGAGATGGGCGACGGTGTACATCAGCCCGAGATCGCCGCGGATGGTCCGCTCGATGCCGGGCCGCAGCACCTTGACCACGACCTCGGTTCCGTTCTTCAACCGTCCGGTGTGGACCTGCGCGATGGAAGCCGAGGCGAGCGGGATGGGGTTGAACTCGTCGAGCACGTCGTCGACCGAGCAGCCCCACGCCTTCTCGATGATGGCGCGCGCCTCGGCGCCGTCGAAGGGCGGCACCCGATCCTGCAGCTTGGCCAGCTCGACGGCTAGGTCGTCCGGGAGCAAATCGCGTCGGGTCGAGAGGATCTGTCCGAATTTGACGAAGATGGGCCCCAGGTCTTCCAGCGCAAGGCGCACGCGCACCGGGTAAGAGGTCGGCAGGTCGCGTCTGTACCAGTGCCAGGGCGAGATGTAGGTGATCCAACGCAGCGGCCGAAACAGGTGGGTCGCGAGGATGACCTCGTCGAGTCCGTGGCGCAGAAGGATCCGATTGATGCGGAAGAGCCGCAGGGCCTCGCGGGGTCCGATCATGACCGAGTGCCGCGCTCCGCAAGTGCTCGTTCGAGGCGCTCGATACGCGCCGCGGTGCGCTCGACATCGTCGCGCAGAATATCGACCTGCGCGAGGAATGCCTCCACCTCGTAGCGAGTCGGTGTCAGGCGGGCCTCTTCCTGAAGGTATTCCTGAAGATCCGCGGTCACGGATTCGGAGGTCTTGCGTGCCCACTGCGCTGCTGCACGCGCTTGGTTGCCGACTTGGTGGGCGAAGGGGTCGCCGATCACGCGCGCGAGCTGCTCCTCCCAATCCACGTCGAGGCCAGCGATTGCGCGGCTGAAGGCTTGTGCAAGGGCCGTGTCGCCGAGAATTTCGACCTCGCCCTGAATGATCTGTGTCTCCTTGCGCTCGGCCATGCTCATGCGGGCGAGTGCGAGCGGGGTGCCGCGGATCAGGCAGTCGGGCTCGGCGTCGTAACCGCCGAAGAGCTGGAGGCGCCGCTCGCTCGGGATGATGGTCACGCGCGTGCCGAAACCCTTGAGCTCGATGCCGATGATTCGCCCCTCGAGTGCGGCGAACGCGGCGGCGCCCTCCGGGTCCAGCGCGATGTAGCGGTTCAGTGCTTGCTCGACGACGGCCAGCACTGCGTCCGGGATCTGGATGCCTTCGGTCACAGCTTGTAACCTCGGTGGATGGCGACGATACCGCCGCTGTGGTTGAAATAGTCGCAACGCTCGAACCCGGCCGCTTCCATCATGGCGCGCAGCATCTCTTGGTCCGGGTGCATGCGGATGGATTCGGCCAGATAGCGATAGCTCTCGGGGTCGTTCACGACCAGGCGCCCGAGTGTGGGAAGGACCGAGAAGGAGTAGAGGTCGTAGGCCTTGCTCAAGGGGCGGCTGACCGGGTGGGAGAACTCCAGGATCAGTGCCCGTCCGCCGGGTCGCAGCACCCGCTGCATCTCCACGAGGGCGGCCTGCTTGTCGGTGACGTTGCGCAGCCCGAAACCGATGGTGACGCAGTCGAAATAATCCGACGGGAAGGGCAGCTTCTCGGCATTGATCAGGGCGTAGTGCAGGTTGCCGACGCGTCCGCGGTCGAGCATGCGCTCGCGCCCCTCGGTGAGCATGGACGCATTGATGTCGGACATGACCACCAGCCCCTGCGCGCCGACGATGCCGGAGAAGCGCTCGGCGAGATCCCCGGTCCCGGACGCGAGATCCAGCACCCGCTGACCGCGGCGCACGCCCGAGAGCTCGATGGTGTGACGCTTCCAGAGCCGATGGATGCCCAAGGACATGAGGTCGTTCATGAGGTCGTATCGGGAGGCGACCGAGTCGAACACCGCGCGCACGCGCGACGCCTTCTCCTCGACCGGAACCTGCTGATAACCGAAATGTGTCGTCTTGTCGTCGGACATGCTGTGTCCCTGCTGAACCGCGCTTGATTGGATCTGCACCGCTTCGGGGGTTGCTTGGCCTTGACGCGAACAAGGGCCGTCGGCGGCGCGGTTCAGATCGATGGTTGTTTCGAAGGTCGAGGCCGTTGGGCGGCGACGGCCGTGAGATCCGGGTCGGTCGACGCGCACATCAGGCGTGCGTCGTGCCGGGCGCCGATAAGTTTACAACATCAGTGCCTCGGGTCAGGACGCGCGGACCTTGCGCTTTTGTCCGGCCTTCTCCAGCTCGTCGAGATACTCTTTCCACAGCCGCTCCTGCTCGACCCCGAGATTGAAGAGGTACTCCCAAGAGAAGATGCCCGTGTTGTGCTCGTCGTCGAAGTGCAGACAGATGGCGTAGTTTCCGACGGGCTCGATCTTGTTGATCCCCACGTCCTCCTTGCCGAGCTGCAGGACGCGCTGTCCCGGGCCGTGACCCTGAACCTCGGCCGAGGGGGAGTAGACGCGTAGGTACTCGCACGGCAGGTTGAAGTGCGAGCCGTCGTCGAAGGTGATCTCGAGGATCCGCGATTGTTGATGCAGGTTCAGCTCGGTCGGTGTCGGCATGGTGTTCTCCGGCGCCCGCGAATCGACCGCGGACGGTGTTGAATGGGATTGATCGGATCAAGGACGTTACGACCCTGAACCGCGTCTGCTCCGGTGGCTGTCGCCTTAAGATGCGTCCGAAGACACTCGACACCAGAACATAGCGCTCCGGACGCGGTTCACAGGATATATCGCGACAGGTCCTCGTCGGCCGCAAGCCCCGACAGGTTCTGATCGACATAGGCCGCGTTGATGGTCACCGTCACGCGATCCAGATCAGACGCGTTGTAGGACACGTCCTCCAGCAGCCGCTCCAGGACAGTATGCAGGCGACGTGCCCCGATGTTCTCGGTCCGCTCGTTGACCTGCCAGGCGATCTCGGCGAGGCGACGAATACCGTCCTCGGTGAACTCCAAGGCGACGCCTTCGGTGGCGAGCAGGGCGCGGTACTGATCGGTCAAGGATGCGTCCGGCTCGGTTAGAATCCGCACGAAATCCTCCGTGGTCAGGGCCTTGAGCTCGACGCGAATCGGCAAGCGGCCCTGCAGCTCCGGGATTAGATCGGACGGTTTGGAGAGATGGAAGGCGCCGGAGGCGATGAAGAGGATGTGATCCGTGCGCACCGAGCCGTGCTTGGTCGACACGGTGCTGCCCTCCACCAGCGGCAAGAGATCGCGCTGCACACCCTCGCGCGACACATCGGCGCCCGCCATGCCTTCGCCGCGCTTGGTGACCTTGTCGAGCTCGTCGAGGAACACGATGCCGTTCTGCTCGACGTTCTCGATGGCGCGCAGCTTCAGCTCCTCGTCGTTGACCCGCTTGGCGGCCTCCTCGTCCTTGAGCAGCTGGCGTGCGTCGCGGATGCGCAGCTTGCGTCGCTTCATGCGCCCTTGGCCGAGATTCTGGAACAGCCCTTGGAGCTGATTGGTCATCTCCTCCATGCCGGGCGGGGCCATGATCTCGACCCCCATCGGCGATGCGGAGACCTGGATCTCGATCTCGCGCTCGTCAAGCTCGCCGGCGCGCAGACGATCACGGAATTTCTCCCGGGTTGCCGAGCTCGTGGTCGAGCGACTTTCTTCCTCGAAGTTCGACGGCGGCGGCAGGAGTGCGTCGAGGATGCGCTCCTCCGCGGCGGCCTCGGCCTGGCCCGCAAGCTTCGCCATCTCCTGCTCGCGGGCGAGCTTGATCCCGATGTCGGCGAGATCGCGAATGATGGACTCGACATCGCGCCCGACATAGCCGACCTCGGTGAATTTGGTCGCCTCCACCTTGAGAAACGGCGCGTTGGCCAAGCGGGCCAGGCGCCTCGCGATCTCGGTCTTGCCCACGCCGGTCGGACCGATCATCAGGATGTTTTTCGGTGTGATCTCCGAGCGCATCGGCTCCGGGATCTGGGAGCGACGCCACCGGTTACGCAAGGCGATGGCGACGGCGCGCTTCGCCTCGTCCTGACCGACGATGTGTTTGTCGAGCTCCGAAACGATGCGTTGTGGGGTGATTTCCGACATCTGGTTCTGTCCGTCGAGAGGGTCGCAGGCTCGAGCGACCGGTTTGGATGGAGGATTGACCTCACGAGGCGTCGTCGTTGACCGCCGCCTGGTCAAAGAAGGAGTCGGCGGCGCGAGCCGAAGGCCGTCCTTGCGGGAAACGATACCGATCTGCGGCAAGACGCTCGGCCATGGCGCGACAAACAGGCGTCACCGAGCCGTGTCGAGCTCTTCGAGCACCAAATTGTGATTGGTATAGATGCAAATGTCCGCGGCGATGTTCAAGCCCTTCTCGACGATCTCGCGGGCGCCGAGCTCGGTGTTCTCAAGCAGCGCGCGGGCCGCGGCCTGAGCGAAGGATCCGCCGGACCCGATGGCCATGAGGTCGTTCTCGGGCTCCACCACGTCGCCAGTGCCCGAGATGATGAGCGAGGTCTGTGCGTCGGCGATGCAGAGCAACGCCTCGAGCCGACGCAGCATGCGATCGGTCCGCCAGTCCTTCGCCAGCTCGACGGCGGACCGCGTCAGGTGACCCTGGTGCTTCTCGAGCTTGCCCTCGAAGCGCTCGAAGAGCGTGAAGGCGTCCGCCGTGGCGCCGGCGAACCCGGCGATCACCTGGCCCTTGAAGAGACGGCGGACCTTGCGCGCGTTGCCCTTCATGACCGTCGGCCCGAGCGAGACCTGCCCGTCGCCGCCGATCACGACCCTGCCGCCGCGCCGAACCGAGAGAATCGTCGTACCGCGAAAACTTTCCATCGTCATGCTTCGCTGTTGTTCCGATATCGCTATTCTACGGCATCGAGGCGCGAAGCGATGCGCTTTGAGGCGGTGTTGCTGCATCGCATTCCGGCGGTCTCACGCGGGCAACGGACCTCGATCATCGTTTCGGCCACATCGAGCGGTGTCCAGGTCGCCGACCGCGATCGCCCGGGGACGCCGGATTCATCCGGCTCCCGGGGGCGGGCGACTTTAGTCGCCCGAGCGCGCCCTCGCGGCGGACTGAAGTCCGCCTTGCCCGGGTGTCGACTGAAGTCGGCGTACCCGGGTGTGGGACCAGAGTTTCGCGTCCGGTTGGGGAACCCGAGAGGCCAGAACGAAAGGATGACAAGGCCGCCAAGCCGCAGCGCAGTCTACCGGCTCCGACACCTGGCTCGGCGGACCGCGCAGCGCCTGTCCATCCTGCCCGCGAATCGATGCCTTCCAGCACGGCGCCGGCGCCCGGGGATGATGGGTTTCGCCGCGCTCTACCCATCCTGCAGGCCGGGCTTATGAGCAATGCTCGGTGTTGGCTTGTCATGATTTGGTATTTCCGGCATTCTCTTTAAGGAAATCCCCGACCCCTCTTCATTTCATTTGCGACGGATTCATCATGCGAGTGTTGATCGTGACGCATGCCGCTGTTTTTCGGACCGATCGAATCGTGTCTGGAAATGCGGTGCGAGCGCATTATTTCGGTAAAGGGCTTGTCCAGAACGGTATTGACGTCACCTTCGCGTATCCCAAGGATTTGGCTTCTGACAAGGAGCTGAATGAATCGGATGGCGGTTCGAGCGATGTTCGTTTTTTCGGGAGTCGCTCCGAGCTCCATGAGCTGATCGGTGAGGTGCGGCCGCACGCGATCCTGGTCGGCTATTGGGAGTTCTTGGAGCATTTCCCCGACGATTACGAAATCCCGCTGATTGCGGACATCATCGCGCCGCGTATTCTCGAGGCACTTTTTCAGGATCACCAGGACGTCAACCTACACGCGAGCAAGATGCTGGCCTTGTACCGCAAAGCCAGTCGCTTTATCTGCGGGACCCAGCGGCAGCGTCAGTTTCTGATTCCCTGGCTCATTCTTGCCGGATTCGATTGCCGCTTCGGCGCACCCATCGACATCATCCCGATCTCGACGGAGCCTCTGTCACCGCGCCGTCGCGCCAATCCGACGGATCCCTGGGTCATCGTGACGGGCGGCGTGTCCTGGCCTTGGCGTATGGGCCAACGCTATACGGATGCAATTCGCGCGACCCTTGCCGAGGCCAAGGCGATGAGGGGGCGCTTGCTTCTGCTTTCGGGTGGCTATGTCCACGAAAGCGCGGCAGATCCCAAGAGTGCGACGTCCGCAGATGAAGGCGGGCAATACGACGCGACGCTTCAACATGTCGGTCTTTTACCTTACGGTGACATGGAGCGGTTGTTCAGCGAGCAGTGCGATATCGGTATCGAGCTCTCCGACTACAACATCGAACGGGATTTCAGTGCATCCTTCCGCTCCATCGAGTTTCTTCGGTGCGGGCTTCCGGTGATCTGCAACCACACGCTGGAGTTGGCCCGACAGGTCAGCGACTATGACGCCGGCTGGGTTATCGAGGGTCCCCACGAATTGCCTGCGCTGCTCGAAGCGATCTCGAACAATCCTCTCGATTACGATCGGAAATCCGCCAATGCCATTCGATTGGTCGAAGAGCGCTACCATTATCTCAAGACGATTGTCCCGTTGGTGGAGTATCTTCGGGATCCGAAGGCACCGGAAAAAACTGATGATTGGTTCTTTCGTGGATCCGAGAAACTGGCGTTGGATCTCTATCACCAAGTCAGCGAGCTGGATCATCAACTGCGTATCCGCGATAAACAGATCAGTGATTTGCGCCGGGATGGCGAGAGTCTGAAGGCGCAATTGGACGAGGTTCTCGGGAGCGCAAGCTGGCGGCTGATTCAGCCCGTCAGAAACATCGCCCGGAAACTGGTGACCTTTAAAAGTTTGCTCCTCCGTGCCGTAGCGAGCATCTATCGGCGGGGATGGAAGCATCCCGAACCGCGCGAGGAGTTCGCGTTGGAGTCAGGTCGATATGCCCCGCGGGCGGCGGACTCTTTCCGGGACAAATGGACTGATCGCAAAGGCCGATATGTGGCGATCATGAGCCGCGAGGATGTCTTTCCGACGAATCACGGCGCGGCGGTGAAGATCGAGCGAACGGCTTGGGGGCTATCGCACCTTGTCGACGGGGTCTTTCTGATTACGGGCGACTGGGGCCGCTATTACGAGTTCAGAAACGGAATCGCCACGGAGAAATATTTTCCGCTGCCGATCAGGCTTTCCGGGGTCTCCGGGATGGTGTTCAGAAAAAGGCTGCTGCGAACGGGTATTCCGATCAATGAAGCCTACATCTACCAGGCGCTGTTTGATTGGGGTTATTTCGTTCGTCTCATGTATCTCGCCTTGCGCTATCGCATCGTCCTGTACCAGGCGGAGTTTCCGGCCTACGCACAGCCGTGTGTCTGGGCGAAGCGACTTCTTCGCGGAAAGACCCTGTTGGTCGAGCACAACGTCGAGTGCGATCGGATCAAAACCCAGTATTCGGAGGTGTCGCAGCAGGCCTACGAGTGGCTGCGAGATCAGGAGGTTGAACTCTGCAATCGGGTCGACAAGGTCATCGCGGTATCTCAGCCGGATCGGGATTTGCTCATCGCTTACGGCGTGGACCCGAATAAGGTGCATGTGATCCCGCATGGCGTCGATCTGGGTGCGTTCGAGAAGACCTATGCGTACAGCCTGCGCGATGCCTACGAAGTGCCTGCGGATACCCGGATCATCCTATACCACGGAATCTACAGTTACGCGCCGAATCTCGAATCCATCCGGCTACTCGCGACAGAGATCCTACCGCGATTGAGGCTCCGAGGCTGGAAGGCAAAAGTGTTTGCCATTGGGCCTGAGGCGCCTCTCGAAGCGATCGATCCGGATGTCGTCTTTACCGGTTCGGTCGATCAGCTCGCGCCTTATCTCAAAAGCGGGGACTTGGCCGTGGTTCCGCTGCAGCAAGGCGGCGGGACGCGGATGAAAATCTTGGAGTATTTCGCGGCCTCGATACCGGTGGTCACCACCTCGAAAGGGGTCGAGGGGATCCCGGCCGAGAAGGGTTCGCAGATCCTGATCGAAGATACCTTCGACGGCATGGCGAATGCGATCATTCGATTGTTCGAGCACCCCGAAGACGGCAAGGCGATGGCGCAGCGCGCGAAGGACATCGTCGAGCGCTCGGATTGGAAATCGATTGCCGATCAGTATTTGAAACTACTCGAATGAAGGTCTGGCGATCGGGCTATGTTAAGCTTGCCGATTTGCCGGGTGGGTCGGCGCCTCGGCAGTCTTGCAGGGCATTCGGCGGCTTGCGTTGCCGAACCGAGCCCTTGCTTCGTCGGTTATCCATAGGGCTCTGACCTTGATCAACATTAACGAACCGGCGCGTGAGTACGAAGCCTTGTCCTCGGAGCTCGAGGCCGCGGTCCTCGAAGCCCTACGCAGCGGGCGATGGCTTTTCGGCAAGGCAACCGAAGCCTTCGTGCAGCGCTTTTCGGATTTTATCGGCGTCGAGCATGTGATCCCGGTCGCGAACGGGACCGATGCCCTCGAGATCGGCCTGCGCGCGGTCGGTGTCGGGTTCGGAGACGAGGTCATGACCGCGGCCAATGCGGGTGGTTATACCTCGATCGCCTGTCGGATCATCGGGGCCGTGCCTGTGTATGCCGACATCGCGCTACCGGGTATGACGATCGATCCGGCCGAGGTGTCGGCCCTGTTGTCGCCGAAGATCAAGGCCGTTGTGGTGACGCATCTTTACGGCAATCTTGGCGATGTCGATGGCGTGCGTCGCGTCCTCGCCGCGGCGGGACGCGAGGATGTCGCCATCGTCGAGGACTGCGCGCAGGCCCATGGTGTCGGGGATCCCGGGCGCAGAGGCGGTAGTCTCGGCGACCTTGCCACCTTCAGCTTCTATCCGTCCAAGAACCTGGGCGCCCTCGGCGACGCAGGGGCCGTGGTCACGAGGCGAGACGAGCACGCGCGTCAGGTCCGCTTGCTCGCTCAGTATGGCTGGGAGAGTCGGTACAGGAGTGTCGTGCCTTACGGCCGCAACAGCCGGATCGACGAAGTACAGGCCGCCATCCTCGCGATCAAATTGGGACATCTCGATGCCATGACCGAGTCGCGCCGCGCCGTTTTGTCGCGCTACCGGGCCGCCTTGCCGCCGAGCTACCGACTCTGCGCGCTCGAAGGAGCGGCATCGGTCGGGCATCTCGCGGTGATCCTCTGTCCGGATCGTGTTGCCGCGGCGGATCATCTCAAGCGTCAGGGGGTTCAAACGGACGTCCATTATCCGACCCTGGACTGCGACCAGCCCGCTTGGCGGGATCTGCCGATGCGTATCGGCGATTTGGCAAAAAGTCGTGACGCGGTCGAGCGGATCCTGACGCTACCCTGTTATCCCTATCTTTCCGAGTCCGAGTTGACGCTTGTGTGCGACGCCCTTGTGTCGCTCCCCGCGGCGAGTTGAGCCCATGTCTCAGTCAATCGATCGCTCCATCATCATCCCGGTCTACCGCAACGAGGAGAACATTCCGGATCTTCTTCCCGTTCTCGGGCAGCTTACGCAGTCGCTGGACGGGGTCACGGAGGTGGTTTTCGTCGTCGACGGATCACCCGACCGCTCCGGAGACAAGCTGCGGGACGGTCTCGAAAGGTGCGCGTTCCCGGCGCGTCTGCTCTTTCACAGTCGCAACTTCGGGTCTTTCGCGGCCATCCGAACGGGGCTTGTCCATGCACGGGGCGAGCACTTCGCCGCCATGGCAGCGGATCTTCAAGAGCCGCCCGAGTTGATCGTCGACTTTTTCCGCACGCTCGACCGCGACGAGGCGGATGTGGTGTTCGGCCACCGCGCGGAGCGCAACGACAGTCGATCCTCGATGTTCTTGTCGAATCTGTTCTGGGGGTTTTATCGACGCTTTGTGGTGCCCGATGTTCCGAGAGGCGGGGTGGATATCTTCGCCTGCAATCGCAAGGTCAGGGACGCGCTCTTGTCGATCGAGGAGAGCAACAGCTCGTTGGTGGCGCAGCTCTTCTGGGTCGGTTTCCGTCGCAAGTTTGCGAGCTACAGCCGGCGCGCTCGGGAGAAGGGAAAAAGTGCCTGGTCGTTCAAGCGCCGCTTCAATTACATGCTGGACAGCATCTTTTCCTATTCTGATCTGCCGGTCATGGTCTTATTGTGGACAGGTATCCTCGGTATCGTCTTTTCGCTGCTGCTGTCCCTGTTCATTCTGACCGCGAAGATGCTGGGGTTTATCGAGGTTGCAGGTTACACCCCGGTGATGTTGACGATCCTGATCATGGGGAGCATCACGCTCTTTTCCCAAGGGTTGATGGGATGCTATCTCTGGCGGACCCTGGAGAATACGAAGCATCGGCCCCTGAGCTTGATCTGCGATGAGTGCGTGTTTCCCGGCCGAGAGATGAGTAAAGGCGATGACTGAGCAAGCGTATTTCGTTCATCCGGCCGGGATCTGCGAAAGCAGCACGATCGGCGCGGGAAGCCGTATTTGGGCCTTTTCGCATGTCCTTCCCGGTGCCCGCGTCGGTAGCGACTGCAACATCTGCGATCACGTCTTCATCGAGAACGATGTCAGCCTCGGCGATCGCGTCACGATCAAGAGCGGCGTGCAGCTTTGGGATGGCATTCGGGTCGGCGACGACGTCTTCATCGGTCCGAATGCGACCTTTACCAACGATCGCTTTCCGCGCTCCAAGCGTTATCCGGACAGCTTTGCGGTGACGACGCTCGAGGATGGTGCGTCTATCGGCGCGAATGCGACGATCTTGCCGGGCTTGACGATCGGAAAGCGCGCCATGGTAGGTGCCGGTGCGGTGGTGACACGGTCGGTTCCGCCGAATGCCGTGGTTGCCGGGAACCCGGCGCAGATCATCGGTTATCAGTCGGCGTCCGAGACCAAGCAGGCGCGGCTCGGCACCCTGTCGGTTCTGGAAACGAGCCGCCTCGCCGTCGACGGTCTGCCCGCGCTTGCCGTCAACGGGTGCACCCTAGTGCAATTGCCGGTCTTCAATGACCTGCGGGGTGATCTGATGGTGGCGCAGTTCGATCAGCATCTGCCGTTTTCGCCGAAACGCGTCTTCTTCGTCTACCATGTCCCGAACGATCACGTGCGCGGCGAGCACGCCCATCGCGAATGCGCCCAGTTTCTGGTGGCCCTCAACGGCGCTCTCTCGGTGGTCGTGGATGACGGCGTGGAGCGACAGGAGATCCGCCTCGATCACCCCGGTGTCGGGCTCCTGATCCCTCCCTTGGTCTGGGGAATCCAGTACCGTTTCTCCGCCGACGCGGTGCTTGGCGTATTCGCGTCGCACGTCTACGAGTCGAACGAATACATTCGTGATTACGATGACTTTCTGCGTCTGGTGACCGCGTCTGAAGCGCCGATATGAGGAAGCACCTTTTGGGCGGGCAGGGTCTGCTCGGCGATGGTTTGCGGTTTGCCCTGGTCGGCGCAGGCAATACGCTTTTTACCCTTCTCGTTTTCCAGCTTCTGCTGTTTTGGCTATCGCCTCTGATCTCCTATTATCTCTCCTGGGCGATCGGGCTTGCGGTTCTGCTCGTGGCCTTTCCGCGGTATGTCTTCAAAGGCAGTACCGCGACGGCGTGGCGTGCTGCATCGACGGTCGCCATCTATCTCGCAAGCCTCCTGATCGGCGGTGTTCTCTTGAGCGAGCTGACGGCATTCGGGATCAATCCGCGTTTCGGGATCCTGATTGCGATCGGCTTCACCACTGTTTTTAATTTTGCGGCCTCTCGGCTGGTGTATCGGTTGATTCGGCCGAATCCGGTTTAAACCACGCCTAGCGCGGTATGCGATGTTTTTTGGATGGGATCGGCCCCGGCAGAATTGACGGCCGCTGGAGCCAGCGCGGTTTAAGGTCGGAACAATCCTCGAGCCCGACACAACATGAAAACGACGCCTATCACTCTGGACGCGGTTTAGTCGGGTCCGCCGATTCGGAACTCCACGCTTGCTGCTCCGCCAAGGCGCTCAAGTAGGCGGAGAAATCCAACCGATGGCTGTTCAAGAGCTCGTCGCTCAGTGTTTTGGGGTCGAACGGCTCCCAGGCATCCTCGCCCCAATCGGGATTCTCGATGATGGTCTGCACCTTGCCCTGCTCGGCCAGGATGACGCTCATGGTCGGATAGGTCCAACCCCAGCTCATGTTGACAAGCTGGCGGCCAGCCTCGGGAGACAGCTCGGCGAGGGCTTGCTCGTGAGAAATAAGACCGCGATGGTTATCCAAAAGGCCGCGGAAGCTCGCGATGTAGTGTCGCCACTCGTTCGTTGCGGCGACGTTCCAGCCGACCTGTCCGAGCGCCAGCGCAAGTACCACACCCGCAACGAAGCCGGATTGAATGTATGTCTTGGTTTGGGTCGCGCGCAGCGAGGCAACTGCCATCAACAACACCAACGGCGGGATCAGGATCGGGCCGTAGCTTCTCGCGTCGAACTGCAGCTTTGCGGATAAGGCCCGTTCGGCGATCAGCGGAGAGATTGCGGCGAGGAGCGCAGCCAGTGCGATGACAATCCAAAGAATCCGCTGGACCTTCACGAGTCCGCGGCGTGTCGCATAGATCCCGACGAGCAGGATGAAACCGGCGATCAGGCCGAGAATCGCGGGTGGATTGTAGTAGCCGTAGCTCCGGATGAATGCCAGCGATGTGATGGTGGAGAAATAGGACAGAGAGCGGGTCTCGTAATACTCGGATTTCGGCACCAAGATAAACGACAGCACCACGGCCGTGACCGCGATCAGGAGTGCCGTCAGGGCGGCGAAATAGAGGCGGTCTTTAGTGCTTTTCGAGCGAAGCAAGCGGTAGAGCCCAGCCAGGGCAAGAAACGGCGCCATCAGAACGAAGGTCTCGTGGATCACGAAGATCGGTAGGACCAGTGCGAAGACGAGGATGTTGGTAAAGAGCCCGGTCCGGAAAAACAAGATCGTAAAGAAGAGGAGCCAAAAATAGCTTCCGGCGAGCTGCGCCTCGCCGATCGCGGAGAAGGCGCCGGCCATGACGCCGGCGAGATAATAGAACACCGGAAAGATGAAAAGATGTTTGTACTCCTTCGGGAGCACGAAATACGAAAGCGCGATAAAAAGGATCGGTGTCATCAGCATCGTCAGGCCGTGAATGCGGGCCAAAACGATAAGGTTGTCGACGCCCAGGGTGATGGCGAGGATTGTAGCCCACTGATGCAAGAGGTAGGACGCGTTGCGTGGCGTCTCCCAGAGTAGAAACTTCTCGCCGCTTGCGAGACTTAGGAGATGAAAGGCCCCGTCGGCATGCAGGCCGCGCAGTGCGTAGGCCCCGTAGGCGGCAGCGAGGGCGCACAACAGCACCGAAAACAATAATACGAAAGACGTATAAGATCGGTTGGCCGACGAATTCTCGATTACAAACATTGTGACGGGTCCTTGTATTCCATCGAGGCATCAGCCTGCAGGCTGGCGAATGAGTAAGATCGGCGGTCGGGTGCTCTCGGCAGGCATGACGCGTGTCCGATCCTGCCGCATCAGAACAACTTCGGAATCAGAATCAGCCCCCAGACCACAAGGGCGAATACGATACTCGAAAAGACCGCAGCCGAGGCGATGTCTTTGGCGCGGGCCGACAGCTCGTTGCGCTCCATGCCGACACGATCGACATTCGCCTCGATCGCCGAGTTCAAAAGCTCCACGATGGGAACGATCAGGAGGCTGCCGATCAGCATGGCACGCTCGACCGGCGTATCGCCCAGCCATAGCCCGATGGGTACAAGCGGAATCAGCAAGAATACCTCCTGACGGAAGGCCTCTTCCAGCTCGAAACATGCCTTGAAACCCTTCATCGAGTATCCGAAGGCGTAGATGACGCGGCGCCACCCCTTGGCATTCTGATTAGCCATGCATGTCCTTGTGTTGTTCTTGCGGATTCCAGGCGAGATCCAGGTTACGAGCGGCCCGCACGTCGTCGAGTCGGCGCACCGGCATGGTGTGGGGAGCGGTCTTCACCAAGTCGGGATTGGTTCGTGCCTCCTCGCGGATCGCGATCATGGCCGCGACGAAGCCGTCGAGCTCCTCCTTGCTCTCGCTCTCGGTCGGCTCGATCAGCAGACATTCGGGAACCAGCAGCGGGAAGTAGGTGGTCGGGGCGTGATAGCCATAGTCGAGCAGGCGTTTGGCGAAATCCATCGCATTGACGTCCAGCTCCTTCGCCTCGCGTCTGAGTGTGATGATGAACTCGTGGCTCGCGCGACGTTGCGGATAGGCGGCATCGAAGCCGGCCGCCTTGAGCCGTGTCATCAGGTAATTGGCGTTCAGGGTTGCGAACTCGGAGACGCGTCGCATCCCCTCGCGTCCCAGCAGTCGCGCGTAGATATAAGCGCGCAGCAGGATGCCCATGTTGCCGCCGAACGCGGTGAGGCGTCCGATGCTCTCGGGGCGCTCGGGCTCGGCCAGCCAACGGTATTCGTCCCCGTTGAAGGCGACCAGCGGGACCGGCAGGTAGGGCTCCAGGCGTGCCGAGACACCCACCGGTCCGGCACCCGGACCGCCCCCGCCGTGGGGCGTGGAGAAGGTCTTGTGCAGGTTCATGTGGATGACGTCGAAGCCCATGTCGCCCGGGCGGACCTTGCCGAGGATGGCGTTGAGATTGGCCCCGTCGTAATAGAGCAGCCCGCCGGCCGTATGGACACGCGCGGCGATCGCCTGGATGTTGCGGTCGAACACGCCGACCGTGCTCGGGTTGGTCAGCATGATGCCGGCGGTCTGCGGCCCGACGGACTGCTCGAGCGCGGCGAGGTCGACGTCGCCGTCGGGTCCGGTGGGGATCTCGCGGACCTTGAAGCCGCACATGACCGCGGAGGCCGGGTTGGTGCCGTGTGCCGCGTCGGGGACCAGGATCTCGGTGCGGGCGACATCGCCGCGGGCGAGATGATAGGCGCGGATCATCGCTACACCGGCCAGCTCGCCTTGTGCACCGGCGGCGGGGGCCAGTGAGACCGCGTGCATCCCGGTGACCTCCTTGAGCATCTCTTGGAGCTCGTAGAGGCAGGCCATGAAGCCCTGGCTGTGGGACTCGGGTGCCAGCGGATGCCGTGCCAGGAATCCGGGCAGCATCGCCAGCGTGTTGCAGGCCCGCGGGTTGTACTTCATCGTACAGGAGCCCAACGGGTAGAAATGGGTGTCGATCGAGAAGTTCTTCTGCGACAGCCGTGTGTAGTGGCGAACCGCCTGAAGCTCCGAGACCTCCGGCAGGACGGGTCGGCTCCGACGACGCAGTGCCGCCGGAATGTCGGTGACCTCGGGCATGGCGAGCGGTGCCTGCGCGGTGGCGCGGCGTCCGGGTCTGGAGCGGTCATGTATCAGCATGGCAATCGGCTTCGGTAAGTGGATCGAATCGGAACCGCAAGGGCGCGCGCTTGGCGCGAGAACAGCGCCACCGGAGAACAAACCCCAGGCCGGGCGCTTCCTTTGCGCCCTTCGCGACTTTGCGGTTCAAGGAGATACGCTTTAGAGCGCAGCCAGCGCCGCGTCGTAATCGGGCTCTTGGGTGATGTCGGGCACGAGCTGGGTGTAGACAACCGTGTTGTCGGCATCCAGGACCACGACGGCGCGGGCCGTGATGCCGGCGAGCGGACCATCCTCGATGAGTACGCCGTAGTCCTTCGCGAAGCTGCGCGAGCGCATCATGGACAGCGCGACGACATTCTCGATGCCTTCCGCCCCGCAGAAACGGCCCATCGCGAAGGGCAGGTCGGCCGAGATCACCAAGGCGACGGCGTCGGATTTACCGGCCATGGAGGTGTTGAAGTGCTTGGTCGAGGTCGCACAGACCGGCGTGTCCAGGCTGGGAACGATGTTGAGCAGCTTCTTCTTGCCGGCGAAATCGGCCAATGACTTGTCGCCGAGATCCTTGTCGACCAGCTTGAAGTCGGGTGCGGTGCTGCCGACGGCGGGCAGGTCGCCGGAGAGCTGGACGGGGTTGCCTTGCAGTGCTGTTTGAGCCATGAGTGTATCCCGATCGTTGGTGGTTGGATGTCGGATTCGCGTCTATCGTGCTCACGGTGCCCGCGGTCTGAGGGCTGGCGAGGCTTCGTCTGTTGGGCCTCTGGGACGATTCAAATACAACCGAAACACGTAGGATGGGTAGAGCGAAGCGAAACCCATCCAGCCCGCGCCCACGCCCGTGCCGTGGGCATCGGACCGAAACCCGAGAACGCGGCGGTTTGGAGGATGGGTTTCGCTTCGCTCTACCCATCCTACGGGTTCATTAAGTGTTCATCTTGACTCAAAATCGTCACTGACTCGTGCTCGGCCCGACCGGCAGGGTTGACGCAAGCGTTGCTAGGATGTGCGCGCCACCGCGTCGTGTGTCTGCGTTCGGGTGGCGATGATACGCCCGAGCTTGCTTGCGTAGGAGTGCATCTCTTCCTCCGTTCTCAGCTCGGTCGCGCAGACCAGGATCGCGGGATCGAGCTCGGGATACTCCGCGCCGAGGTCGCATCCGCCCAGGATGTTGTGCGCGGCCAGCGAGCGGAGGACGTCCACCGCCGGTGCCGGCAGACGCATTGCCTGCTCGTGAAAGACCGGACGGTCGAACAAGGGTTCCACGCCCGGCACCTCGCACAGCAGTTGCGTCAGGCGTGCGGTATTGGCATGACAGGCCGCGGCGACACGCTCCAACCCCTCGGCGCCCAAGAGCGTCATGTGGATGGTCGCGGCGGTGACCAGCAACCCTTGATTGGTGCAGATGTTCGAGGTCGCCTTGTTGCGGCGGATGTGCTGCTCGCGGGCTTGGAGGGTGAGGGTGAAGCCCGCCTTGCCGTCGAGATCGAGCGTACGGCCGACGATGCGCCCGGGCAGCTGACGGACGAATTCCTGACGACAGCAGAGGAATCCGGCATAGGGTCCGCCGGAGGCGAGCGGCATGCCCAAGGGTTGGGCCTCGCCGCAGGCGATATCGGCGCCCGTTTTGCCCCAGTCGCCGGGCGGGGAGAGCAGGGCGAGCGCGACCGGGTTGACGACGCCGATGACCAAGGCGTCGCGGGCATGGGCCCAGTCGGTGAGCGCGTCGACGTCTTCGAGCACGCCGAAAAAGTTGGGCTGATTGACCACGAGCGCGGCGTAGGGGCCTTCCTCCGCCAGCGCATCCAGGGCCTCGATTGGCGTGTATCCGCCACGCGGGTCGAACGGCACCTCGACCAGCTCGATCCCCTGGGTGGAGACGATGCTCTGCAGCGTGCGCCGATAGGCCGGATGCAGCGATCGAGGTACGAGGACCTTCTCGGACTTGACCTTGCGGTTGGCGCGCACGGCCATCAAGACCGCCTCGGCCAGGCCCGAGGCGCCGTCGTAGAGCGATGCGTTGGAGACGTCCAGTCCGGTCAAGGCGACCATCATGGACTGGAACTCGTAGAGCAGCTGCAGGGTGCCCTGGCTGGCCTCGGCCTGATAGGGCGTGTAGGCGCTGTAGAACTCACCGCGGGTGGCGATCTGCCAGACGGCGGCCGGGATGTGATGATCGTAGGCGCCGGCGCCGATGAAGCAGAGCGGCTGTCCGTCGGCCCGCGCGCGCGACTGCATCAGTCGAGCGACGTCCATCTCGGCCATGCCGGCGGGGATGGCCGCCAGCTCCCCGATCTGAAGCTCGGTCGGGATCTCGTCGAACAGATCATCGATGGATGCGGCGCCGACGGTGTCGAGCATCGCGGCGATATCGTCGGGGGTGTGGGGTACAAAAGGCATAGCTTAGGGTCCCGGCTGAACCGCGTCTGGTGCGGCATGCGTTGTCGAGTATCGGATCGGCCGCGTACTCATTCACAAGCCTCACAGCGGACGCGGTTCAGAGATTTAAAAGCTTTTCAACACTAAACCGCGTCACCTGCGGGCGTTCGTGGCGCCTGCTCGGCTCGACCACATGAGTGCATTGCATGTCCTACCGGACGCGGTTTAGGTCTCGTCCTCGACGACCTGCTGATAGGCGGCTGCGTCCAGGAGTCCGGAGAGCGCGGCCATGTCGTTCGGCGCGAGGCGAAAGATCCAGCCTTCGTCGTAGGGGCTGTTGTTGATCGCCTCCGGGCTGTCGTTCAGAAGCGCGTTGGACTCGATGACCTCGCCGGCGAGCGGCGAATAGATATCGGAGGCGGCCTTGACCGACTCGACCACGGCGCAGGCTTCCTCGGCGTCGACTTCACGCCCTTGATCCGGGATCTCGACGAAGACGATATCGCCGAGCGCCTCTTGGGCATGATCGGTGATGCCGACGGTGACAGTGCCGTCGGCGTTGTCTCTGATCCACTCGTGGCTCTTGGTGTATCTCAGGTCAGCAGGGACGTCGCTCATGGTTCTCTCCGATCAATCGACGGGTTGTCTGTGCGCTCTTCGCGCCGTTGCGATCTAAACCGCGCCCAGTGCGGTATGTGATGTTTTTGGATGGGATCGGCCCCGGCGGATTTCAGAACCGCTGGAGCCGGCGCGGTTTAAAAACGATTCAAAAACACTCGAGACACGTAGGATGGGTAGAGCGCAGCGAAACCCATCCTCACAGCTCAAACGCTTACTACCGCGCCCGGTGCAGTTTAACCCTGACCATAAGGTTCAGAGGTCGATGCAGATTCGGCCTTGCCGCACGAACGGCGGTTTGACGATACGTGCGCTCACGGGTTTGCCGCGGATGTCGACCGCGCACTCCGCGGGTGTTCCGGGTTCGACGCGTGCGAATGCGATCGAGCGCTCCAGGGTCGGCGAGAAGCCGCCCGAGGTGACCTCGCCGACCACCCGACCGTCCGCGAGGACGCTCTGGTGCGGGCGCAGCACGCCGCGACCGGTCAAGAGCAGGCCGACGAAGTCGCGTCGGTCGGGATGATCGCGCCGAGCGGTCAGGGCCTCGCGACCGATGAAGTCGCGCTCCTGCGGCTCCCGGGCGATGGTCCAGCCCAGGCCGGCATCGAGCGGGCCGACCGTCTCGTCCATGTCTTGGCCGTAGAGGTTCATGCCGGCCTCCAGGCGCAGCGTATCCCGGGCGCCGAGGCCGCAGGGGCGCACATCTGCCGCGACGAGCGAGCGCCAGAGTGCCGCGGCATCCGCGCTCGGCACCATGATCTCGAAGCCGTCCTCTCCGGTGTAGCCGGTGCGCCCGACAAACCAGTGCGCGTCCTCGGCGGCGAAGAAGGGCCCGGCCTGCATCGCCGAGGCGCGCAGCCCGTCGGGTAAGAGTGGCTCGACGCGGGCACGCGCATCCGGTCCCTGCACGGCGATCATGGCGAGGTCGTCGCGACTTTGAATGTTCAGCTGCCGGCCCTCGGCCTGTGCCTGCATCCAGGCGATGTCCTTGTCTGCGGTGCCGGCGTTGACCACCGCGCGGTAACGCTCGGGTCCGCGAAAATAGAGGATGAGGTCGTCGATCACGCCGCCCTGCGGGTTGAGCATGCATGCGTAGAGCGCCTTGCCCGGCGCGGTCAGCTTGGCGGCATCGTTGGCGAGGAGCCGGCGCAGGAAGGGCAGGGCATCCGGGCCCTCGATGTCGACCGGGCGCATGTGGGAGACGTCGAACATCCCGGCGGCGCGGCGCACCGCGTGATGCTCTTCAATCTGAGATCCGTAGTGCAGCGGCATGTCCCAGCCGCCGAACGGCACGATCCGAGCGCCGAGACGCTCATGTTCCGAAAACAAGGGGGTGCGCAATGCCATCCGACTCTCCGTTCGCCTGGTGGCTCGCCCGGCGGGCTGGCCTGTTGAGTCGTCACCGCTCGCGAGGCGTCGACCAGGAACACTATCGGGCGCAGGTGCGCTCGGTATGAGGGGCGAAGGAAACGGGGGATGCGCGAAGGTTGTGTGCGGGTCTGCGCTCCGATACTGGACAACGAGCACGAATGCGAGCGGCAACATGGTGCCGACCCCTGGTTTGGGTGCGGCGGAGCAGGCGCGCGTCGCTTTCCGGACTCGTGCAGGCACGATCCTTCGGGATCCACCCGGATCCTCGACACCGCCCCTCTGTCCCAGACCTGAGAGTTTGCAGGCGGCCGAGCGCGTCGGTCGCTGCTGCCCCTTCGGTGGGCCCCGACTGTCGGTGCAGTCCGGACCGCTCTCCAGAGTCGGTCGTTATTCCCGCGGTCCTTTTGCCTGAGCGATTCCGGGCAGTGTTGCGCCTTCGGCGCCGGCCGAGGCCGGACTCTCCCGCGGGACTTGACGCGAAACGGGACTATAAGCGCGGTTCGATCGGATTTCCAGCCATGGTGGTTGCGGACTTAAACCGCGCCCGGGGCGGTATGCGTCGTTTGTCGGATTGGCTTGGCCGCGTCAGCTCCGACAACTGTTGGAGCCGGCGCGGTTTAAGATGATTCCCCGGGAAAGGAATGAGCTGGGTGCGTGCGAATTTATTCGCACGCACTGCTTGCCTGTTTGGTCTGTCCGGGTCCGTAGTCCGTCGTTGTGCCGAGCCGAGCCGAGCCGTGCGAGGCACAACCAACCGTCGGCGCAAGTTGTGCCTCCTATCGTCAGCACAACTTACGGGTATGGAATTGTCCCGGAAACGCCTAAATCGCCCGCTCCACGGGGGCCTCCGCCTATGGGCAAGCGCTCTTATCGCCCGGGACCTTGCCGGTCAACTGCAGGAAGGTGTCGAACGGACCCATGACGCCCATGGCCTCCATCTTGGGCCCCTTGAACTTGAGCTTGCCGGTCGTCATCGCGCCCATCGCGCCGCAGCCTAGGCGGCCTTCGCCCATGCAGACCCAGTCCTCGTCGGTTGCATTCATCAGGTAGTCGACCTTCGGGTCGAGCGTCGTGGTCTTCACCGCGCCGCCGTAGGTGCACATGGCCTTGCCGTCCTTGTCGCTGATCTGCAGCTCCACGCGGCTGTCCTCGCCGCACTGGGTGCGGTAGAGCTGGATGACCTTGTATCCGCGCCCGGCGTTGTTTGCCGCCCAGTTTTCGCCAGCTAGACCGGCGGTGAGCGCGCCGGCCCCGTTCCAAGCCTGGCAGGCGGACGCCGCCCAATCGGCGTCCATGAAGGTTGCGGCCTGAGCGCCGGCGGAGACGGTCAGGGCGAGAGCCGGGAGAGCGAGCGCGATGCGGCGAATCATGATGGTGTCCTCGTCTGGTGTTATTTGCGGGCAACGACCGTGTCCGCTGTTTGTCTTGTTGTTCGAGCGCTTCGATGCTAGTCGGCGCGGGGCCGGTGATGCAACTGCGGGGCGACGAGCCGCTCAAGCCGCTCGAGGGACCGGGTCTCGTTCGTCAGTTCGGCGATGATGGTGGCTCGTGGCGCGGAGCGCCACGGGGCATGCGCGACACCGCGGTGCGGATGTCACGAGTTCCTCGGGCGAGCCAGCGCCGAGGCCGGATTCAGCCTTTATCGCGTGGCTCGTCGCTGCGGCGGCGGAAGCTCATACCGCCGCAGTCCGCGCAGGGCGGGATGCGTCCGGCCTTGACGAAATGGGTCTCGGCGCCGCAGCGATCGCACACCAGGGTGCCCGGGCCGGTGACCTCTCCGGCCTGATAGAGGCTCATCTGGCGCGCAACCTCGGCCCATTGGGCCAGTTGCAGGCTGGTCTGGTCGGCGACCTTGGTAAAGGCGTCCATCATGCGCTGCTCGATCAACTGCAGGTCGAATCGCCACCAATCGCGGATGTCCTGGCCGGTCTCCGCGATATAGTT
>NZ_JAABRP010000070.1 GCF_011390875.1 Thiocapsa sp.
TCGCGGGGCCGACGCAGGGCAGGGCGCCTATCTGGTCTTTCTGAACAACGACACCCAGGTTCAACCCGGTTGGCTGGATGCGCTGATCGACACCTTCGAGGATGCGCCCGACGCCGGGATCGTCGGCAGCCGCCTCCTCTATCCGGACGGCCGGCAACAGGAGGCCGGGGCCATTCTCTTTGCAGACGGCACGGCCTGGAACTACGGCCACCTGGACGCCCCGGACAAGCCGCAATACAGCTATCGACGCGCCGTCGACTATTGCTCGGGCGCCGCACTCGCCATCGAGACCGCACTCTTCAGGCGTCTCGGCGGATTCGACAGCGCATTTGCACCCGCCTACTACGAAGATGCCGATCTGGCCTTCCGCGTGCGTACGGCCGGGCGCTCGGTCTACTACCAGCCGCTGTCCCGCGTCGTGCACTTCGAGGGGATCAGCGCCGGGCGCGACGAGCAAACCGAGACCGGGCTAAAGCGGTATCAGCGAATCAATGCCGAAACCTTCCGGAGGCGTTGGGCCGTGGTCTTGGCCGGCTTCGGCGAGCGCGGCGAGGATCTGGAGCGGGCGAAGGAGCGCGGTGTGCGACGCCGGGCCCTGGTGGTCGACAACTACATGGTCACCCCGGATCGCGAGTCCGGCTCGGTGCGGATGATCAACCTGTTCCGCATCCTGCAAGGACTCGGCTTCAAGGTGACTTTTGCCGCCGCCAACTTGGAGGCACCCGAGCCCTATGTCGCCGACCTGCAACGCATCGGTGTGGAGGTGCTCTACCGGCCCTACGTGCGCCGCATCCGCGATCATCTGGCCAGTCACGGGACCGGTTACGACCTGGTGATCCTGAGCCGTGCCGATGCTGCGGCGGCCACGCTCGACACGGCCCGGACCCATTGCACCAAGGCACGCATCGTCTTCGATACGGTCGATCTGCATTTCCTGCGCGAGCGGCGGCTCGCGCAGCTCCAAGGCGATCGCGCGACCCTGCGCGTCGCCGAGCGGCGCAAGGCGCAGGAACTGGACCTCATGCGCCGCGCCGATCTGACCTTCGTGGTGAGTGAAGCCGAGCGCGACATACTGGCCGCCGAGGCACCGGATGTCCAAGTGCATGTCGTCTCGAACATCCACCACGTCTGCGGCTCGGCCAAGCCCTACGATGCGCGGAGTGGGGTTCTCTTCATCGGTGCCTTCGCACACCCGCCGAACACCGACGCCGTCCTCTTTCTCTGTCGCGAGATCATGCCATTGCTGCGCGAGCGCGTCCCGGACATCCGGCTCAGCGTCATCGGTGCGGATCCGCCGCGTGAGGTCCTCGCCTGCGCCGGGCCGGACATCGAGATCGCGGGACATGTCCCGGATGTCGAGCCCTTCTTCGCCGGGTGCCGCGTCTCGGTCGCGCCCCTGCGCTACGGCGCGGGTGTGAAGGGCAAGATCAACCAGAGTCTCGCGCACGGGCTCCCCGTGGTTGCGACCCGTGTCGCCGCGGAGGGCATGCACCTGGTCGATGGCGAATCGGTCTTGATCGCAGATGATGCACCCGCCTTCGCCGAGGCGATCGCGCGACTCGATCGGGATCCGGTGCTCTGGCAGCAGCTTTCCGACGGTGGCATCCGGGTGATGGAGGCCCATTTCGGCTTCGCCGCCGCCGAGCAGGCACTGCGAGAGGCGCTCGATCTGGAGGCGAACGCATGAACACGGACGCAGCGGTCCCTGCCGTCGGCGTGATCGTCGTCAACTACAACGCCGGCGCACTGCTGAGCAAGTGTGTCGGGGAGGTGCTCGGATCGGATGTGTCGGTCGAGGTCGTCGTGAGCGACAACGGGTCGGACGACGGGAGCATTGAGCATCTGCGCGCGATGTTCGGCACGGACCCGCGCCTGCGCATCCTCGAGAACCGAGCCAACCTGGGCTTCGCGGCGGCCAACAATCGCGCTTTGCCGCTGGTCCGGGCCGATCGCCTGCTGTTTCTGAATCCGGACTGTCTGATCGGTCCGGATACCCTTGCTAGGATGCTAGCCTTTATGGACAGCCGACCGGATGTCGGCATGGCCGGCTGCATCGTGCGCAACCCGGACGGGAGCGAGCAGGTGGCCAGCCGCCGCGCGATTCCGGACCCCTGGATCGCGCTCAAACGCATCCTGCGACTCGACCGGCTCCTGCCAAACCGAGGCGGACGCCGCCTGAACCTTCATCATGAGCCGTTGCCCGCCGAGCCGATCGAGGTCGAGGCAATCTCGGGCTCCTTCATGCTGGTGAGCCGGCGCGCGCTCGACGCGGTCGGGCCGCTCGACGAGGGCTATTTCCTACACTGCGAAGATCTTGACTGGTTCATGCGTTTTCGGCGGGCCGGTTGGACGATCGCGCTCGTCCCGGATGTCAGCGTGATCCATTACAAGGGAGCATGCAGCCGACGCAGCCCCATCCTGGTCGAGCGTCACAAGCATCGCGGGATGGAGCGCTTTTACCGCAAGTTCCAGGCTCGGGAGTATCCGAAGCTCTTTAATGGGTTGGTTATCTTCGGTATCCGGGTCCATTTTTGGAGCCGGGTCCTGGCCGACACCCTGAGCCGGATGTTCGGTCGCCCGAGATCGGGGAAGGCGGACTGATCATGGACCGAGACGCAGGCAAGTCGCTCGGATCGATCCTGGTCACCGGGGCGACCGGTAAGGTGGGCCGACGGCTGGTCGCGGAGCTGCTGCGGACCGGCCAGCGTGTGGCGATCGTCACGCGATCCTCGGATGCGGCGCAGACACTCTGGCAAGAGCAAGGAGCGGGGCAGGGTCCCGAGATCCGCGCCGCCGACCTGACCGACCCGTCGAGCCTCGGATCGGTCTGCGACGGGATCGATACCCTGTTCCACCTCGCGAGCTATTCGCCGCGTCCGGACGAGCCGGACATCTACGAGGCGCCCTCCCACTGGCCGGTGACCGCCGAGGGGACCGCCAATCTGATGGCTCGCGTCGAGCCGTCCGGGATTCGGCGGGTGATCTATCTCAGCAGCATCAAGGCGATGGGCGATCGGGCAGGTGCGCTCGGACGGCCCGCTGACGAATCGGTTATTCCGGCGCCGGACAGCCTCTACGGTCGCGCAAAGCTGGCCGCCGAGCGAAGCGTCCTGGAGCTGGGACGCGCGACCGGTCGACACACCGCGGTTCTGCGTCTTCCCATGGTCTACGGGCTCGGGGACAGCGGCAACATTGCGCGGATGGTCAAGGCGGTCGCCGCGGGGCGCTTCCCGCCCTGGCCTCGGATCGAGAATCACCGCGCCGCGATCCATGTCGAGGACGCCGTGGACGCCGCGATCCTGGTGGCCGGCCATCCCGAGACAGCCGGCGAGGTCTACCTGGTCACCGACGGCCGAGACTATTCCACCCGGTGGCTCTACGAGCAGAGCCTGATCGCACTCGGCCGACCCGTCCCGCGCTGGACCATCCCGCTCCCGGTCCTTCGCTTCGCGGCCGGTGTCGGCACGGTGGGCGAACGCCTCAGCCGGAGGCGTATGCCGCTGACCTTGGATGGGCTCGGTAAGCTCACCGGCGATGCCTGGTTCACCTCGTCGAAGCTCGAGCGCAACCTGGGCTTTCGACCGCGCCAGACGCTCGAGACCGAGATCCCACGCCTGGTGCGAGCCCTCGCGCACGCGCCTGCACTCGGAGCCTGAGGCGTTTCCGACAGACCGTATGACCCGGTAGTTCGGGCAAGGCGCCGCGTGCCCGACATGCCGCCCGCAATTCACGTACAGAACCGCCGGCAGGAAAGGCTATTGGGCGGAATCGTTCGACTTCTCCGGCATGGCCTGCTCGAGCACCTGGGCCACCGCACGATCGGTCAGCGCATCCTGGCTCAAAACCCGCGCCGTGCCCTTGCGCAAATGGTCGGCGAGGCTGGTCGTGGCCAGGGTCAAGGCGTTGTCGCCCTGACGATTGGTGAAGAGATAGACACCGCGATACTTGCTGACCCAGCCGAGCCGAAGGGTCTTGCGCGTGCCGCGAAAGCTCTTGAACTCCACCCAATCGCCGACTTCGAGCGATCGAGCGAGCAGCAGATATTGGTCCGGGGACGCGTTCTCGTCGGACGTTGGCGTCGAGTCCTCGCCCCGCGCCACGTCCGCGGCGAAGGCATCCTGATCGGATATCGGGTCGGACATCTGCTCGGGCGGCGGCTCCTTGTGCAGGGCGCCCATATGGAGCCGGATCAAGCGGTCGAAGAAGGGATCCCATGCCTCCTCGAGGTGGACGGCTTCCAAGCCTCGGCGCAGCCGTTTGAGGAGATCCGGGAGCGCCGTGAGAAGACGGTTGCGCTCTTGCGCCGTGTCTTTGGGCTTCACGCTCCAGATCAGGTCGTCCATCGTCGCCAGGGCTTCGCGCCACGGCTCGCCGGCATCCCCGAAGCGGATAAAGATGTCGATCAGCACCCGACGCCAAAACCGATCGAAAAACGACGCCACCAGCACGGGAAGTGCTGAGTCGGAGGTCCGGGTCGCCAATTCCTCCCCCACCCGCGTGGCTGCGATCTCCTGACGATCGCGCTGCTCGAGCTGATCGAAGACACGCTGCGACTTGCTTTGCGCGTGCTCCTCTTCCTCGCGCAGGAACTCTTCGAGCTTGTAGGTCTGCACCGCGAAGACGTTGAGGTCCGCGTCGAACCCCTCGACGACCGCATCGACGATCTCGCGGACCTTGTCGACCAGATGGGGCTCGTCCTTCTCGTTGCGCCCGATTCCGGAGCTCGCGACCACATCGAGCAACCGACGGGCGGGGTGCCGGCGATCGGAAAAGAAGGCCTTGTCGACCAGCGCGACCTTGAGCACCGGTATCTGCAACTTTGCCAACTCAGCGCGCACGGTCGCCGAGAGCTCGGGGTCGTTGAAGATGGCATCGAAGAGCCGCGCGACGATGTCGATGGTCATGGCGTCGAGCGGTCGCGACCACATCATCATGGGCGTAGCGCGAATCTGTTGAAGCACATTACCGCGCCGCGGATCGATGTTCGCGGATCTCAAGCCCGGAATCTGCCGAAAATCCGTATACCCGCGCTGGAGCCCGTTCAACGCGTCGATCAACTGGGCGAGGCCAAGCGCGGGCGTCTCCTGAGTGCCCGGTGTGGAGCCGCCATTGGGCGTACCGGGTGCAGCCGTGGTCCGGGAGATACGTCCGCGACTCGCGGTCTGGATCGCTCGGGCCAACTGGCCGAAGACATCGTCGTTCGCAAGGCGTGGATGACGCTCGAAATCCACCCGCGTTTCAGCGCGGGCACCCTGTTCGGCAACGCCCTGGCCCTCCTGCTCGGCCAATCCCGGATCCTCGGAAGGCTCGAAACCCGCCCACCCCGACATCCCGCCGGCATTGCCGCCGGGCTGGTCGGGGGTCTCGCTGCGCGGAGCCGTCAGGGGTCCCGCAAGCGGGATGGTCGGGAGCACGCCGGACTGAACAAGGAAACGATTTAGATCAGCGTAGACGCCGGGAAGCTCGACGGAGGTCTGACGCTCGAACTCGTGCAGAAGGACCAGCGCAAGCTGCTCGCGCACATCCATGTCGTTCAGGGCCTGGAGCATGGCGCTGAAGAGGGTGCGCGGATACAGCGGATTGTCGTCCTGGCTGATCCGTGGCACACGCAGGAGCGCCGCGAGACGGCGGTCGAGCGCCGTGAGCTGCTGCGAGCAGTTACATGCCGCGCGGGCCGAGAGTTTACCGATGGCCAGATCACGCTCGAAATCGTCGGTATCCACGAGACGGAGCTCGTCGGTCTCATGCATCACCGTCGCGGCCTCCTTCGACTGCAAGGCCGCGACGCTCGCGTCGAAACAGGCGACATAGGCACTGCGGAACTGCTGCAAGAGACGTTGCCCGTGGTTGTCGAGGAAATCCATCGCCGAGAAATAGAGCTGCTGTTGCTCCAGGCTGGTCGCACGGTCGGCCATACCGAGAAAATCCTCGCTCGCGCCCCCGAGATGCTGCGCGAAGACGGTCGCCAGACCGTGCGCGAGACGGTCGCGACAGCCGGTCAGCAGAGCGGCCGCATCCGTCGGTGTCAGACCGGCGACGACGTCCGGTGTCTCGGGCGGAGGAGGGGAGGTGGTTTTGATATCGGCCATGGATGAATGTCTCGGGTATTCGGCCGCACAACCGGGGCGTCGGAGCCATCCTTTGCCGCCATCGAACCCCGAGGTGCCGTGGACTCGGCACGACGACGGCAGCCACGCCTCATAAGCTGTGCGGAGTCGACATTAAGGCAAGTATAGGGCAGGACCGAAGCCGATGCCGCGGGTCGAGGATATCGGAGCAATACCGTGGCCGTTTCGCCGCGGCTCGGTGGCCGCGACGGTATTTCAGCATCCTGGTCGGGCATCCGCTTGAACGGATCAATCACGACAGCACGCCCGGTCCCGCCTGGCAGTCCAATCAGCTCACGCCGCCCGCCATCAATCGACTCGCCCCGAGCGACCGGCACGGCAACGAGCCCGAGCTGGCGAATACCCCGGCACGCGCAGCACTACGGTCATTGGGGCCAGTCATTACCGAGGGAGATCTCGAGGAGGATTCACTCAAGCTGTCGAGACTGAATTCAAGCCCGAGAAGGACTGCTCGAACAATCGATCGAGGTGACTGTTCGACGCGCTTATGGACCCCAGCGCCTGCTTTCGTGCCCGGTCACTTCACGCGAGTCGCCGACACTGACAGACGGACGAGAACGCTCGTGAAGTCTCTTATTCCTTCACGACACTCGATCAATTGGTCGATCATTACTGGGCCGATGTCGCTCAGCTGTGAGGCACCTCATGACCACCGTGACGATCGAAGTCGCCGGCATCGAATCAACCAAGCGGCGCACGAAGGCTGCTTTTCACGGCGAGCCGCAGGGCTGTTTCATCACGTTCCCGAGCCACGAGGATCGATGGGCGACGTTGAAGGCCAACCGTTGGGGGATTCTCAAGGTGATGACCGGAGCCAATGCGGGCTCATTTGTTTCAGCGGCTTGCGCCACTGATGATTTCGCTGCGAATCTGATGCGATGCTGCTTCAGGACGCAGATGCGCAACTCGGATGCGTTCTCCAACCATCTGCACTTCCATCTTATCTTCTCAAAGCTCAAGGCAACGGCAACCACGGATCACTCCACGGTGACGGATTTCGCGAGGTTGCGCGGCTGATCGACATCTGTCCCCTTGAGCACGGCAACGTGATAGGCAAGGAGCTGCAAGGGGATCGTGAAGATGATGGGGTCGATCAGATCGTCGGTTTCGGGAAGACGGATGACGGTGACGCCTTCCTCTTCGACCATGGGGACATGCAGGTCCGCGAAGACATAGAGCTGACCGCCGCGTGCACGGACCTCTTCGAGATTGGATTTGAGCTTTTCGAGCAGGGCGTTGTTGGGTGCGACGGCGACCACGGGCATTTGCTCGTCGATCAGGGCAAGGGGACCGTGCTTGAGCTCGCCCGCCGGGTATGCCTCGGCATGGATATAGGAGATCTCTTTGAGCTTGAGCGCGCCTTCCATGGCGATCGGGTATTGCTCGCCGCGTCCGAGGAAGAGTGTGTGCTGCTTATCGACGAAGACCTCGGCAAGGGCGGCGATCCGGTCGTCGAGATCCAGCACGGCCTCGACCTTGCCCGGGAGCGCCCGCAGCAGCGCGACCACATGGGCCTCGGCGGTGTCGCTCAGCGCGTTTTCGTGGCCGAGCGCCACGGTCATCAGCAACAAGGCGACCAGCTGGGTGGTGAATGCCTTGGTGGAGGCGACGCCGATCTCGGGTCCGGCATGGGTGAGCAGCACCAGGTCTGATTCGCGGACCAGGGAGCTTTCAGGGACATTGCAGATGGCCAGCGTCGCCGCGTAGCCCGAGGCCTTCGCCAAACGCAGCGCGGCGAGTGTGTCGGCCGTCTCGCCGGATTGCGAGAGGGTCACGAACAAGGCGTCGGCCGGCACTACTTGCTTGCGATAGCGGTACTCGCTCGCGACCTCGACGGTGCAGGGCAGGCCGGCGAGGGCCTCGATCCAATAGCGCGCGACCAAGGCGGCATGGTAGCTGGTCCCGCAGGCGACCAGGGTGACCGCCTTGACCCGAGCGAAGATCTCCGGGGCCAGATTGCCGAAGCTCTCGGGCAGAACGCGTGTGCCGACCAAGCGACCTTCGAGCGTGTCGGCGATCGCACGCGGCTGCTCGAAGATCTCTTTGAGCATGAAGTGACGGTACTCGCCGCGCTCGGCGGCATCGGCCGAGACCGCGGAGGTCTTCACGGGCCGCACGATGAGGTTGCCGTCGCGGTCCCAAATACGGACCGATTCGCGGGTCAGCTCGGCGATGTCGCCCTCTTCGAGGAAGATGAAGCGATTGGTCACGGGCAGCAGGGCGAAGACATCGGAGGCAATGAAATGCTCGCCGAATCCGACCCCGATGACCAGAGGGCTCCCTTGGCGTGCCGCGACGAGATGCTCGCCATCCTGCGCATCGATGACGCCGAGGGCATAGGCACCGCGCAGGCGTGTCGTCGCCAAACGCACGGCATCGAGCAGGTTGTGGCCGGCCTCGAGCTGATCGTATACGGCGTGGACGACAACCTCCGTGTCGGTCTCCGAGGTGAAGCGGTGGCCCGCGGCGGTTTGCTCGCGACGCAGGTCTTCGTGATTCTCGATGATCCCGTTGTGCACGACCAGGCAGCGATCGCGACAGACATGTGGATGGGCGTTACGGGTCGCAGGCTCGCCGTGGGTCGCCCAGCGCGTGTGCGCGATGCCCAGCGTGCCGGGCAACGGCCGCTCGGCGACCGCCTCGGCCAGGCGCGCGACCTTGCCGAGCGTGCGGGCGCGATTCAGACGGCAAGGTTCCTCGAGGACCGCGATGCCGGCGGAGTCGTAGCCTCGATATTCGAGACGCCGCAGCCCCTCCAGCAGGATGGCCGAGACCGGACGTTGGGCGATCGCACCGACGATTCCGCACATGACTTATCCCTCGTGTGTCTTAAACCGCGCCCAGCGCAGTATGCGATGTTTTGAGAAGGGGTCGGCCCCGGCAGACGTGATGACCGTTGGAGTCGGCACGGTTTAAACCGCGTCCAGAGCGAGATGCGTAGTTTTCATTTTGCGTTTGGCTTCGGAGATGTCCTCGACCCCGGTGAGACGCGGTTTAGACCGAGCAGACCCGATCAGGAGACCGGTCGCTTCCGTGGCCGCGTCCATCCCGGAATCGTCCTCTGGGGGGCGCGCGTCAGGGTGAGTTGTTCCGCCGGGGTGTCGCGCGCAATCACCGAACCGGCGCCGATAGTCGCGCCGGCGCCGACCCGCACGGGCGCGACGAGAGCGGTATTGGATCCGATAAAGGCCCCGTCTTCGATCCGGGTGACCGACTTGTTGGCGCCGTCGTAATTGCAAGTGATGGTTCCCGCACCGACATTCACGCCGGCACCGATCTCCGCGTCGCCTAGATAGGTAAGGTGATTGGCCTTGCTTCCGGTCCCGAGGCTGGTCTTTTTGATCTCCACGAAGTTGCCGACATGGGTGTGGTCGGCCAGGTGAGTGTCGGGACGCAATCGCGCAAAGGGACCGATCCGCGCGTGGGCCCCGACCGCGGCACCGTCGATCACGGAGTTGGCCAGGACATGGGCGTCGGGGCCGATGCTGCAGTCTTTGAGGAGACAGTTGGGGCCGACACGCACGCCGCTCGAGAGCCGAACCACACCCTCGAAGACACAGTTGATGTCGATGACGACATCCGGCTCGGCCTGAAGGACGCCGCGTAGATCAAACCGCGACGGATCGGCCAAGGTCACTCCGGAGCGCATGAGGTCTTCCGCGGCATGGCGCTGATAGTCGCGCTCGAGGGTCGCGAGTTGAACCCGATCGTTGACGCCGGCGACCTCCGCGAGTCGGCCGGGCCGGGTGGATGCGACCGCCACGCCCTCGGCCGCGGCGAGCGCGGTGACGTCGGTGAGATAGTATTCGCCCTGAACGTTGTCGTTGCCGATGCGTGCGAGCCAGCCTCCGAGCCTCGATCGGTCGGCGACCAGAATGCCCGTATTGATCTCGGTGACGGCGCGCTGGTCGGGGGTGGCGTCCTTTTCCTCGACGATCCCGACGACCCGGGCGCGGCTGTCGCGTAGGATCCGTCCGTAACCGGTGGGATCCGGGACATTGGCGGTCAAAATCCCGAGATCGGTAGCGGCCGCAACTTGGAGCAGGCGATTCAGGGTCTCGGCCGAAATGAGCGGAACGTCGCCGTAGAGGATCAAGACGCGATCCATATCGGCGACCTGCGGCATGGCCTGGATGACGGCATGGCCGGTGCCCAGCTGCTCGGCCTGCTCGACCCACAGGCATCCGGTCTCGGCCAGCGCAGTGCGGACCTGGTCTCCGCCGTGACCGTAGACCGTGACGATGCGCTCGGCACCGATTGCCTCGGCGGTGTCCAGAACACGGGCAAGCAATGGCTTCCCGGCCAGGGGATGAAGCACCTTCGGGAGGGCGGAACGCATCCGTTTGCCGAGCCCCGCCGCCAAGATCACGACTCCAAGCCTCATCGCTTCGCCCTCCTCGAACGCCCGGTCAGTGCAGACCGCCACCGGGAAGCATTGCACCCCCGCCAAGGTCCGCCGTCAACTCCGCATGTGTCGGTTCGCGCACCTCCTCGATCCACACATGCACGCGTAGGGTCTTGCCGGCGAGGGGATGGTTGCCGTCGAGGGTGAGTTTGCCGTCCTCGATCCGGGTGACGTGGAACTGGCGCGTCTCCCCGGCCTCGTTCTCCATCTGCACCTCGGCTCCGACAAACCTGAATTCGGGCGGCACGTTCTCCACGGCATCGGTAAAGGTCAGGTCGGGATCACGTGGGCCGAAACCTTGATCCGGCCCCAGGATCAGCTCGACCTCGTCACCGGCACGCCGGCCGCCGACCGCCGCATCCATGCCGCCGATGAGCTCGGTCTGACCGCCGTGAATATAGCTGACGGGGATATCGGTCTGCTCCAGGATAGTGCCCTGGCCGTCTTCGATTCGGTAGGTCAGTGCGACAAGTTTGCCGGCACTGATGATCTGTTCTGCCATGATGGGGTTCGCCTCCGGGTCAGGATGGGCCGGCGGGCCCCCTTGCAGGTCGCCGGTGCGGTGCGGCGTGGCGAACAAGGGGAGCAGGAAGAGAGCGAGGTGCTATACCGAGCCCACGTGGGTTCTTCGCAACACAGAGCGCGTCCCGCGCGTATCGGGACAAGGCGCGCCGACGAGGCGTAGCGAGCGCTACGGCGAGGACGCGCAACGCCGGCCCGGCGTGCGCAGAGCGTGCAATGCGGCGAAAAACCCAAGTGCGCTCGTTATATAAATAAACAGCCCGCTCATGTCGGAGCGGGCCTCTGTATTCGGAACCTCAAGGAGCGACCGCTACCGGATCAGCCCTTCATCTTGCGAAGCTTCTCGATCGCCCGCAACTGCGCGATCGCTTCGGCGAGCTCGGCTTGCGCCTTCGCGTACTCAAACTGAGCCGTGTGACCGGCGAGCGCCTCCTCGGCACGGCGTTTGGCGTCGAGCGCCGCAGCCTCGTCGAGGTCGCGCGCACGGATCGCGGTGTCGGCCAGGACGGTCACGACATGCGGCTGGACCTCAAGCATACCGCCCGAGACATAAAAGTGCTCCTGCTCGCCTTGCTCGTTCTGGACCCGGACGTCACCGGGCTTCAAACGGCTGATGAAGGCGGTATGCCGGGGCGCGATACCGACCTCGCCCAGCTCGGCGGTCGCGTACACCATGGTCGCCTGACCCGAATGAATCGCCCCTTCGGCGCTTACGATATCGACGTGAATTGTCATCGCCATAGTGCACCCCTATTAAACCGCGTCCCGGTAGCGAAAATCGACGTAATCGCGGGATCCGATCGAAGCGGACGTCAACCCCTCTGTGCCGACGCGGTTTAAAATAAAAAATAAAATCCTAAAACGCGGCAGCTCCGTGATCTGTGTAGAAGTGCGCCGCCGGACCAAGGTCACGCACAGCGCACGTCGCACAGGCCGCGTTTTAGCTACCCATCTTCTCGGCCTTGGCCACCGCTTCTTCGATGCCGCCGACCATGTAGAAGGCTTGCTCGGGCAGGTGATCGTAGTCGCCGTTCACGATCGCTTTGAAGTCCTTGATGGTGTCCTTCACGGACACGAACTTGCCGGGCGAGCCGGTGAAGACCTCGGCCACGAAGAAGGGCTGCGAGAGGAAGCGTTGGATCTTGCGTGCACGCGACACGGCGAGCTTGTCGTCGTCGGAGAGCTCGTCCATGCCAAGGATGGCGATGATGTCCTTGAGCTCCTTGTAACGCTGCAAGGTCCCCTGAACGGCACGCGCGGTCTGGTAGTGCTCCTGGCCGACCACGTTCGGGTCGAGGATTCGGCTGGTGGAGTCCAGCGGATCAACGGCCGGGTAGATGCCCAGCTCGGCGATCTGACGCGACAACACGAGGGTTGCGTCCAAATGCGCAAAGGTGGTCGCCGGTGACGGGTCGGTCAAGTCGTCCGCGGGGACATACACCGCCTGGAAGGAGGTGATGGAGCCGGTGCGCGTGGAGGTGATGCGCTCCTGCAGCGCGCCCATCTCGGAGGCCAGCGTCGGCTGGTAACCCACGGCGGAGGGCATGCGGCCCAAGAGCGCCGAGACCTCGGTTCCGGCCAGGGTGTAGCGGTAGATGTTGTCGACGAAGAGCAGGACGTCACGGCCCTCTTCGCGGAAGAACTCGGCCATGGTCAGACCGGTCAGCGCGACGCGAAGACGATTGCCGGGCGGCTCGTTCATCTGGCCGTAGACCAGTGCGACCTTGTCGAGAACGTTCGACTCCTTCATCTCGTGATAGAAGTCGTTGCCCTCGCGGGTCCGCTCGCCGACGCCGGCAAACACCGAGAAGCCCGAATGCTCGGCCGCGATGTTGCGGATCAGCTCCATCAGGGTCACGGTCTTGCCCACGCCGGCGCCGCCGAAGAGTCCGACCTTGCCGCCCTTGGGGATGGGCATGATGAGGTCGATGACCTTGATGCCGGTCTCCAGGATCTCGGTGGAGGTCGCCTGGTCTTCGAACGGCGGCGCGGAACGATGAATCGACCAGCGCTCCTCGGATTCGACATCGCCCAGCTCGTCGATGGGGTTGCCCAGGACGTCCATGATGCGGCCGAGCGTCTTCTGCCCGACCGGCACCTGGATCGGTGCACCGGTGGCAAGTGCGGGGATGCCGCGCTGCAGACCATCGGTGGACCCCATGGCGATCGCGCGCACGACCCCGTCGCCGAGCTGCTGCTGAACCTCGAGGGTCAGGCCCGTCGACTCGATCTTGAGCGCCTCATAGACCTTGGGTATCTCGCCGCGCGGGAACTGAACGTCCACGACGGCCCCGATGATCTCCACCACGTTACCAGAGCTCATAGTCTTTTCCTCTTATGCCTTCCGGCCAATAGCGATTCTGTTTGTGTCCGAGCGCTCTATGCCCGAGCGCCGGGCGCGAGCGACTGCGACGTATCGGGGGATCACACGGCGGCGGCGCCGCTCACGATCTCGGAGATCTCTTGAGTGATCGCGGCCTGTCGGGCCTTGTTGTAGACGAGCTGAAGCTCGCCGATCAGGTCGCCGGCATTGTCCGAGGCGGATTTCATCGCGACCATACGCGAGGCTTGCTCGCAGGCGCCGTTCTCGACGACCGCCTGGTAGACGAGCGACTCGATATAACGGGTCAATAGGGCATCGAGCACCGTATGCGCATCGGGCTCGTAGATGTAGTCCCAGTGGTAGGGCATCGCGGACTGCTCTTCACCGATGATCGGCACCAATTGCCGAATCATGGGACGCTGGGTCATGGTGTTGACGAATTCGTTGCTCGCGACATAGATGGCGTCGAGCTCTTTGGCCTCGAAGGCATCCAACATGACCTTCACGGGGCCGATGAGGTCCTCGATATGAGGCTTGTCGCCGAGATTCGTCACCTGTGCCTTGACGTCCCCGCCGAAGCGCTTGAAGAAGCCCAGTGCCTTGGATCCGATGGTACAGAATGCAGGCTCGGTCCCGGCCGCGCGCTTCTCTTTGATGTCGATGACGAGGCGACGAAAGAGATTGCTGTTCAAACCACCGCATAGCCCGCGGTCGGAGGAGACCACGATATAGCCGACGCGCTTGTGCGGGCGCTCGACCGCCATGAACGAATGACGGTACTCGGGCGTCGCCCGCGCCAAATGGCTGATGACTTGCAGCATCTTCTCCGAATAGGGCTTGGACGCCGCCATCCGGTCCTGCGCCTTGCGCATCTTGGAAGCCGCCACCATTTGCATGGCGCCGGTGATCTTTTGCGTGCTTTTGATGCTCGCAATTTTAGTGCGTATTTCTTTGGCGCCTGCCATGTGTTAGCTCCCGGCCTTCAGCGGCCAGCCTCCGGCGCGAGCGCCGGGGTGGTGAAGGTTCGATACGTGTCAAAACGCACAACGCCAGCTGTACCGGCCCCCCGGAGGATGTCCCCCGGAGGAGGCCGGCCGGCTGATGGCTGGCGGCTGCCCTACCAGGTGTTGTTGGCTTTGAAGGCCTTGATGGCCTCGTGCATCGCGGTCTGGATCTCCGCGGTGTAATCGCCGGTCGTATCGATCTGCTCGATCAAGGCCGCCTGGGCGGACTTCATGTAGCTCTGCATCGCCTGCTCGAAGTCGACGATCTTTTTGACGTCGACATCGTCGAGATAGCCTTCGTTGGCCGCAAAGAGCGACACCGCCATCTGACCGACACTCATGGGCGAGTACTGGAACTGCTTCATCAACTCGGTGACCCGCTCGCCACGCTGCAGTTGCTTGCGGGTGGCCTCGTCGAGGTCGGATGCGAACTGCGAGAAGGCCGCGAGCTCGCGATATTGGGCGAGGGCAAGACGAATACCGCCGCCGAGCTTTTTGATGATCTTCGTCTGGGCCGCACCGCCGACACGCGATACCGACAGACCGGCATTGATGGCGGGGCGGATACCGGCGTTGAAGAGGTCCGTCTCGAGGAAGATCTGACCGTCCGTAATCGAGATGACGTTGGTCGGAACGAAGGCCGAGACGTCGCCGGCCTGCGTCTCGATGATCGGCAACGCCGTCAGCGACCCGGTCTTGCCTTTTACGGCGCCGCCGGTGGCCTGCTCCACGTAGTGGGCGTTGACGCGCGCGGCGCGCTCGAGCAAACGGGAGTGGAGATAGAAGACGTCGCCGGGATAGGCTTCGCGACCCGGAGGACGACGCAGCAACAGCGAGACTTGGCGATAGGCCCACGCCTGCTTGGTCAAGTCATCGTAGACGATCAGGGCGTCTTCGCCCTTGTCGCGGAAGTACTCGCCCATGGTGCAGCCGGCATAGGGCGCGATGAACTGCATGGCGGCCGATTCGGCGGCGGCAGCGGCAACGATGATGGTGTGGTCCATCGCGCCGTGCTCTTCGAGCTTGCGCACCAGCGAGGCGATCGAGGAGTTCTTCTGCCCGATGGCGACGTAGATACACTTAACGCCGGTGCCTTTCTGGTTAATGATGGCATCCACGGCGACCGCGGTCTTGCCGGTCTGGCGATCGCCGATGATCAGCTCGCGCTGGCCGCGGCCCACCGGCACCATGGCGTCGATCGCCTTCAGCCCGGTCTGAACCGGCTGGTCGACCGATTGCCGGGCGATAACGCCCGGGGCGACCTTCTCGATGGGTGAGGTGCCGGATGCCTGAATCGGACCCTTGCCGTCGATCGGGTTGCCCAGTGCATCGACGACACGCCCGAGCAACCCCTCGCCGACCGGGACCTCGAGAACGCGTCCGGTGCAGCGGACCCAATCGCCTTCGGACAGATGGGTGTACTCACCCAAGACGACCGCGCCGACCGAGTCGCGCTCGAGGTTCAGCGCAAGCCCGAAGGCGTCGCCTGGGAACTCCAGCATCTCGTAGTACTTGGCGTCGGAGAGACCGTGCACACGCACGATACCGTCGGTCAAGCTGACGATGGTGCCTTCGGTCCGCGCCTCGGTCTGAAGATCGAGCTTCTCGATCTTTTGTTTGATGAGATCGCTGATCTCGGAAGGATTCAGTTGCATGGCGGTGTCCCGTTCAGAATTGCAATGCGTGAGCCAGTTGCTTGAGCTTGCCGCGGACCGAGTCGTCGATGACAAGGTCTCCGGCGCGAATCTCGATACCGCCGATCAGGGCGCTGTCGGTCTCGACGGTGACCTCGACCTGCCCGCCGAAGCGCTTCGCGAGCGCGGCGGAAACCGCCGCTTGCTCGGACTCGCTCACGTCGAAAGCGCTGCGAATCAGCACGTGGCGCACGCCTTGGTCGGCGGTGCGGCTCGCCTCGAAAAGCCTTGCGATCTCGGGCAATGCCGCGAGTCTGGCGTTCTCGGTCAGCAACCCCAGGAGGTTGGATGCCTCCGGCGGGAGATCACCACCGCAGACCTCGAGGATGATGTCGCGGATGCGCTCGCGGGGCACGTTCGGGTTGGCGATCTGCTCGGCCATCTGGGGATCGCCCACGACGGCCGAGAGCATCTCGAGAGCTTGCGACCAGGCGTCCAGCTGACCGACCTCTTTCGCGCGCTCGAACACGGCCTCTGCGTAGGGCCGCGCGATGGTGGTGATGTCTCCGGCCATGGGTGGTCCCTAAAGCTGCTTGGCGAACGATTCGACGAGGCCCTTGTGCGCCTTGATGTCGATCTCCTTCTGGAGGATCTTCTCGGCGGCGGCGACGGCAAGCGTGGCGACCCGCTCGCGGAGCTCTTCGCGGGCACGGTTGGTCTCCCGGTCGATCTCGGCTTGGGCGGCGGCGACCACACGGCCGCTTTCGCTGCGCGCGTCGGCCTTGGCCTCCTCGACGATCTCGGTTGCCCGCTTCTGAGCCTGCGCGACGATATCGGCGGCGGCGGCCTTGGCGTCCTTGATGAGGACGAGGGCGCGCTGCTCGCCGAGCGCCTTCTCTTGATGACCGCGCTCGGCCGCGGCGAGGCCCTCGGCGATCTTCGCCTTGCGCTCGGCCAGCGCCGTGACGATCGGCGGCCAGATAAACTTCATACAGAACCCGACGAACACCGCGAAGGCGATCATCTGGGCGAACAGGGTCAGATTGATATTCATAGCGTTGCCTCGTGCCTATGCCTCATACCGCGTCCGGGAACAGGGCCAACAGCCTCGACCCCGGCGGAAGTGGGATGGGTGTCAGGCAGCGAACATCACGAACAGACCCATGGCGATCGCGATGACGGGCAGCGCGTCGACGAGACCCATGACGATGAAGAACTGGGTGCGGAGCATCGGGATCAGCTCGGGCTGACGGGCTGCACCTTCGAGAAAGCGCCCGCCCAAGATACCGATACCCACGCCGGCGCCGACCGCACCGAGCCCCAGCATCAAACCTGCACCGATGAACTTGATGACGTCGGCGAACAGGTTAGCGACTTCGAGTTCCATGATTCTCTCCAGTAATTGACGGTGTTAGAGCAGAAAAAACGGGTTAGTGATGCTCCTGGTGGGCCATGTCGAGATAGACGATGGTCAGCACCATGAAGATAAATGCCTGCAGCGTGATGATGAGGATATGGAACACGGCCCAGACGAACTGCAGCATACCGCCGGTGATGTTCAACACCATGCTGCTTCCGTAGAGGAGCGCGATCAGGATGAAGATCATCTCGCCCGCATACATGTTGCCGAACAGACGCAGTGCCAGCGAAAGCGGTTTCGAGAGGAGGCTGATACCTTCGAGCAGAAGGTTGGCAGGCATACCCCACTTGCCGAACGGCTGCATCGTCAACTCGCGGGCGAAGCCGCCGACGCCTTTCATCTTGAAGCTGTAGTACAGCACGAGACCGAAGACCACGAGCGCCATGCCGAAGGTCGCATTCGGATCGGTCGTCGGCACGATGCGCAGGAAGACATGATGCGGGTCGGCACCGAACAGGGACATGAGCTGCCCGAAGAGATGCGGGATCAGATCGACCGGTATCAGGTCCATCAAATTCATCAAGAAGACCCAGGCGAAGATCGTCAGGGCCAGAGGCCCGACCAGCGGGTTTTTAGCGGTGAAGGAGCCGCGGACGTTCTCTTCGACGAAGTCCACGATCCACTCGACGAAATTCTGCGCCCCGCCCGGCACGCCGGCGGTCATCTGCTCGGCCACGCGCCGGAAGAACCAGATAAAGAGGTATCCGAGCAGGATCGAGAAAAACATGGTGTCGACGTTGATCGCCCAAAATCCCATCTCGGCAGCCTCGGCACTGGAATGGGCGAAGCCGAAACCGTGCTCGGGATGAACTCCGAGCGTCAGGTTGGTGAGATGGTGTTGGATATAAGCCTGGGAGGTGAGCGTTTCGGAAGCAGCCATCGATCGTCTCTCACTTCGTGGTTCGTTCGGGCGTTTGAGCCGCAATCAGGGTCGGGATGACCTGGACCGCGAGATATGCGCCAAGCAACACCGGGAGGTTAAGGTCGTCCAGGGTCATGAAGGCGATCGTGAACAATCCTAGAATCAACACGATCTTCAAGATCTCGGCGCCGTAAATGCGCATGACCAAGCGTGCGGGCTCCCGGGCGCGATAACCGCGAAAAACCAGAGCCGCGAACAAGGCATTGGCCACCAGGCAAGAGCCGGCCCCGACAAGGACCGAGACGGCAACCGAGACGCCGAACGGAAGGGCAAATACCACCGAGGCCAAGCTAAGGAGACTTTGAAGTTTCAGGACCCTTTTGGCCTGGAGCGTGTCCGGCTGATGCATCAGATCGTCATGGTTTGGTTGAGCGCACCGCTCACCGGCGCGAAGTATAAGGGGTCTCGCATATTAGGGTCAACGCGATGTCGGCGTTTCCGGTTGTAGCCGGAGACGATCCTCATGATTAAAAGAGGCAATAGCCACGCCCGGCGGCCGGTTCAGGTCTGCCGCAGATCCGGGGGAGCGAATCATTTGATGTGGGCCAGGATGCCGTCGAGCTCGTCGAGACTGTTGTAGGCGATCACCAGCTTGCCCGCGCCGCGATTGCCTTGCTGGATTTTGACCCGTGCGCCGAGCTTGTCGGTCAGGTCGGTCTGAAGCCTCCGGATGTTCGGATCGAGATCGGGCTTGTGCTCCGAGGCCCCGAGCGCCTCGCCCGATTGCTGGATGCGGCGCACCAGGCGCTCGGTCTCGCGCACCGAGAGTCCACCTCGAACCACCGAGGCGGCGGTCGTGCTCTGGTCGTGCCCCCGCAGGCCGAGCAGTGCGCGGGCATGGCCCATCTCCAGCAGGCCCTTCTCCAGATAGTCGCGAACCTCCGGGTTGAGATCCAGCAGACGCAACAGGTTGGTCACCATCGAGCGCGACTTGCCCAGCGCGTCGGCGATCTGCTGATGGGTCAGGTTAAACTCTTTGAGCAAGCGCTCGAGCGCCCCGGCCTCTTCCAATGGATTGAGATCGGCACGTTGGATGTTCTCGATGAGCCCGATCGCCAGCGCCGCCTGCTCGTCGACCTCCCGCACCACGACCGGGATCTCGGCGAGGCCGGCCTGCTGGCAGGCCCGCCAGCGCCGCTCCCCGGCGATGATCTCGTACGTCTCCCCGGCAAGCGGGCGGACGACAATCGGCTGGATGACACCTTGGGCGAGGATCGAATCGGAGAGCTCGCGCAAGGCATCCGGGTCGAAGTCGTGGCGCGGCTGGTAGCGTCCGGGCCGGATGCACTCAACGGGAAGACGGGTAATCCGCTCGCTTCCATGCTCGCCGACCATGGGGGTGGACGACTCCTCCTCGGGGCTCGACACCGCGACCATCGGGGCGCGAGCGGCGCCGAGCAGGGCATCGAGCCCACGACCCAGCCCCTTCTTCTTCGGCGGCGATTTCTGCTCGCTATCCATGTTCACCCACCTCAGGCCGCGGACTTGCGCGTCTCGCGACGACGCAGCAGCTCGCTGGCGAGCGAAAGATAGGCGACCGCGCCTTTGGACGCGGGATCATAGAGCAGGGCCGGCAAACCGTGACTCGGCGCCTCGGCCAGTCGCACGTTGCGCGGGATGATGGTGCGATAGACCTGATCCTTGAAATGGGTGACGAGCTGGGTCGAGACCTGATTGGCGAGGTTGTTGCGCGGGTCGTGCATGGTGCGCAGGATTCCCTCGACGCGCAGCTCCGGATTACGGTTGGCGCGGATCTGCTCGATGGTGTCCATCAGGGCGGAGAGACCCTCGAGCGCGTAATACTCGCACTGGATCGGGATCAGGACGCCCCCGGCCGCGACCAGCGCGTTGACCGTGAGCATGTTGAGCGACGGCGGACAATCGACGATGACCAGCTCGTAGTCTTGGAGCGCATCGGCCAGCACCCGCGCGAAACGACGCTCGCGGTCCGGCGAGTCGATCAGCCCGATCTCGGCTGCGGTCAGATCGCCGTTGGCCGGCAGTAGATCGAAGCCCGGCGCGGGGTCTTCCACACGACACAGACACTCTGCCAACGTCACGTCGCCGAGCAGCAGATCGCAGGTCGAGTTGGCGAGGTTGTGCTTGTCGACCCCGCAGCCCATGGTGGCGTTGCCCTGCGGGTCGAGGTCGACCAGCAGGACGCGCCGCTTGAGCGAGGCCAACGAGGCCGCCAGATTGACCGCGGTCGTGGTCTTGCCGACGCCGCCCTTCTGGTTGGCAATGGCGATGATGTTGACCATAGGCGACTCAGTCACTCCGAAGCTCGATCAGGTGGCGCTCGACGTCGAGGAAGGGGATTCGCAGCGGGTGGACGTGCACCGACCCGACCGACAGGTCTTGCATGCGCGCAACGTCGTCGAGGTCGCGCCCCTTCATCAGGAGCAATCGGCCCGGACGCGCCAGCAGATCCCGGTGAGCGGCACCGAGCAGATCGGCAGCCGCGACGGCACGACTCACTATGGTACTGAAGTTTCGCCCCGGCCGGTATGTCTCCATCCGGGCATGGACCGTCTCGACGTTCTCCAGCCGCAGCTCCAGGACCGCCTGACGGACAAATCGCAGCTTCTTCTGATTACTGTCGAGCAGCGAAAAGCGCCGTTGCGGCTCGACGATCGCGAGCGGCAGGCCGGGCAGACCGGCGCCCGTGCCGAGGTCCAGGACGCTCTCGCCGAACAAAAACGGCGCAACCGCGAGGCTGTCGAGCACATGCTTGGGGACCATTTCGATCGGATCGCGCACCGCGGTCAGGTTATAGGCCCGGTTCCAGCGCGCCAAGAGGGCGATGAGATGCAGCAGTCGCTCATGCGCCGTGCCGTCCAATGCAAGACCCAGCTGCGTTGCGCCTCGGGACAGCCGGTCGGACAGGTCCGAGGCCGACGCGTCTGCGACGGCGGCGAGAGGTGCGGTCGTCATCAGGCGCAGCGCCGCTTCAGATGAATCAGCAACAGCGACACCGCCGCCGGAGTCACGCCGGGGATGCGTGCGGCCTGACCGAGGGTGTGCGGTCGCACCCGATTGAGCTTCTCGCGCACCTCGGTCGAAAGGCCTCGCACCTGATCGAAGTCGAAATCCTCGGGCAGCGCCCGGGCGTCCTGATCACGATGGCGGTCGATCTCGTCACGTTGGCGCTCGATGTAACCCTGATAGCGTGCTTGGATCTCGAGCTGCTCGGTGACATCGGCGGGCAGAGGCTCGGGCGGCTCGCCGGCAAGGGCCGCGACCCCGGCATAGCCGACGTTCGGGCGGGCAAGCAGCTCGGAGGCTCGCACCTCGCGCCGCAAGGGCTCGCCGAGGATGCGCTCGGCGAGCGCCTGATCGATCCGCTCGGGTCGCACGAAGGTCTCGCGCAAGCGCTGGCGCTCACGCTCGATCGCCTCGCGCTTGTCCTCGAAACGACGCCATTGCGCATCGCCGACCAGGCCGAGACGTCGACCCGACTCGGTGAGGCGCAGGTCCGCATTGTCCTCGCGGAGCATCAGCCGGTACTCGGCACGGCTGGTGAACATCCGGTAGGGCTCCGCCGTCCCGCGCGTGATGAGATCGTCGACCATGACGCCAAGATAGGCCTCGTCGCGCCGCGGCAGCCAGGGGTCGCGGCCCTGCACCGCAAGGGCTGCGTTGACTCCGGCCAGCAGGCCCTGCGCCGCGGCCTCCTCGTAGCCGGTCGTCCCGTTGATCTGACCGGCGAAGTAGAGGCCCTGGATATGGCGGGTCTCCAAGGAGGGCTTCAGATCGCGCGGATCGAAGAAGTCGTACTCGATCGCATAGCCCGGGCGGGTGATATGGGCCTGCTCGAATCCGATGATCGAGCGCACCAAGGCCTGCTGGATATCGAAAGGCAGGCTGGTCGAGATGCCGTTGGGATAGACCTCATGGGTCTCGAGCCCCTCCGGCTCGACGAAGATCTGGTGCGACGTCTTCTCGGCGAAGCGCACCACCTTGTCCTCGATCGAGGGACAATAGCGCGGTCCGACGCCGGCGATGACGCCCGTATAGAGCGGCGAGCGCGAGAGGCCCGAATGGATGATCTCGTGGGTGCGGGCGTTGGTGTGGGTGATGTAACAGCTCACTTGGCGCGGATGGTCGAGCGCACTCCCCATGTAGGAGAAGACCGGGACGGGCTCGTCGCCGGGCTGCTCGGCCAGGCGTGCGAAATCGATGCTCCGCCCGTCGATGC
>NZ_JAABRP010000071.1 GCF_011390875.1 Thiocapsa sp.
ATGGTGCCCCCGCGCTCGCCTGTCGGGCACCTCCTCGCCAAGCTCTACTTGAAGCACCTGGTGCCGACGCTGGCGTCTTGGCTGGGCGGCAGCGGCGACGCCCGCCGACTGATGCAGTACTATTGGGACACCGTGGATCAATGCGTGTCCCCGAACGTCGTCCTCGACGCTTTGAAGGACGCGGGGTTCGGCTCGGTCGCCAGATCGGTGAAGCTCGCGCTCCTGAACGAGTACACAGCATGTCGTCTCGACGACGACCGGTCCTGACAGCGTTTTGAGCGGATTTTAGGCATGACGGAAGAAACGGCAACAGCTTCGCAACCCTCGATCGAGCAGGTCGAGGAGATGGTGATCCGCGCGTTGCGACTCGAGGAGGTGGGCATTACGCGGATCGACCCGGACGATGCGCTCTTCGGAAGCGGGCTCGGGCTCGATTCAATCGATGCCCTCGAGCTTGCGCTGGCTGTCTCCAAGGAGTACGGCGTGACCATCAGCTCGGAAGACCCGAACGTGCAGCAGATCTTCGCCTCGCTCAAAAATCTCGCCACCCACATCCAAACTCGACGGCGCGAGGCATGACACTCTCGTCGCGCGTGCTGACCGCGCTCGCGATTGCTTACCCCTTCGTGAGTCATTTCGGGGCCACCCTGGGTGCCCCTGTCGTTCCGCTGTTATGGCTGTGTCTGATGCTCTGGGGCAGTCTGCCGAGCCGCTCCCGTTCTCCGGCCCTTCTCGCGCTCGCGCTTGCGTGTCCGGTCGCCATCGTGATCGGGCATTTGTCCGGCCACGCCGACCTGCTGCTGCGCCTACCGCCCGTGATCATCTGCTTCGCCTTTGCCTGGATCTTCGGTCGGACCCTGCGGCCGGGCCACACCGCGCTGATCTCGCGCATCGGCGAGCGGATGCGCGGGGAACTGCCTGAGCCGGTCGCCCATTACGGGCACCGCCTCACCGTCGTTTGGACCCTGTTCTTCGTGATCCTGGGACTCGAGTGCATCCTCTTGGGACTCTTCGCCTCGCCTTTCTGGTGGTCGCTCTTCACCAACTACATCAACTATGCGTTGATCGCGCTGCTCTTGGTGCTCGAGTATCCGATCAGGCGTCGGGTCCTGCGGGATCTGGAGCACACCCCCTTCATCGCTTCCCTGCGCGGATCGCTGCGCCTGGACCTTCACTGATCCAGCGGAGCCGTCGCGTGGCCGAGACACCGGAATCACTGCCGCTCTTGCCCGGATTCCAGGCGGATCGGCCCTTGTTTCTGACCGACTCGGCCGGTGCGGTGACGCATCGGGAGTTCCTGAACAAGGCCGACGCACTGGCCCGGACACTGCCTGCCGCACCCTATCTCATCAATCTCTGCAACGATCGGTATCTGTTCGCGCTCGCCTTCGTGGCCGGGCTGATCCGCGGCGCCGTGAGCCTGTTCCCGCCGAATCGGCTTGCCACGACCGCGCACGAGATTGGCTTGGACTATCCCGGCGCCGTCTGTATCGCCGACACGCCGGTCGAGGGACTGGAGCTACCACGCTGTCTCGTCGAGGAGCCGGATTTACCCGCCTGCTTCACGCGGGCGATGCCCTTCATCGCGGCCGACCGCGAAGTCTTCATCGGCTTCACCTCCGGCAGCACCGGCCACCCCCGGCCGCATCCGAAGCGCTGGGGCGATCTCGTCGGTTGCGCCCGCGCAGCAGCACGGCGCTTCGGCTTCGGCCCCGAGTGCAGCATCGTCGCCACCGTCGTCCCTCAGCACATGTACGGCTTGGAGCTGTCGATCATGGTGCCCTTTGCGACCGGCGCCGCGGTGGCCGCCGCCCGCCCCTTCTTTCCGGCGGACATCCGTGACGCGCTCGCGAACGCACCGGCGCCGCGCATCCTGGTGACGACGCCCGTGCATCTCGCGAGCTGTGTCGAGGCGGGCTTGACCTGGCCCGCCGTGGACATGGTGATCTCGGCGACCGCCCCGCTGCCGCAGACGTTGGCCGAGCGTGTCGAGTCGCTGCTGTCAACACAGGTGCTCGAGATCTACGGCAGTACCGAGACCGGCTCGATCGCCAGTCGCCGCACCTGCAGGGATCCGGCTTGGACCTGGTACGAGAGCGTGCGCCCGCAGCGCGAGACGGATGGGGTCAGCGTCACGGCCGACTTCCTGCCCGCTCCGACGCTGCTCGGCGACCTCTTGGACTTCGATGGCGACGGCGGCTTTCGTCTCGTCGGGCGAACCGCGGAGATGCTCAAGGTCGGCGGCAAGCGCGCCTCGCTAGCCGATCTGAACCTGAAACTGACGGGGATCGAGGGCGTGTGCGACGGCGTCTTCGTGGCACCCGACCGGGACCGGGATCCGGTCGGGCGCCTCGCCGTGATCGCGGTCGCGCCGGGGCTGAGCCGGCAGGCCCTGATTGCCGGACTGGCGGGCCGCATCGATCCGGTCTTCTATCCGCGCCGGGTTGTCTTCGTCGATTGCCTGCCCCGGAACGAGGCCGGCAAACTGCCTCGGGAGAGCCTGCTGCGGATTTTGGAGAACGCGACCCTAGGCGAACGAGATGCAGACTAAACCGCGCCCGGTGCGGTATGCGTCGTTTGTTGGATTGGTTTGGCCGCGCCAGCTCCGACAACTGTCGGAGCTGGCGCGGTTTAAAGTTGAAAAAAGTATCGAACCTAAAACCGCGTCCCCACAAAGGGCGGAAAAATCCTTGAGCCCGACACAAAATGAAAATTACGCATTTCTCTTTGGACGCGGTTTAGCAGGATGCAGACTCGCCGGATCTCCATCCCGCTCGAGCATCCGGTGTTCGAGGGCCATTTCCCGGGTCACCCGATCGTGCCCGGATCCATGTTGATCGATCTCGTGCTTGCCGCATGGGAGGACTCGGGAGGCAATCCGATGGCCTCGGTGCCGAGCGTCAAGTTCCATCGGTCGGTCGCGCCCGGCGACACCCTGGTGCTCCACTTCACGCCGACAACCACGGGGCCTGGAGCCGGGCCCCAGACCGGGGTGCGCTTCACCTGTCTGCGCGAGGAGACGCTGGTCTGCTCCGGTGTGCTCATGCTCCACGCACCATGACCGACTGGTCCAGCCAAGGCGAGCGCGGCAGTCCCTTTGCGGTTCGGCTGATCCTCTGGATCGCGCTCCATCTGGGTCGAACACCGGCCCGGGTGCTGCTCTACCCGATTACGCTCTATTTCCTGATCAAGGCCGGGCCTCAACGACGCGCGTCGCGGCGCTTCCTGACCCAAGTCCTCGGCCGACCAGCCCGGCTGCCGGACATCACCCGCCATATCCACACCTTTGCGGCGACCATCCTGGACCGGGTCTTTCTGCTTGCCGGGCGCCGAGAGCTACTGGAGATCCGTCTGCACCGTCCGGAGCTGGTCACCGACCGGGTCGCGGCCGGCGAGGGCTTCCTGTTGCTCGGCTCCCATCTCGGCAGCTTCGAGATCCTGCGCGCGCTCGCCATCGAGGAGGCGCGGATGCCGCTGAAAATCCTCATGTATCCGACCCACAACCGCATCATTACCGAGCTGCTGCACGCCTTGAACCCGACGATCGCCGACTCGGTGATCTCGCTCGCCTCGCCGCAGCCGCTCCTGGCCGTGCAGGAGAACCTCCAGGCCGGTCGGATCGTCGGCTTGCTCGGCGATCGCCACATGCCGGGCGAGCCGACGGTGATGTGCGACTTTCTCGGTCGCCGCGCCGCCTTTCCGACCGGCCCGCTGAGTCTGGCGGCGGTGACCGGCGTACCCGTGATCCTGCCTTTCGGAATCTATCGCGGCGGCAACCGCTACGACGTCTATTTCGAGCTCCTCACCGAGCGGGTCGAGCTGGATCGCAAGCGCCGCAAAGCCTCGCTCCAGGAGTGGATTCAGCGCTACGCGGATCGCCTCGCCCATTACAGCCGCGAGGCACCCGAGAATTGGTTCAACTTCTACGACTTCTGGGAGGATGCGGATGACCACCGCAGGATCTCGCAGCGTGCGCACTAGACAAGCTGCAGTATCGCTCCTGCTCGGTCTATGTTCGGCCTGCATCGCAATAGCGGCCGCAGCCGGACAGCCCGCCGACGTGCAGGCGCTGATGCAGCGTCTCGGTCGCGTCGAGCGTGTCGAGGTCGCCTACCAAGAGCGTGTGGAGTCCGGGCTGATCGACACCGCCATCGGCACCCGCGGCAACTTGGTCTACCAGACCCCGGACCGCATCCGCCGCATCAGCGACGACGGCAACGGCTTCGCGCTGGTGGGAGAGCGGATGCAGATCATCAGAGGCAACCAGGTCGTCGACGCGCTGCTCGTCTCCGAGATCGAGCCACTGGCGGCCCTGGTCGGCGCGCTGCGTGCCACCTTCGCCGGCGACCTCGCCGCGCTGCGGGCGGACTATCGGCTTGACTACGGCACGACAGAGCAGGCGTGGACCCTCGACCTCGCACCCCGAGCGATGGCGCTCTCGCCCCTGTTCCAGCGCGTTCGAATCATCGGCGACGGGGCGACGATCGAGACCATCGAGATGCTGGAGGCGAACGGGGACCGGCGCACCCTGCAGATGCAGCTGCTCGCACGCGAGCCGACCGGCCTCGAGTAAGCAATGCCGCTGCCCACGCCAGTGCGGCGCTGGATCCTGCTCGCGGTCTGGCTTTTCGTTCTGGGGCTGCTCGCCCTCTGGAACGGATTCAACCTGCGCCCGAGCACCGATCTGTCTCAGTTCCTGCCGCGCGGCGTGTCCCAGCAAGACGAGGTACTGCTCTCGCAGGTGCGCGGCGGCGTCGCCGCGCGCACCCTGCTGCTGCGCATCGGCGGCGAAAGACCGGCGGAGGCGTTGGCCGACGCGAGCCGGGCGCTGGCTGCGCGGATGCGCAACGATGAGGGATTCGCGCAGATTGCCAACGGCGGGCTCGATCTCGCCATGCGCGAGACGGACCCGGACCTCTTCCGCTACCGCTATCTGATCGGCCCGCCGGGCGCATGCGTCGATGCACTCACCGAGCCCGGGCTGCGTGCCGCACTCGAAGAGCGCCTCGCGGAGCTGGCCTCGGGCGCGGCCATGCTCGACAAAGAGCACTTCGGCGCGGATCCCACCGCCTGCTATCGCCAACTGCTGCGCGCACTGATCCCGCCACACACTCCGGATCGCCGACATGGGGTCTGGTTCAGCCCCGACGGCGTCCACGCACTGATGGTCGTGGTCACGCACGCGCAGGCATCGGATCTCACGGCGCAACGCCGCGCGGTCGAGCGGATCCAGCACATCTTCGATCAACTGCCCGAGAGCACCGGACTGACCTTGGAGCTCGCCGGCCCCGGCTATTTTGCGGTCGGCTCGGAGCAACGTATCAAGACCGAGACACTGGTGCTGAGCATCGCGGCAGGCATCGCCACGGCGGGGATCCTGGCCCTCGCCTTCCACTCCGCGGCGCTGGTGCTGCTCGGCATGCTGCCGCTTCTGAGCGGAATCATGGTCGGGGCCGCACTGGTGTCCTGGCTGTTCGGCTCGGTGCACGGCATTACCCTGGCCTTGGGTGTCACCCTGCTCGGGGTCGCACTCGACTATCCGGTGCACGTCTACGCACACGCCGCCGGAGCCGATGCTCGACAGACCAAGCCGGTCTGGCGCACGCTGCTCCTGGGCATGGCGACGACGGTGCTCGGCTACTCGGCCTTGGCCTGGACCAGCTTCGACGGCCTGTCGCAGCTCGGCGTCCTGGCCGCGGCGGGCCTGATCACGGCGGCATTGACCTCCCGCTACCTACTGCCGGCGCTCATGCCCGTCGACTATCGGTTGCCGGAGCGCCGCTGGCTGACCAGGCTTCAGGCCCGCCGACCGCGTTGCTCGTCGCGTGCAGGACTCGGGCTGTTGCTGGTCGGTCTTGCCGGACTTGGGCTGGTCCTGTCGATCGGCGGCAACCCATGGGAGACCGACATCCGCCGGCTGAGCACGGTGCCGCAGGCCGAGATCGAGAAGGACAGTCTGATCCGCGCCCAGCTCGGCGCCCCCGACGTCTCGCGTCTGCTCTATGTCGTGGCGGATGACGAAGCGACCGTGCTAGAGCGTCTGGAGGCGGTGTTGCCCGACCTGAAAGTTCTCCAAGCGCAAGAACTGATTGGCGGGTTCGACAACGTCGCGCGTTGGTTGCCGAGCCCGCAGACCCAAGCGATGCGTCGCGCCGAACTCCCGGACCCTGCCGAGTTGACCGTGCGCTTGGCGGCCGCCAACGCCGAGCTGCCCTTTCGCCTCGAACGTCTCGCGCCCTTCGTCGCCGATGTAGACGCCTCGCGTGGTCTCGAGCCCCTGACGGCCGCCGATCTTGCCGACGGGCTCATCGGGACGCGCGTTTCGATGCTGCTCCAGCCTCTCGGTGACGCCTGGCTCGGCCTAGTACCCCTGTCCGGCGTCGCCGACCAGGCCGTCAGTCCACTGGAGGCGTTGGCCGAGCGCCTCGGGATCCGGTATCTGGACCTGCGCGAAGGCACCGCCGATCTGCTGGCCGGATTCTTCGCCGAGACCGTGGAAAAGTTCCTGATCGCCGCAGTCGTCATCGCGCTCGCCTTGGCCCTCGCACTGCGCAGCCTCGCGCGGATCGGTCTGGTGCTGCTCCCGATCGTCATCGCACTCGTCTGGACCTTCACGCTATTGCTCCTGATCCAAGGTTCGGTCAATCTCTTCCATCTTGTTTCGCTGCTCCTGGTCGCGGGGCTTGCCGTCGACTACAGCCTCTTTCTGAATCGCCCGGCCGCCGACGAGGCGGATCGGTTGCGCACGCTGCTCTCGGTCAGTGTCGGCGCGGGTTCGAGCCTCGCCATGTTCGGCTTTCTTGCGCTGTCCGCGATCCCGGCGCTGCAGGCGATCGGTTTCACCGTCACCCTAGGTATCCTGTGCGCCTACGTCCTGTCGCTGCTGCTGGCGAGGGCCGGGCCTGTTGGTTAAACTCGGCGAAACCGCGCCGGCTCCAGCGGTCGTCAAGTCCGCCGGGTCCGATCCCATCCAAAAACATCGCATACCGCTCTGGGCCTGGTTTAAACAGGGTTTTTCAACGCCAGGGAACGCAGCCGCCGAACAACCATGCCGATCGCGCCCGCCAGGATCCGTGCCTATACGCTGACCACCGCGTTGGGACACGGCTGCCGACCTCACCTTCAAGCCCTGAGCGAGATGCGTCCCGGCCTGCGTCCTTGGACGCAGGAGGAGGCGTCCGTGCAGTCATGGGCGGGTGTCGTCGACGGTCTGGATGGGGTGCGTCTGCCCGCTCGTCTCGCCGAGTTCGATTGTCGCAACAACCGTCTCGCCGAGCTTGCGCTGGGCGGCGACGGCTTCGTCGAGCAGGTCGAGGCGGCTCGTGACCGCCACGGCCCGAGTCGGATCGGCCTCTTTCTGGGCACCAGCACGGCCGGCATCCGCCACACCGAGCAGTGTTACCGACGCCACTTCGAGGAGAACACGCCCGATCTCGGCGATGATCTGCGCTTCGCCTTTACCCACGCCTATGTCTCGCTTGCGGACTACTGCCGGCGTCGGCTGCGCCTGAGCGGACCCGCCATGGTGATCTCCACGGCATGCTCCTCCGGCGCCAAGACCTTTGCGGCGGCACAGCGGGCCTTGTCGGCGGGACTCTGCGACGCGGCCGTCGTCGGCGGCGTCGATACACTGTGCGCGACCACGCTCCTCGGGTTTCACGCACTCGGCCTGCTCTCGCCCACACCCTGCACACCTTGGGGGCAGGGACGCACCGGCATCAGCATCGGCGAGGGCGCGGCCTTTGCGCTTCTGGAAGGCGACGGTGACGCGGAGGACGACGGCGTGTCCCTGCTCGGCTTCGGCGAGAGCACCGACGCCTACCACATCGCCTCGCCTCACCCGCAGGGCGACGGCGCCGTGTCGGCGATGCGCGCGGCCCTCGACTCGGCAGGCCTCGGCGCCGACGCGATCGATTACATCAACCTGCACGGCACCGGGACAGCGGCCAACGACTTGTCGGAAGACCGGGCCGTCGCGAGGGTGTTCGGCGAGACCGTGGTCGCCAGCGCCACCAAGGGCTGGACCGGGCATACCCTGGGCGCAGCCGGAGCGGTCGAGGCGGTAATTTCGCTGATCTGTCTTCGGGAGGGTTTGATCCCGGGCACACTCAACACGACGACCTTCGACCCCGATCTCTCGACATGCCTGATTCGCGACAGCGCGCCGCGACCCATCGCTCGCGTGTTGAGCAACGCCTTCGGTTTCGCCGGCAACAACTGCGCACTCGTCTTCGGACGAACTTCATGCGCCTGACGGTGACCGGGATCGGAATCGTCGGACCCGGTCTCGCCGACTGGACCGACGCCCGCCCGGTACTCGCGGGCCATCGGCCCTATATCGCCGACTCGCTGAAGGTCACGACACCGATCGGACTGAATCCCAACGAGCGTCGCCGCGCGACACTGGCGACCCGGCTCGCCCTGGATGCGGCCCGGCAAGCGACCGCCGGGCAACCGCATGGAGGCGACGACGAGGACGCGACTACACTCGCCACCGTCTTCGCCTCCGCCGACGGGGACATGGGTCTGATCGACTCCATGTGTCGGGACATCTACCAGCACCGGGTTGCGCCGTCGCCGACAGTGTTCCAAAACTCGGTGCACAACGCGGTCTCCGGCTATTGGTCGATCGCCGAGGGCTGCCGTGGACCCTCCACAAGTCTCGCCGCGGGCGACGGCACCTTCGCGGCCGGTCTGCTCGAGGCCGCCACTCAGGTCGCCTGCTCCGCAAGCTCGGTGCTGTTGGTCGCCTTCGAGGTACCCGCACCGGAGCTACTGCATCCCCATCGGCCCTTCGGCAGCGCCTTCGCCTGTGCACTGTGGCTCGAAGCCGCCGCACCGAGCGAGGATCACGCCACCTGCGCTCTTGCCGTGCGCGAAGACGAGCAGCCACTCACCCCAATGCCGGATGCACCGCTGGAAGCCTTGCGTAGGACCAACCCCGCGGCTCGCGCACTGCCGCTGCTCGCGGCCATCGCCGCCGGCCGATCGACGGTGATCCGATTGCCCTACTGGCCGGGGCTTCAGCTCGAAGTCCGTCTGGGGCCGGGCGCGTGACCCTGCTCGAAGACATCTACGCCAAGCTGCCCCATGCCGGCGCAATGTGCCTTCTGGAGCAGGTGCTCGAGCACGATCGAGACCGCATCCGCTGCGCGACAGATTCCCACCGCAACCCGCGCAATCCGCTGCGTCGCGACGGCATCCTGTCCGCGGCGCACGGCGTAGAATATGCCGCACAAGCCGCGGCTGCGCACGGCGTCCTGTCCGATGTCCTCGACGGCGAAGCGGCCCTGCTGCTCGGAGCCGTGCGTGACTTGGACCTGAAGGTCGCGCGACTCGACCGACTGCCGACTCCGCTCCAGGTCACGGCGTGGCTCGAAGCACGCGCCGGAATCAATGCCGTCTACCGCTTCGAGCTGACCGCGGACAACCGCATCTGCGTGCGCGGCCGCATTACCCTGGTGAGCGTCGCCACGGAGGCCGCATGAAACGCGCGCTGGTCACGGGTGCAAGCGGCGCGCTCGGTGCGTGCATCGCACGGCGCCTGGCCCGCGAGGGGCTGATGGTCTATGTGCACGGACACAGCCGCCCGGAACATGCCGAGTCCGTCCGCGATGCGATACATGCGGCAGGCGGCCGTGCCGAGGCCGTCGTCTTCGACGTGCGCGACGGCGACGCCGCCCGCGACGCACTCGAGGGGGTCCTCGCGCAGGGTCCGATTCAGGTACTGGTCAACAATGCAGGACTCCACGACGACGCGCCGTTGGCCGGCATGAAGCCGGAGCAATGGTCACGCGTCGTCGACGTCGCCTTGCTGGGCTTCTACAATGTTACCCAGCCCCTGCTCCTGCCGATGATTCGCGAGCGCTGGGGCCGAATCATCAACATCGGCTCGGTCGCGGGCGTCATGGGCAATCGCGGCCAGGTCAACTATGCCGCGGCCAAGGCCGGACTGCACGGCGCCACCAAAGCCCTGGCGCTGGAGCTGGCATCGCGAGGCGTCACGGTCAACACGATCGCTCCGGGGATTATCGGAGGGACGGATGCCGAAGGGCTCTTCGATGCGGAGACGATACGGCGTCTGGTGCCGATGGGTCGGGTCGGGAGACCTGAGGAGGTCGCCGATCTGGTCGCCTATCTGGTGACCGGCGATTCCGGCTATCTGTCGGGACAAATCATCAACCTAAACGGCGCAATGGCATGAAAGGAACCATCGTTGTCATCCCGGCCTTCAACGAGGCACGGACGATCCGGGAGGTCGTCACAGCCGTTCGTCGGCTGGACCTCGATGGCATCATCCTTGTCGACGACGGCTCCACGGATACCACCGCGACCCTGATTCGCGCACTGGAGACGGAGGACGCCGCCGCGCCGATCCTGGAGCTGATCCGGCACAGGAGCAATCGCGGCAAAGGCTTCGCCTTGGCCAGCGGCATCTCCCGTGCCCTCGCCTGCGGCGGCCGACGCATTGTCACCATCGATGCCGACGGTCAGCACTGCGCAGGCGACATCCCCCGCCTGGAGCGGGCCGCGATGCGCGCACCCGATGCCATCGTCATCGCCGCACGGACCGAAGCCCGAGAGGCGGCACCGCCGCTGCGCCGATTTGCCAACGAGGTCGCCGACTTCTGGATCTCCTGGGCCTGCGGGCGTCGCATCGAGGATACCCAGTCCGGCTTCAGGCTCTATCCGGCTGCAGTGCTCGCGCGCTTGAGCGTGCGACCGCGCCGCAACGCCGGTTTCGCCTTCGAGACCGAGCTCCTTATCGACGGCGTCGCCGCGGGCGCCGAGATCCGCAGCGTCCCCATCCTGACCCGTTACCTGCCGGACCGGCGTCTCAGCCACTACCGGCCCTGGCGCGACACTTGGAGCATCATCCGGCTGGTCGGCGCAAAGCTGCTGCGCCGCGGCCTGTATCCGACGGGCTTGCTGCGCTCGCTCGACCGCGCGGACGGACCGGCGAAAGGCGGGGCCGCAGCGCTGCGCGACATCGACTGAGCGGGAAACGAACCACCGTCTTTCAGCTCTCGGGCGATGAAAACAAGAACCCACCGCACGGCGACCTGAAGGACGCAAGCGAGGCGGTGGTCACGATGACGATAAGAGGACTCAAATGGACAGCGAGATCGCGCTCGGTATGCAAGGCCGGAACCGTGCTCCCGGGTATCGGGGGCTCTTCACCATACGGATGCTCATGCTGCTGGTCATGGCCGTGAGCGTCATCGGTCTCGGCGGCTGTCGGACCGCGCCGATCCGAGACCTCGACACGCGTCCGATCCCGCCGGGCGCCACGCTGCCCCAGATCAGCAAAGCGATCCAGGGCGCCGGCAACAGCTTGGGATGGGCGATGCAGGAAACCGGCCCGGGCATGGTCGTCGGTACCATCTTCCTCCGTGACCATATGGCGAAGGTCGAGATCCCCTTCTCCACGTCCAGCTACAGCATTCGCTACAGCGCCAGCACCAACCTCAAGTACAACGAGGAGAAGCGGACGATCCATTCCAACTACAACAGCTGGGTCGCGAACCTCGACAACCAAATACGAGCAAACCTAGCGATGCTGTAGTCTGGATCGTCAAGACACCGTGCGCACACCCGCACCGATCGATCGCGACGAGATCGGAACCTTCGCACTAACCTGCCTGGTCGGAATCGCGGCTTTGGGGCTGCCGTTCCTGTTCGCTCTTGCCCGGGTCCTCATGGTGGGCCTTCGGACCAAGACGGAGGACCCGACCGACCTGATCGTGGTCTTCGGCAAGCGATTGGTCGACGACGGACCTGACCGGGACTATCGGGCACGACTCGAAACGGCGGCACGGCTTACGACCGGGCCGAGCGGCCGGATCCTGATCCTCGGGGGCCGCACGGGAGGCGCGCGCATCACCGAAGCCGAGGCCGGCAAGCAGCTGCTGTGCGACATCCCCGGCTGCGACGAACGTCGCATCGTGCTTGAGCAGACCTCGCGCGACACCCTGACGAATCTGCGCAACGTGCGCGAACTGTTGGCCGAGAACGCCTCGCGCGAGCCGATGACGCTGATCTCCAATCGCTATCACTTGGCGCGAGTCGGCCAAATGGCCACCAGCCTCGGCTTGAGATACCGCCTCTGCGCCGCCGAGGATGTCGCTACCGCTTTGCGCCCGTCGTCGCTGCATCGCTGGCTGATCGAGGGCTTCTATGTCGCCTGGTTCGCCACCGGAAAGGCATGGGCCCGATTGACCCGCAACCGCCGCATGGTCGCTCGAGTGACCTGAGACGCGATCGTCGCGTTCGGTCCCGAGCATCGAACGCGCTCCACCCGCGCTCCCGAGGGGGGCCGAAGAGGTCCATCCGCATGCGCATTCTCCTGATCAAACCCAAGGCCCGACTGAGGTCCGTTCTCGGTCTTCAAGCCTTTCAGCGCATGGAGCCGCTCGAGCTCGGCTACCTGGCCGCCGCGGCGGGCCCCGAGCACGAAACACGGATCTTGGATCTGCGCCTGGCTGCTTGGCCCGAGCTCGCCCTGATCGAGAGCCTGCGGCGCTTCCGCCCGGACCTGGTCGGCATCACCGGCTACAGCCACGAGGCGTCCAGCGTCAAACGGATCGCCCGCCGCGTGCGCCGAACATTGCCCGGGACAGCCATCGTCGTCGGCGGCCATCACGCGACCGTCGCCCCCAGGGACTATCGGATCACGGCAATCGATGCCGTGGTCCGCGGCGAGGGTTGCGTACCCTTCGCGCACATCGTCCATGCGCTTGCCGCCGGCCACGGGCTGGAAGGCATCCCGCAGGTGCTGCTGCCGGGTCAAACCTGGCGCGACGACGAGGAACGCATCTGGCCTCGGTTTCCGGATCCCGCCCTGCTGCCGCTGCCCAGACGCGACCTCTGGGACACCCGCCATTACCGCAGCATCTGGACCGGCGAGAAGCTGCCGCGCTGGCATCCCTTGTTCCCGAGGGTGTCGATGGTCCGCACCTCCTGGGGCTGCCGCATGAAGTGCTCCTTCTGCATCGTGCCGCATCTGTGCGGCGGTCTCCACCGAACGCGTCCGGTGCAGTCCGTGGTCGATGAAATCGCCTCCCTGGATGTCGATCACGTCTATTTCTGCGACGACGAGAACTTCATCGACGAGCCTTTCGCGTGGGCGCTTGCCGAAGCCCTGGACGCACGCGGCGTGAAGAAACGCTACTTCGCCTGGACTCGCGCCACCACCGTCAACCGCTCCCCGGAGCTGCTGCGCCGCTGGCGCGAGATCGGCCTGGATGCGGCCTTTCTCGGCTTCGAGTTCCCGAGCGACGCGGAGCTCAAGCGCGCGGCCAAAGGCGGAACGATCGCCGCCAACGAACGTGCGCTGGAACGCCTGCGCGCCATGGACGTGGCCGTGCATGCCGCCTTCATGGTGCAACCCGAGTACGGGGCGCTCGAGTTCGCGAGACTGCGCGACTATGTCCGCCAACTGCCTCCGGTGCAGTGCAGCTTCACCGTCTGCACGCCCTCCCCAGGCACCCCCGACTATCAGGCCATGCAGCCGCGGATCTGGGTCGATAATCCGCATGACCTGCACGACTGCATGCATCCCCTGACGCCGACGGCACTTCCGCTTCGGGAGTTTGTGCGCTCGTTCGCCGAGCAGGCCCATGTCGCCCTGGAAAAAGTGCCGATGCGGGTCAACCGCCATCTGGCCGCACCCGATCAAATGGTGAGGGTCGCCCTCGCCGGTCGGAAGTATCATCAGGGTCTCGCGTCCATCGATCGCGACTATCCCGCGGCGCTTCGGGGCGAAACCGTCGCCGCGATCAGTCCCGAAGGATTAGCCTGAGACGCGTGGCCGCCGGCGGAATGATCGGATGATCGGCGCGGGCGTGACAACCCCTCGCGAAATCGGGAGAATTCCGGCCATGGTAGCGCGCACCGCATCGCGTGGTGCGCCACATTCGAACGATTACCGCGCCGACCGAACCGAGATGACCGGATCCGGATCGCGCCGAGCCCCGAGGCGCCTTTGTGTCCACACTGATGACCTTTGAGCATCCGCTGAACGAGCGCGTCCGCACCTTCCTGCGGATCGAGCATCTGTTCGAGCGGCTCAACCATTTCGCGCCTCAGTACGACGCCTGGGCAACCCGGGTGGCCGTCGAGACCCTCCTCGACATCGCCTCGGTGACCGCACGCGCGGATGTGAAGAACGAGCTGCTCAAGGAGCTCGATCGCAACATGAGCACGCTCAAGCGCTTCGGCGATCAGCCCGGTGTCGATCCGCGGGCATTGGACCGGGTGCTCGGTGACCTTGCGGATGCCGTAGGCGGCGTCCATCGGCTATCCGGACCCATCGGGCAGATCGCCCGCGAGGACGATCTTCTCAAGAGCGTCGCCCAGCGCAGCAGCATTCCGGGCGGAGCCTGCAGCTTCGATCTGCCGCAGTTCCATCATTGGCTCATCCAGGCGCCGGAGGTCAGGCAAGCACGGCTCGACCACTGGCTTCAGGATCTGCGACCGGCGGAGCGGGCGATCCGTCTGGTCCTTTCCCTCGCTCGTACCAGCGCATCGCCGCGTCAGGTGCTCGCGGAAGCCGGTTTCTTCCAGGAGGCACTCGATGTACAGGCGCCTGCGCAGTTGGTGCGGGTCGGCATCAACGGGTCCGGCGCACTCTATCCGGAGATCAGCGGACACAAGAGCCGCTTCAGCATCCGTTTCATGAAGACCGGATCTCAAGGGCGGCCGTCGCAGATCCCGGAAAACATCCCCTTCAAGCTCACCTGCTGTGTCTTTTGAACCGCGTCCTGCACAGTATGCACTGCTCCGACTCGCGCGCTGGCCAGGCACCCATCAACCACCTCATCAGTGGACGCGGTTCAGATGATACGGATTCATTCCCAAACCGCGTCCAGCACGGATTCGTCGGCGTGCACCGAGCTGCGCTCACCAACAAAGCATCGATTTTCGCTTGGGACGCGGTTTAGCCATGGCCACAATCGTCTCCTGTCCGCGTTGCGGTAAATCGGTCGTGTGGGGCCCGGAATCGCCCTGGCGCCCCTTCTGCAGCAAGCGCTGCCGTTTGGTCGATCTGGGCGAGTGGCTCGACGAGAATCACCGAATCCCCGGCACCGAGGAGGATCCCGACGAGGACTCGCCCATGAGCGAGCATTCGCCGGGGGCACATTAAGGTGATTTCCGGGAAGGAACGACCGGCGTGTAGGTGCGAATTTATTCGCACGCACAGCCCCTAAAGGATCAGTCGATCGGCCAAAAGCCGCGAATCGCCGCCACACCCTGGGCGCCATGCTCACGGGCGACATCCAGATCCGCTCCGGTCAAACCGCCAAGCGCATAAACCGGGAGTGTCGCCGCGTCGGCAAGCTCGGCGAAGCTGCGCCAGCCGAGGGGCTCGGCGTCCGGGTGCGAGGCGGTCGGATTGACGGGCGAGAGCAGCGCGTAGTCGAGCCCGAGGCGCGCCGCGCGCACGAGATCATTGGCGTTGTGACAGGAGGCCCCGACCAGCTCGTCGGGCCGACCCGGGCGCTCGCTCAGTCGGGCGAGCGACTGCCCTCCGAGGTGCAGGCCGTGACGCGGGACATCCAGCGTCTCCTGCGGATCGCGATTCAGGAGAAGACGTGCACCGCCTTGCTCGCAGAGCAGGAAGGCGCGCCGCGCCAAGTCGCGGTAGGCCGCCTGATTCAGCTCATGCGCGCGCAGTTGAACGAGCGTGATTCCCCCCGCGACGGCGCACGCGAGCCGCGCCAGAAAGACCTCGGGGTCGAGTGGATCAAAACCCGTGATCAGCATGCGCCCGGGCAGGCGCAAAGCGGTGATGATGGGACGATCGGCCGCTGGAAAGCAGGCTGGATCCATCGTCTCGGGGGCTTGCCAGGCGAGGGGTTGACCCTCCAGCCCAGCCGGAGTGCCCGCGTAGGACTGTACGTGCCGGACATCCAGCAGGACATGCCGGTCACCGTAATGGTGTCGGATGCGGATGAGCGGTCGGCTCTCGCGGACCTCGATGCCGAGCTCCTCTTCCAGCTCGCGCGCCAGACCGTGCTCGGGTGATTCGCCGGGCTCGAGCTTGCCGCCGGGAAACTCCCACAGCCCGCCCTGATGGACGTGATCCGGGCGTTTGGTGACCAGCACGCGTCCCGCCGGGTCGGAAATCGCGCCGACCATCACATGAAGCGGCTCGACGCTCAACTGCGGTATTCGGCGTTGATCCGAACGTAGTCGTAGGAGAGGTCGCAGGTCAAAACCTGCGCCTCGGCCGGACCCCGGCCAAGCGAGACGCGGATCAGGATCTCGGGCTCGGCCATGACGGCGGCTCCGGCCTCCTCGGTATAGTCGGGTGCGCGACCGCCGGCATCGACGATCAAGACCGCGCCGAGGTGAATGCGGATCCGATCGATGTCGAGATCACGAAGACCCGCACGCCCGACGGCGGCCAGGATGCGGCCCCAGTTGGGATCGGACGCGAAGAGCGCCGTCTTTACCAGGGGCGAATGGGCGATGGTGTAGGCGACCGCGCGGGCCTCCTCGACATCGGCCGCGCCTTCGACCTGTACGGTCACCAGCTTGGTCGCACCCTCGGCATCGCGAACGATGGCGGTCGCCAGCTCGACACAGACCGCATCGACAGCGCACTGAAGTGCAGCGTATGCCGGCGACGCGCCGTCGCGGATCTCCGAGTTCCCGCAGGCCCCGGTTGCAGCGAGCACGCAGGCATCGTTGGTCGAGGTGTCGCCGTCGACCGTGATCGCATTGAACGACCGGGCGACCGCCGAGCGCAAGCAGGCCTGGAGCAGATCGGGCGCCACGGCGGCATCGGTCGCAATGAAGGCGAGCATGGTCGCCATGTTCGGACAGATCATCCCGGCGCCCTTTGCGATCCCGGTCATCGAGGCGGTGCGCCCGTCGATCTCGAAGCGGCGCGAGACCAATTTGGGCACCCGGTCCGTCGTCATGATGGCCCGCGCGGCGACCGGCCATGCGGAAGCATCCAATCGACGGAGCAGGTCAGGCAATGCCGCGGCGATGCGAGCGACCGGCAGGTGCTCGCCGATCACGCCGGTCGAGAAGGGCAGGACCTCCTCCGCGGCACAGGCGCCGACGTCGGCAAGTGCCGCGCAGCTCGTCGCAGCGTCCACCATGCCACGCCGACCTGTGCCGGCGTTGGCATTGCCCGCGTTGATCAGCAGGTATCGCGGCATCGCCTGACCCAAGTGGGTCTTGGCGACCCGCACGGGCGCGGCGCAGAAGGCGTTGCGCGTGAAGACGGCGGCGCATCGGCTGCCGGCGACGAGCTCCATGACCACCAGATCGTCGCGGTCCCGGTAACGAATACCCGCCGCGCCGGCGGCCAGACGGATACCGCCGACGGGATGCCAGATCAGGTCGCGCGATTGGCCGGGGACGCTGGGATCGGACGACGTCATGGCGTCGGTCAACTCGCCTTGCCGTGGCATTGCTTGTACTTCTTACCCGAACCGCAGGGACAGGGCTCGTTACGCCCGACCTTGCGATCGCCGCGGACATAGGGTTGAGCATGCGCGGCCTCGGCGCCGCGTGCGCTCGACCGGTCGCGGCCTTCGGCCTCCGCATCGTCCGCGGAACCTAGACCCTGTCCGAGACCCTCGAAGCGCTCGTGCTTGAACTCGAACTCCCTCTCTCGAACAGGGGCCGCCCCGAGGGCAGCGACCGGCTGGGCCTCTGTTCCGGGCTGCGTCTGCACCTGGAGCTTGGCGAGCGTGGCCACGACATCGTGCTTGATGCTGTCGAGCATCGCGGAGAACATCTCGAATGCCTCGCGTTTGTACTCCTGCTTGGGATTCTTCTGAGCGTAGCCGCGTAAATGGATCCCTTGTCGCAGATAGTCCATCGCGGCGAGATGGTCTTTCCAGTGGGTATCCAGGGTCTGGAGCATGACCGCCGTCTCGATCTGGCGCATGGTCGGCGAGCCGATAAGCTGCTCGCGCTCGGTGTAGGCACCGGCCAGGGTGTCGTGGATCCGCGCACGCAGCGTCTCTTCGTGAAGCGAGTCGTCCTCGTCGAGCCACTTGCGGATCGGCCAGTCACCACCGAAGTGCTCGCTTAAGGCGGCACCGAGCCCTTCGACATCCCATTGCTCTTCGAGGCTTTCGGGCGGGACGTAGGTATTGATCAGACGCCTCAGGGCATCGTCGCGCATCGCGGTCACGGTATCCGAGACATCGACGCTGTCCATCAGCTCGCGCCGTTGGCGATAGATGACCTTGCGCTGATCGTTGGCGACGTCGTCGTATTCGAGCAGCTGCTTGCGGATATCGAAGTTGCGGCCCTCGACCTTACGCTGGGCGTTCTCGATCGCCTTCGTCACCCAGGGGTGCTCGATCGCCTCGCCCTTCTGCATACCGAGCTTCTGCATCATCTTGCCGACGCGATCGGAGGCGAAGATGCGCATCAGGTTGTCTTCGAGCGACAGATAGAAACGCGAGGAGCCCGGGTCGCCTTGGCGACCGGAGCGACCGCGCAACTGGTTGTCGATACGACGGGACTCGTGCCGCTCGGTGCCCACGACATGCAGTCCCCCGGCGGCCACGACTTCGGCGTGGCGCGCCTTCCAAGCGGCGCGAATGGCGTCGCGATCCGCGTCGGGACCGGCCTCCTCGAGCTCGGCCTCGAGATTGCCGCCGAGCACGATGTCGGTCCCGCGACCGGCCATGTTGGTGGCGATGGTGACGGCGCCGGGGCGGCCGGCCTGGGCGATGATCCCGGCCTCGCGCTCGTGCTGCTTGGCGTTGAGGACCTCATGCGGGATCTTCTGCTCCACGAGCAGTCGGTCGATCAGCTCCGAGGTCTCGATCGAGGCGGTGCCCACCAAGGCAGGCTGACCGCGGGCGATGCAGTCGCGGATATCCTCGACGATGGCCTCGTACTTCTCCTCCTGGGTCAGATAGACGAGGTCGCCTCGATCCTCGCGGACCATCGGCTGATTGGTCGGGATAACCACGACCTCCAGACCGTAGATCTGCTGGAACTCGTAGGCCTCGGTATCCGCCGTGCCGGTCATGCCCGAGAGCTTGGGATAGAGCCGGAAGAGGTTCTGGAAGGTGATCGAGGCCATCGTCTGGTTTTCGGGCTGGATCGCGACCCCTTCCTTGGCCTCGACCGCCTGATGCAGACCCTCCGACCAGCGCCGGCCCGGCATGGTGCGCCCGGTGAACTCGTCGACGATGATGATCTGACCGTCGCGCACGATGTACTCGACGTTCTTTTGAAACAATGCATGCGCACGCAGCGCCGCGTAAACGTGGTGCATCAGGGCGATGTTGGCCGGATCGTAGAGACCGCCTTCCTCGGCGAGGAGTCCGATCTCCACCAGCATCTGCTCGACGTGCTCGTGACCTTCCTCGCTCAGATAGACCTGGCGCGCCTTCTCGTCGACCGAATAATCGCCGGGACCGAAGTCGGGTTGACCCTCTTCGTTGGTGATCGGGGGCTGGCGGGTCAGGCGCGGAATGATCTTGTCGACCTGCTTGTAGAGATCCGTACTGCCTTCGGAGGGCCCTGAGATGATGAGCGGGGTGCGCGCCTCGTCGATGAGGATGGAGTCGACCTCGTCGACGATCGCGTAGAAGGGGTCGCGCTGCACGCGCTGCTCGGCTACAAATGCCATGTTGTCGCGCAGATAGTCGAACCCGAACTCGTTGTTGGTGCCGTAGGTGATATCCGCGGCATAGGTCTCCTTGCGGGAGACCGGGCGCATGTGGCGGTAACCCTGACCGACCGGCGGCTCGTAGCTCAGGTCGAAGAGGTAGGACGCGGAGTCCGGACCTGTACCGCCCGATGAATTGATGACGCCTGTGGACAGACCGAGGAAATGGTAGATCTGCCCCATCCAGGCGGCGTCGCGCCTGGCCAGATAGTCGTTGACGGTGACGACGTGAACGCCCTTGCCCGGGAGTGCATTGAGGTAGGCCGAGAGGGTCGCGACCAGGGTCTTGCCCTCGCCGGTGCGCATCTCGGCGATCTTGCCGTCGTTGAGCACCATGCCGCCGACCATCTGCACGTCGAAGTGACGCAGGCCGAGCGTCCGCTTCGACGCCTCGCGCACGACCGCGAAGGCATCCGGGATCAGGCTGTCGAGCTCGGCACCCGCAGCGAGACGCTCGCGAAGCTCCGTGGTCTTTGCAGCCAGGGCTTGATCGGAGAGTGACTCGAGCTCGGGCTCAAGGGCGTTGATCCGTGCGACGGACTTGAGCAGTGTCTTGACGAGCCGGTCATTCCGGCTGCCGAAGACCTTCTTGAACAGATGCTTGACCATCGGATACGTTTGAGACCTGTCGGGAAAATCCCGGCATGATACCGGAATTCAATGACAACCGCAGGTGGCATCGGATGCGCGCCCGGGGTCGGGGTCGGCGGCCATTGCCTGCACTAAACCGCGCCCGGTGCGGTATGCGTCATTTATTGGAATGGATTGGCCGCGCCAGCTCCGACGGCTGTCGGAGCTGGCGCGGTTTAAAATGATCTGTTCTTAAAATCTTAAACCGCGCCGGCTCCAGCGGCCGTCAAGTCTGCCGGGGCCGATCCCATCCAAAAACCTCGCATACCGCACTGGGCGCGGTTTAGCCGGGTTGATCCTCGGACGCGCTGGCCAACACGGGCCTGGGCTGACGGTCGATATAGCGGAATGGATCAACCGCCTTGCCGTCCTTGAGAACCTCGAAATGTACATGCGGACCGGTCGCGGTCCCGGAGGAACCGACCGTCGCGATCTTCTGCCCTTGGCGGACCATCTGGCCTTCTTTGACGAAATTGTCCTGGTTGTGGGCATAGCGGGTGACCAGCCCGTTGACATGCCGGATGTCGACTATTCGCCCGTAACCGCCCTTGCGACCGCTGAAGGTCACGACACCGTCGGCGACGGCGACGATCGGTGTACCGCGTGGACTTGCGAAGTCGACACCGTCGTGAAAGAGGCGTTTCTTCTTGATGGGATGCACCCGAAAACCGAATCTCGAGGTGATGTAACCGGAGCGGACCGGCCAACCCGACGGCATCACCTGGGCCGTGAGCCCCTTCTCCATGATGACGTCTTCGATGACCTCGAGCTTGCGTTGGCGATCCTGCACCAAGCTGACCATGCTGCCGAGCTCGCTGGCGATCTCGCGGATCGTGAAATCACGCGCCGGGCCGTCTTCGGCGCCGCCTTGCGGAGGGGGATTCTCGAAATCGAACTCTTCGGGGTTCAGTCCGGACATCTGAACCAGTCGTTCGCCGAGCGCGTTGAGCCTGAACAGCTCGGCTTGAATTTCACCAACGCGGGCGGCGATTGCATCGAGGTCATCGGATGTAGCGGGTTCGGATACGGGAGGGAGAGGTGCGGGCGAGGCTCGGGGAACGAGCGCCGGCTGAGCAGAGTTGTCGACAAGTGTCGTCAGATTTTGGTAGTGCCCGATCCAGAATCCTAATCCTACGCCAGCTACGGTGAACAGGGTAACGGCCAAGAGTGTTATAACGGCCTGTCCGCGATCGGTTTTTCTTCGGTCGAGGTGGTGCATCGTCTTCCCTCTGCTTCTTTACTAAACTGGATGGGCACTGGGCACAAAGCTTGATTGTCGCCACAATCGTGGCTCAGGTCGATTCGTTTTTCGGCGCGAGCAACCATCGGGATGACTCTCGCTCAGCCATTTGCATGTCGAGGATTACCTCCGATGCTTCATCCGAGATTGGCTCATGTCCGCGAGCTTCTGCAATCCAACCGATTGATCCGTAAGCATCTAGAGCACAGAGACCGCGAGCTGGCGCTGCTGGGAATGGTGCTGAATCGGTTGCCGGATCCGCTGCGTACGCATTGCCGCGACGCTACCCTTTCCGGGGGAGTCTTGACGCTCGTGCTGGATTCGCCGGCCTGGGTCACCCGCGCACGCTTTCTGATCGAAGACCTGACTCGATCGCTCGAGCGCGAGGGCGTCATGAAGATCGCGACACAGGTGCGCATCCGTGCGGAGGGCTATGCGGCAGCGGGGCATCGAGCCGGCCCGGTCGTAGAACCGGTGTCGCCGGCAAGAGACACCAATCGATTGAGCAGCCAAGCAGTCGCGCATTTGCTCGGCGCGGCGGACGGGATGCCGGACCCGACGTTGGCCGAGGTCTTTCGGCGTTTCGCAAAACACCATATCCCGGCCGCCAGGGCGGCGGCCGGGGCCGTAGGGGATGAGG
>NZ_JAABRP010000072.1 GCF_011390875.1 Thiocapsa sp.
CTTCGAGGCTGCGCCGGGTCCAGTCCTTGTACTCCTCGGCCCACGCGGCCTTGAGCCGGCCCAACGCCGCCGCGGCGAGCCCCTTGGCGTCCTCTCCCACCAGCACCTCCAACGCCTCCCCGAGGTCGCCGCTGGAGATCCCCTTCAGATAGAGCCACGGCAGCGCCGCGGCGACCCGGGCACTGCGGCGCACGTACGGCGGGGCCAGCGCGGAGTTGAACTTCACCCCGGCCCCGGAGCGGTCGCGCACCTTGGGCACCTGCACCTCCACCGGACCCACCGTGGTGAGGATCTCGCGCGCCGGCAGATAACCGTTCCGCACCACCGCCCGGCGTCCGTCCATCAGCGACACCCCGGCAAACTCCTCGAGCAGCTGCTCCACCTCCGCCTCGATGGCCCGCTGCAGGATGTCGCGCGCCCCGCGGCGCACCAGCTCCTCCAGCGGCAGGCCCAGCTCGGCCAGCATCTCGCCCCGATCCCCTCTTGCACTGCGGGCCCCCGTACTCGTATCGTCGCTCATGGCGCACCTCTCTCGTTGCTGCTTTGGGTCTCGACAACCACATTGTCAGCAACGGTGCGCCGCCTGCTCAAGCTCTATCAGTCCCCGCTCATACACCAGAATCGAGCATAGCTCCAACGACTTGGTTCGCAACCATAGCCGCAAGATTGCCAATACCCTCGTTGCATATTGGTACAGGGATACCATCGTACCGGACGACGATCCGCTCCGCGCCTTCTTGATGGGTATGGAAACAGAAGAGCATGCCGAAGCGGCAGCGCAGAGCGCTGTACGCCGTCTGCTCGACGCCATTCGATCCGGTGAGCGTGCGGATCTTGGCAACAACCGCTATTACGCACTAACCCTCTCGGGAGCCTCCGGGCGGGTCATGGTCAGGGATTGGATGGATGGGCGTTTCGAGAACCTAGCCGGAAACATCGCTGCCTGGTTTTCGGATTTAGCTATCGTAGCCTGTGATGGTTGCCGCGAGGCGCGGGAACCGAGATTCTTTGAGTTGGGTTTGGCGCTGGTACGAAATGATCGATCGAAATCAATCTCGAAAAATTTAGAGCAACTGGCAGGCTCCACCGTCGCAACCCTTTGGCGCGTGGCCGTCCAGAACCTTTCTATCCCTCAGTCCTTGATGGCTCAAGCCCTTGCACAATTTCGAGCCGAGCGGTTCACTCCAGACGAGCGGAATCGCGAGGTTTTCAATCATGCTCGCATGGGTCTGCTTCGGGCCTATTTCGTTCGACTTACACCAGGAGGTGACGCCACCATGACCGCCTATCTCAACGCCGACCATCCGGCTCCCGCCTACCATTGCGGACGGCTGCTTGCGCTTTTCGCCAACCTGCAACGCGCGGCGCTGGGCGATGTCGGGGCCGGTGTGGTCCAGCGCTTTTACTCATCCGCCAGTCAGACTCCGGGCCTTGTTCTCGGTCGCCTTTCCGCCAATGCACGCAATCACTTGGGTAAACTCGAAGCCAAGCTCGCTTGGTGGTACGAGAGCCAGTTAGCCGAGATCATGGGCAGGCTTGGTGACGGCGCTCCCCGTATCCTCGATCTGGAAGGTCAGGGCCTCTTTGCCCTGGGCTATTACCAGCAGCTCGCCGCGCTGCGGGCAGGCAAGAAGGACACTAGGACCGACTCTCCGAATGAAATCAACAGGGATCCAGAACAAGGAGAACACCAATGAGCGCAATCCAGAACCGCTACGAATTTCTCTACCTTTTCGACTGCGAAAACGGGAATCCAAACGGCGATCCGGATGCCGGCAACAGCCCCCGTATCGATCCCGAGGACATGCACGGACTCGTCTCGGATGTCGCCATCAAGCGACGGATACGCAACTATGTGCAGACCGCGTTCAGCAACGAGGCGCCAAACGCCATCTTCATCGAGCACGCGACCAATCTGAACAAGCCGATCACCGCAGCCCATATCGCGACCGGCGGGGCACCCGGAGGCGGAGGCAACCGCACCCAAGTCAACGCCGCGCGCAAATGGATGAGTGATCAGTTCTTCGATGTCCGCACCTTCGGCGCCGTCATGTCGACAGGAGCAAACGCCGGGCAGGTACGCGGGCCGGTCCAGGTCGCCTTCTCGCGCTCATTGGATCCTATCCTCCCGATGGATGCGTCCATCACGCGGATGGCCGTCGCTGAAAAGGTCCCGGGAGCAACGACCATGGCCGACTACGAGGCATGGGAAAACAAACAGGAGGAAGACAAGCTCCGCACCATGGGCCGGAAATCCCTGATCCCCTACGGTCTCTACGCCTGCAAAGGGTTCATCTCCGCCCATCTCGCCCAGGGCACCGGCTTTTCCGAGGATGATCTTGCCCATTTATGGGAAGCCCTGCTCGGCATGTGGGACCACGACCGCTCGGCATCCAAGGGCGTCATGTCCTGCCGTGGGCTCTATGTCTTCAAGCATGTCGGCACCGACAGCGATGTGACTCAGCGGGTGCGACAATCCATGCTGGGCTGCGCCCCCGCCCAAAGGCTGCTCGACTTCTCCGGGCCGAGTCGTAAGCAGACAAACGCCATCATCGAGATCGATCACCAAACGGACCTGAAGGGTTCCCCTCGCACCTTCGCCGATTATGTGGTCAAAACACATCCGGAGCGTCTTCCCGCCGGGGTCGATCTGTTGATCGACGGTAAGACCGCTACAGTCGCGGTGTGAGCTGGATCTTTTTGTCAGGCAAGGCGTTGATCGTTCAACGCCTCGTTTGAGTGGTATGGACGGCTCAGGGGGTGGAAATGAACGACGACACAGGGTTTTTGCCCGCGGCCGTGGCGGTCGATCCCGTCAACCTTTCCGCGCTCAACCAATACAGCTATTGCCCCAGGCGTTGCGGACTCATCTACCTCGACGGCGAGTTCGAGCAGAACGTCCACACTGCCAGGGGCAATGCCGAGCACGAAAGGGTGGACCGAGCCTCTCATGTGGCCGGGCATGAGGGTGCGCGGCTGGAATACGCCCTGCCGGTCTGGAGCGATCGGTACGGACTGATCGGCAAGTGCGACGTGGTCGAGCTCTGGCCGGATGGGACCATCTACCCTGTCGAGTACAAACACGGCCCGAGGAAAAAACACCTTAACGACGATCTGCAACTTGTCGCTCAAGCGATGTGTCTGGAGGAGATGTTCGGCCGTACAGTCCTCAAAGGCGCCATCTACCATGCCACCAGCCGGCGCCGACGGGAGGTTCGAATGACCCTTGAGCTTCGCCGCTTGGTCGTAGAGAGCGCTGAGGCGATCCGTGCAATGCTCGCTTCCGACCGCCTACCGCCGCCCGTCAACGACCGCCGCTGTGACCAGTGCTCCTTGAACGCGATCTGTGACCCGGCGGGCACCGCGGCAGTCGATCGACAAGTCGCGGCCTTACACTCCCTCTTCCAGCCCGATGATTCAGAAGGGTCCGCACGTACGTCAAAGAGGATCAATCCATGACCGACATCCATTTCGTCGTCGAAGACGCACCCGAAGGGGGCTACCTCGCCCGTGCCATCGGGGCCGACATCTTCACCGAGGCGGACGACCTGAACACCCTGCGCGCTCAACTGCGCGATGCCGTGCGCTGCCACTTCGATCCCGTGGAGCGTCCCGGTCTTATCCATCTCCACATCACGCGCGAGGAGGTCATCGCCGCGTGAAGATCCCACGCGACCTGTCGGCGGCCACGCTCATACAGGCCCTCCGCACGCTCGGTTACGTCCAGGATAGGCAGACCGGTAGCCACATCCGACTGACCACCACCCGGGCGGGTGAGCACCATGTCACCATTCCGAACCATGATCCGATTCGGATGGGCACCCTCTCGGCCGTCCTCAACAGCGTGGCAGTGCATCACGGATTGACGCGGGAGCAGTTGCTGAAAGAACTGTTCGGTTGATCCACTGGCCGTCAGCGATGGCGTTTCGGCCGAAGCAGGAGCCCAAAGGACATGCACAGCGTACAAAACACCCTCTACGTCATGACGCCGAATGCCTATGCGCACCTGGACAATGCGACGGTCCGCATCGAGGTCGATCGGGAGACCAAGCTGCGCGTTCCCCTTCATCACATCGGCGCCTTGGTTTGCTTCGGTAACGTGCTGGTCTCCCCGGCCCTGATGCATCGGTTGGCGGACGAGGGGAAGTCGTTGGTTCTGCTTGATCACTCCGGCCGCTTCAAGGCGCGGTTGGAGGGGCCCGTCTCGGGAAATATCCTGCTCCGCCAAGCCCAGTATCGGGCCGCGCTCGACCCCGAGTTTGCGTTGACCGCCGCCCGCGCCATGGTGGCCGGCAAACTCCGAAACAGCCGCTCGGTTCTACAGCGCGGTGCCCGCGAATCCGCCGATCCGCTCGAAGCCCAAAGCCTCACGCGGGCTGCCGACGCACTCGCGGCTTCGGTTCGTGCCGTTCCGGGTACCACGGATTTGGACACGTTGCGCGGAATCGAAGGAGAGGCTGCTCGCGGCTACTTCGGTGCGCTCAACCTCGTAATCAAACCTCAGGCGCGCGAGAGCTTCGCCTTGGATGGCCGCACCAAACGTCCACCGCGCGACCGATTCAATGCTTTGCTCTCGTTCTTGTATTCGATGCTGATGAACGATTGCCGATCCGCCGCCGAATCGGTCGGGCTCGATCCCCAACTCGGTTTCCTGCATGCGGTGCGTCCCGGTCGCGCTGCGCTGGCGCTGGATCTTCAAGAGGAATTCCGATCCATCTTTGCGGATCGGCTTGCCCTCACCCTGATCAATCGGGCCCAGATCAATGCCAAGGACTTCGACGAACGCGAAGGCGGTGCGGTCATGCTCAACGACCAAGGTCGCCGCCAAGTCGTCACCGCCTGGCAGGCACGCAAGCAGGAGGAGATCACCCATCCCCTGTCCGAGACCAAGATGCCGCTCGCGCTGTTGCCCTTCGTCCAGGCCCGCATCCTCGCCCGGACGTTACGCGGGGATATGGAAGGTTATCTCCCCTACCTTGCCAAATGAATGAGGGACGCAAGCTATGCTTGTCATTGCGACATACGATGTCTCAACCGAGACCCCTGCAGGCACACGCCGACTGCGCAGGGTCGCCAAAGCCTGCGAGCGGGTTGGCCAACGGGTTCAGAAATCCGTTTGCGCCAGGCAAAGCCTGGGAAAGGGGGAAGAATCTCATGAAGGATCGTGAGCCTCGGAAACCTTTCGTAGTGACCCGCTGGGTGAAAGTCCCGGACCGGTAAGGGCTAGCGACCCACCGGAATCGAGTGTTGCGTGGACCGGGAGCGATCCCGGCTGCGAAGCGTACACAGAGGGCGTGTAGGCCGTGTGATTGAGCCTCGAAAGATTCAGATGCGGAGCCGACGCCGTACGGATGGCGGAAGGCAACATCAGCTGCATCGTATCGCTTGATGCAGGTGATCCGCCGGGGTCGGTGAGCAGGGCATGCACGCAAGGGTCACCCGGGAACCTGGGAGGGCTCAGCCGTTCCTTGTCGCAGACGCGGTGCGGGCGCCGCGCAAGAAGCCGCCCGGATCGCCGTCGGAAGGGTCCGACCGACGGTTGCGAACAGGACCACGGACAAGGTAGCGCCAAGCGAAGGCAACGAAGTGCGGCGCGATGACGGCCGAGTCGTCGGAGTCGGCTGATAGTACCGAGGACGGTGGGGAACTCACCCGAGAGGACCCATCCGAGGGAAGCGGCCGACCGGTCTAAACACACGTCTGGAGGGACAGATGACGCGGGCATTGAATCGCGAGATCATCTCAACGCGACGACAGGCGATCGCGGAATTGGCGAGCGAGGCACCGCAGATGGTGCTGTTGACGCTGGCACACCACATCGACCTGGTGTGGATGGAAGAGGCGTACCGGCGCACGCGCAAGGATGGTGCGGTGGGTGTGGACGGCGTCACGGCCGAGGCGTATGAGCAGAGGCTGCACGAGAACCTGAGCGACCTGCTCGAGCGGTTCAAGAGCGGTCGCTATCGTGCGCCGCCGGTCAGGCGCGTGCACATTCCCAAGGCAGGGGCGAAGAACACAACCCGGCCCATCGGCATTCCCACCCTGGAGGACAAAGTGCTTCAGCGGGCGGTGCTCATGGTGCTGGAGCCGGTGTACGAGCAGGACTTTTTGGACTGTTCCTACGGTTTCCGCCCGGGGCGTAGCGCGCATCAAGCGCTCGAAGCGCTCTGGAAGGGGCTGATGGACATCGGCGGAGGCTGGGTGATCGATCTCGACATCCGCTCCTTCTTCGACAGCATGGACAGGACCCATCTCAATGCCTTTCTCGACCAACGGGTGCGTGACGGCGTGATCCGCCGCGCGCTGGGCAAGTGGATGCAAGCCGGGGTCATGGAGGACGGGGCGATCAGCTATCCCGAGCGGGGCAGCCCGCAAGGGGGCGTGATCAGCCCGCTGGTGTCGAATCTCTACCTGCACGAAGTGCTCGACCGCTGGTTCGAACACGAGGTCAAACCCCGCCTGCGCGGACGGGCTTTCATGGTCCGCTTCGCCGATGACGGGTTGCTGGCCTTCGAGCGGGAGGACGACGCCCGGCGGGTGATGGACGTGCTGCCCAAGCGCTTCGAGCGCTTTGGGCTGACGCTCCACCCCGAGAAGACCCGACTGGTGGACTTTCGTCGTCCATCACGGACAGGCACGCAGTGTGGCTCCCGACGGGAGCGCAGTTTCGACCTGCTCGGCTTCACCCACTACTGGGGGCGCTCCCGGAAGGGGCGTTGGGTGGTGCAACGCAAGACGGCCAAGTCCCGTTTCAGCCGTGCGTTACGGCAGATCGGACAATGGTGCCGGAACAACCGTCACCGACCGGTGCCGGAGCAACAGCAGGCGCTGAGCCGCAAGCTCAAGGGCCACAATGCCTACTACGGCATCACGGGCAACTCACGAGCGCTGTCGCGATTCCGCTTCGAGGTCCAGAGACGCTGGCATCAGTGGCTCAACCGCCGCTCGCATGCGACGCGCCTCGATTGGCCGGCGTTCAACCGTCTGCTCAAGCGTCATCCCCTCCCGCCCGCGCGTGCGGTACATAGCCTCTATGCCACGTAGCGAATGTTTAGGCCGAGGAGCCGGATGCCCGAATTGGGCACGTCCGGATCTGTGGGAACCGCGGGTGAGCAATCACCCGCGGTCACCCGGCCCCCTTATTCCTTTTAATTCCTTTTAAACCGCGTCCGGAGCGAGATGCGTAGTTTTCATTTTGCGTTTGGCTTCGGAGATGTCCTCGACCCCGGTGAGACGCGGTTTAGAATTTAATATTTTTTAAGACTTTAAATCGCGCCAGCTCCGACAGTCGTCGGGGCTGGCGCGGCCAAGTCATTCCAACAAATTACGCATATCGCACCGGGCGCGGTTTAGTAGTGATTCGTGAGCGTCAAGCTCGCCCCCGGTGGATTATGGGCGCGGCGGGACAGAGGAGCGTGGAGAGACCGCGGTCGCCGCTATCAGCTTCTCCCGCACGTCCATGAGTACTTCTCCATAGGTGTTGAGTCCACGCCCGTCGCGGCCGCAGCCCCAGTAGTAATCATAGAGGCTACTCTCGATGATGCGTTTGTCGCCGGACTCGAGGATTGCGCGTGCGGACTCGGGGTGAGAGAGGCAGCGGGTGTAGATGGCGCGGGTCATGTAGACGCGTCGCACCGAATCCCAGTCGCTGCGGATCTTGCGCTTGTGACGCTTGGCGAGCCTGCGGGCCGCTTGCGGGTCGAGCGCCGAGCGGATCTCGGCCCTGAGCAAGGGATCGTCGAACTGCATGGCCAACACATAATGCTCGGCCGTCGGCCATTCGGCGTTGTCGAGGGAAAATGGTTGAGGTGAGGCGGCGGAGAGCGGATTCTCCACGTCGGTCATCGAGACATAAACGCTCGTTTCAGCGCGCATTAAACCGCGTCTCCCTGTGATATGCGCGCGATGCGCGCTGGGTCAGCGTCGAAGGAATCAGCCAATCTCGGAGCAGACGCGGTTTAAGTCGATAATTTCCTAGAAAATCTTAAACCGCGTGACTCAAAGACCCATTAGAGCCCCAGCGGGCCGGGTTCGCTGGAATCCCGCAAGTGACCACCAAAACGCGGTTTAATCCCAATTCAACGCACCCCCCGTCTGATATTCCGTCACCCGCGTCTCGAAGAAGTTCTTCTCCTTCTTGAGATCCAGCACCTCGGACATCCAGGGGAAGGGGTTGGACGCGCCCGGGTACTGCTCCGGCAGGCCGATCTGCGCGCAACGCCGGTTGGCGATGAACTGCAGATATTCCTCGAACATTGGCGCGTTCAGCCCGAGCACACCGCGCGGCATGGTGTCGTGGGCATAGCGCGATTCCATGGTGACCGCATCGCGGATCATGGTGACCAGCTCTTGCTTGAATTCAGGGCTCCAAAGGTGGGGGTTTTCGATCTTGATCTGATTGATCACGTCGATGCCGAAGTTCATGTGCATGGATTCGTCGCGCAGGATGTATTGAAACTGCTCGGCGGTGCCGGTCATCTTGTTGCGCCGGCCCATGCTCAGGACCTGCACGAATCCGACATAGAAGAAGATGCCTTCGAAGATGACATAGAAGGCCACCAGCTCGCGCAGCAGCTTGCGGTCGTTCTCGGGCGTGCCGGTCTTGAAGTGCGGGTCGGCCAGGTGCTGGGTGTAGGGCAGGGCCCATTCGGCCTTACGCGCGACCGAGGGGACCTCGCGGTACATGTTGAAGATCTCGCCTTCGTCCAGGCCCAGGCTTTCGACCACGTACTGGTAGGCGTGGGTGTGCAGCGCCTCCTCGAAGGATTGGCGCAGCAGGTACTGGCGGCACTCGGGGTTGGAGATATGGCGATAGACGGCCAGCACCAGGTTGTTGGCGACGAGCGAATCGGCGGTGGAGAAGAATCCGAGATTGCGCTTGATGATGGTGCGCTCGTCGTCGGTCAGTCCGTTGGGATCCTTCCAGAGCGCGATGTCCGCGTTCATGTTGATCTCTTGCGGCATCCAGTGGTTGGCGCAGGCGTCGAGATACTTTTGCCAGGCCCACTCGTATTTGAAGGGGACGAGCTGATTGAGATCGGCGTGACAGTTGATGATCTTCTTGTCGTCGACGCGCACGCGCCCGGCGCCCATCTCGAGCGACTCGAGACCCGTAGCGCCGCCGACGATGCCGTCGTCCGGGTGCGCCACCTCCAGGCCCGATTCGGCCGGCAGCAGGGTGTCTCCGATCGGCAGCTCGCTCTGGAGTGCGGCGTATCCGGGGAACGGGTTGGGGTCGACGACGGGGGCCGCGCCGGCGGTCGCCATCAGGTCGGCATTGCTGACCAGGCCGTGGCCGGGGCGAACAGGCGCGGTGTCGAGGGTTGCACGAGACGGGGTCGCGATGTCGTTGTCGGACTGCGGGTCGGCGGACCAGTCGTCGGGTGTCTCGGTCGGATCGACGACGAAAGCACTCCCGTGATCACGGGCGGCAGTTCCGGTCGTGGCGAGTGGATCGTCCCAGTTCAGCATCGTGTGTCTCCTCGATGGAATTCGGTTGACGGGCTCGGCATGCCTGCAGTTGCCGACGGCCGTCAGCCAAAAATGTCGGTGGTCGGTCTGATGACTTCGTGACTCCGGAGTTTAGGGCTTTCGTCACGGATGTCCAGTCCTCGTGGACACAAGATATTGTGGGTGTTTCGGTAACGCAAGCCGCTATATTGTGTTGGCGGGTGCTTCCGGGTGTCAGGCTGCGGAGGAGGTGCTGACCGCTTCGACCCAGAGTCGGAGCGATGTCGACGCTGCAGTGTCGCTGCCGATGGCGGTTTCGGTGTGTGCGTCGTGGGTCGTGCCGCCGGCAGGCTCGGCAACCGGGACGTAGGCGGCGATCAGGTGGTAGAGGTCCGCCGCTGCGCTTTTGGCGCGATCGAACGGCAGGCGATCGAAGCCGATGAGGGTGGCCTTGACGCGGAGATAGGACTCGGGAATGGCGTAGCGATCGAAGATGGCGCGGGCGTCTCGCTCCAGCGCGGGCAGGTTTTCCCGCAGCGCCGCGTCGCATTCGGGCGGCAAGGTGATGTAATCCCAGAGGACATCCGCCGCGTGCTCACCGCTTCGCACCACCACGAAAGGGGTGCGGGTCTCGCGGCAGTGGTGGAACCAGTCGCTGTCGATGAAGCTGTCTTTGGCATCGACCAGCTCGAACGGGGCGTCGGACATGAAGCGTCTCCTGGGTTTCGCCTGAATCGTGAGGATCGCGTAAGGTACACCCGCAAACGCGTTTCGTCAGGCTCGCGTCGGGATGAGGTTCGGGCTCGCATCGTTGCGCCATGGCGGCGCGGGGCGTAATCTTTCTGCCCGACGCGCGCGGCTCGGGCCGCCCAACGAATCTGAATACGGATTGCTCGCACTTATGATCAGTAAAATCGAGGTTATCGACGTCGCCTGCATCGGCTGCGGGACCTGTTGGGTCGCCTGCCCCCAAGCCTTCAAAGAGCACGATATCGGGGACGACCTCAAGGCACTCCCGACGGGCGGACTTGGGGATCAGCACATCATGCGTGCCGCTGCCGAGGGTTGTCCCACCCTGGCGATCTCGCTGATCGACGAGGCGGGGGCGGTGCTGTTCCCGAGCGAGGAGGCAAGGGCCGCACTGACTGCGTCCTCGGACTGGTAATTCTTGGCTTCAGGATCCGCGAGCCACGACGGATCTAGGCCACGCTTAAACCGCGCCCGGTGCGGTATGCGTAAATTTGTTGGAATGGCTTGGCCGCACCAGCTGAGGGAAATAACCGAAACACCTCGGTCGGGGTCGTCTCGGCTCAGCCGCTGCGCATCAGCTTCAATCCGACCTTCAGAATGCGGTCGCCTTCGACCTCGCGCACCACCAGATCGACCGTCTTGAGTTGGAGTCTGTCGCCGACCACCGGGTGGGCGGTGTGCAGGTCGCGCCGGATGAAGGCGTCCAAGCTCAGGGCGTGTTCCGACGCGGGGAGATCCAGCGCGTAGGCGGCCGCTAGATCGCCCACCCGCGCTTCGCCGTTGAGCACGAACTCGCCGAAGAAGACCTGATCCGACAAGCGCTCTGGCGCCGCGCTCGCGACGAAGAGCCGATCCAGCTCGGCGAGGTCGGCCGGGTCCGCGATGAGATACACATAGTCGTCCGGCTTCAGATCGGACAGGTCGAGGGTCTCCACCAAGTGTTTGCCGCGCAGAACCGCCGCCACGCGCGCTCCCTTCGGGAGCCGCAAGGCGCCACGCCGCTCGACGACGACGGGCGTGTCTTTCGCCAAGCGATAGCCGACCAGCTCAAGCTCGCGCTGGCCGGGGATATCCAGCTCGACACGCTGCACCTGATGACTGGTCGGCGGCACCTCTAGTCCCAACTGCCGGGCGGAGGCGGCGACCGTCCAACCCTGGATCAACAGCGACACCAGCACCACGAAGAAGACGATGTTGAAGTACATCGATGCCTGATCCATCCCGGCCAGCAGCGGGAAGAGTGCCAGGATGATCGGCACGGCCCCGCGCAACCCGACCCAGCCGACGAACACCTGCTCGCGCCAGGGAAACCGGAAGGGCAGCAGGCAGAGCCAGACGGCGATCGGGCGGGCGACCAGTGTCAGCACCGCGGCGAACAACAGGGCATCCGAGGCGACGGGTAAAAGCTCCGAGGGCGTCACCAGCATCCCGAGCATCAGAAACATCCCGATCTGCGACAGTCGGGCGATACCGTCGTGGAAGCGCTTGATGTACTGGCTCGACTGCAAGGGTCGGTTGCCGACCACGAGTCCGGCGAGATAGATCGCCAGGAAGCCGCTGCCCTGCATCACCGAGGTGATCCCGAAGATGCTCAGGCCGCCGGCCATGACGGCCAAGGGGTAAAGCCCCGGGGACATCTCCAGGCGGTTGATCAGGCGCACCAGACCCAAGCCGCCGACGATTCCGAACAGGGCGCCGAGCCCCATCTGACGTATGAACTCCAGCAGCAGCACCAGGCCGACATCGTCGCTGCCGCTGATGATCAGTTCCATCAGCACGATCGTCAGAAAGATGGCCATGGGGTCGTTGCTGCCCGACTCGATTTCGAGCGTGGCGCCGACCCGCTGTTTGAGCTCGAGCCCTTGGGAGCGCAGCAGAGAGAAGACCGCCGCCGCATCGGTCGAGCCGACGATCGCGCCCAGCAGCAGCCCCTCCATCCAGTGCAGGCCTAGCCACCAAGCCGCGAAGAGCCCCGTTACCCCCGCCGTGATCAGGACGCCGACGGTGGCGAGACCGACCGCGGGCTTGAGCCCGACGCGAAAGTTCCGGAACGGTGTCACCAACCCGCCGTCGAAGAGGATGATCGCCAGCGCCAAACTGCCGAACAGGTGCGCGACCTGGACGTCGTCGAACTGGATACCGCCCGGTCCCTCCTCGCCGAGAAGCATCCCGATGAAGAGAAAGACCAGCAGAAGGGGCACGCCGAACCGGCTGGTCACGACGCTGGCCAGGATGCTCGCAAAGAGCACCAGCGAAACGACCAGGATGATTTGGTTGGTAAGGTCCATCGGGTTTCTCGTCCAAGCGGATCGGCGGCAAAACTGGTCCCCGCCGCTCCGTCGCAGTCCCTGCAGCGAGAGTTGCATGGGTCGGCATGCGGAATGCCGGAGATAGGCCGGGTCTGTGCCGGCCCGGTTGAGTGCTCCGGAATTGCCCGCTCGCACCCAAGCCGAAGATCATCCGGCGCCGATGTGGCCGCGAGGTGCAGTGAGCCGGGATCAGACGTCGCAGCCTGCAGGCCGGGTTGTACCAGAACCCGGCGATGCGCGCGATGTGCGGGCCGATCGACACGTCACCGCCGGAGATCAGGCGTTTGCCGATCCGGTCGTCGAGAAACGGGTGTCGCGGGTCGGCGTGCCGGGTGAGAGCTGTCGCGGATGGGTCGGGTGGGTGCCGATCGTACCAAAGACTCGAGGTGTTGCGGGTATGGCTTGCGCGACCGGCTCAAGGGGCGGTCGGGCGCTGTGCATCGTGGATTCTCGATTGATCGCGCGGGACCGAACGCCGGGCAGGGCGTCCGGCTCGCGGATGGCGTCGTTTGGTCTCAGTACCAAAACGGACTGTTCTGCCTCTCACTCTGATAACGTCGATCTTGTCGGCCCTGGTCATAGCCCTGGTCATAACCCTGGTCGTAGCGATAGCCGTCGCGATAAGTGCTCCGGTTTTGCCTTTGATACTGCTCGCGGTTTTCCTTCTGGTTCTGGTCGTAGATATAGCCGCCCAAGGCACCGGCACCGGCGCCGATCAGTGCGCCCTTGCCGGCGTTTCCGCTCATGGAGCCGATTGCTGCGCCGGTTCCGGCGCCAAGGACCGCCCCGGTTCCGGTCCGCGATGTGGTTGTGGTTCCGCAGGCGCTCAAGGCGAGTGCGGAAGTGAGGGCAACTGCAATGGTGATGTGTCTCATCGGACGGTTCCTCCCGCATCGGGCGTCGTGCGGTGCACGACGTCCTGCTGACTTAACTTTAGACCATCGGATCACGGCAGATGCAGCGTCGATCAGGGGTTTTCGCAGATATATCCAGAGCCCCTGTGGGGTTTTCGGCGCATTACACGCGCCGCGCACGCCGGGCCGGCGCGCCTTGTCCCGACGCGCGCTGCAAGCACCATGCTTTGTGAAAAACCACGCGCGCTCGGTATCGTTGCCGCAGTGACCACGCTTGCTCCGGGGCGGTCGGGTATACTTGATCGTGCTGACCACGGATCCCGGGCCGCTTGCCTCGCCGTAACGTGGCCGACCGGGCGGCGCGCGCGTAAAGCGCGATCGTCATGGATACCCTCGAAGAGAGCCTCCCCAGATGCAGTCTCAGATGTCCTTACGCTGGTCCTGGGTCATCCCCTTCATGTCTTGGTTGCCCGGGGTCGGGCGCACGGAGATCAAGGCGGATGCGCTTGCCGCCGTCATCGGGGCCTTGGTCGTGCTGCCGCAGGCCGTGGCCTTCGCGACCATCGCCGGCATGCCGCCCGAATACGGACTCTATGCCGGGATGGTGCCCGCCATCATCGCGGCGCTGTTCGGATCGTCGCGTCATCTGGTCTCGGGGCCGACCACGGCGGCCTCGGTTGTCCTGTTCTCGGCCTTGTCGGTAATGGCGCTCCCGGGATCTCCGGACTATGTGACGCTCGCTTTGACATTGACCTTTATGGTTGGGCTCATGGAGCTTGCACTCGGCCTCGCGCGCATGGGGACCCTGGTCAACTTCATCTCGCATTCTGTTGTGGTCGGTTTTACCGCCGGCGCAGCGCTCTTGATCGCCGCCAAGCAGCTCAAGCATTTCTTCGGCATCGAGATGGATAGCGGGGGGCACCTGCACGACATCCTGATCCAGTTTGGCCATCACGTACTCGAGATCAACCCGGCGACCACGCTGGTGGCCGTCTCGACACTGCTGATCGGGATCGCCTTCAAGCGTTGGTTGCCGAAGATTCCCTACATGATCGCCGCCATGCTCGGGGGCAGTCTGATCGCCGTCGGACTCGACGCCTGGCTCGGCAACGAGGTGACCGGGATCGCGACCGTCGGGGCCTTGCCGGCGGGCTTCCCGCCGCTGTCGGCGCCGGATCTGACCTTTGATCACATCAAGGAATTAGCCCCGACCGCCTTGGCGGTCACCCTTTTCGCGCTCACCGAGGCGGTGTCGATCGGCCGCTCGCTGGCGGCGCGCGGGGGCTATCGCATCGACGGCAATCAGGAGTTCATCGGCCAAGGTTTGTCCAACATCGCTGGCTCCTTCTTCTCGGCCTACGTCGCGACCGGCTCATTCAACCGCAGCGGCGTCAACTATGCCGCGGGTGCGCGCACGCCCTTGGCGGCGATCTTCGCCGGCGTGTTGTTGATCGGGATCGTGCCCTTGGTCGCGCCCTACGCGAGTTATCTGCCGACGGCCGCGATGGCGGGATTGCTGTTCCTCGTCGCTTGGGGGCTGGTCGATTTCAAAGAGATCGGGCATATCCTCAAGGCGTCCAAACGCGAGACCTCGGTCTTGGCGGTGACCTTTTTCTCCGCGCTCTTCCTGGAGCTCGAGTTCGCCATTTTTGCCGGGGTGTTGCTGTCGCTGGTGCTTTATCTGGATCGCACCTCCAAGCCGCGTATCGTCAATCTGGCACCGGATCCTCGCTTGCCCAATCGAGCCTTCTCCTGCGAACCGGACGTCGCGCAATGTCCGCAGCTACACATCATGCGGATCGACGGCTCGCTCTTCTTCGGCTCGGTCGCGCATGTCGAGAGCGCCTTCGATCGGCTGCGCGCGACGCACCCGGAGCAGAAGCATCTCGCGATCCTCGCCGACGGCATCAACTTCGTGGATCTGCAGGGCGGCGAAACGCTGGTACGCGAGGCCAAGCGGCGCCAGGCTGAAGGCGGGGGGCTCTATCTCATCAACGTCAAAGCCGGGCTCTGGGAGGCGCTCGAGCGCTGCGGCTGTATCGACGCGACCGGCGGGCGAAATGTCTTTCAGGCCAAGAACGCGGCCATTCGCGCGATCTACCAGAAGCTGGACAAGTCCGTGTGCGCGACCTGTCCGCATCCGATCTTCATCGAGTGCGGGGCGGGCCAGCGCAAGCTGCCGGCGACCCCCTGACCGATGTCGAATCCATTGATCCATGTCTTTGCCAGGCGCCGAGCGTCTTGTTAGCGTTCGTCGCTTGACCACCATTGCGAGGCTACACAGATGGCACGAATCCTTATCCTCGGGGCGGGCATTTCCGGGCATACGGTTGCCCGCTATCTCGGGAAATGGCTCGGTAAGTCGCATTCGATCACGGTCGTTTCGCCCAAACCGAAGTGGAACTGGATCCCGTCCAACATCTGGGTCGGTGTTGGCGAGATGACCGAGAAGCAGGTGACCTTCGAGCTGGCGCCGATCTACAAGAAGCTCGGGGTCGATTTTCGACAGGCGGGTGCCGTCTCGATCCATCCCGAGGGCGGGGCGGAGCATGCCGCACCCTATGTCACGATCGAGTACACGGATCCGGCGCGACTCGGTCAGACCGATGCGATCGAATACGACTATCTGGTCAACGCGACCGGCCCCAAGTTGAACTTCGGTGCAACCCCCGGTCTCGGGCCGGACGGTGGGAATAGTCTCTCGGTCTGCACCCCGGAGCATGCAAAGGAAGCCAACGAACATTTGCGCAAGATGATCCACGAGATGAAGGCCGGCGCGACCAAGACCTTCGTCATCGGGACCGGCCATGGCATGTGTACATGCCAAGGGGCCGCCTTTGAATACATTTACAATGTCGACCATGCGCTGCGCGAGGCGGGCGTTCGCGACAAGGCGCGTTTGGTCTGGATCAGCAACGAGTACGAGCTCGGCGACTTCGGGATGGGCGGCGTCCATATCCACCGCGGCGGCTACGTCACCAACGGCAAGGTCTTTGCCGAATCCCTGATGGTCGAGCGGGGCATGGAATGGATCACGCGCGCGGCGGTCTCCAAGGTCGAGCCCGGGAAGATTCATTACGAGATCCTCGACGGAAGCTTCCATGAGATCGATTTCGATTTCGCCATGTTGATCCCGCCGTTTGCCGGACAGCCCCTGAAGGCGTACGACAAGTCCGGCGAGGACATCACTGCGACGATCTTCGCCCCGAACGGCTTTATGAAGGTGGACGGCGATTACGAGCCGAAGCCCTACGAGGATTGGGGTCCGCAGGACTGGCCGAAGACCTATCAGACCCCGCTGTACAAGAACATGTTCGCCGTCGGGATCGCCTTTGCGCCCCCGCATCTGATCAGCAAGCCCATGAAGAGCACCAACGGGACCCCGATCAACCCGACGCCGCCGCGCACGGGTATGCCGTCCGCGGCCATCGGCAAGGCCGTGGCCACGAGCATTCGGGACATGATCAACGGCGCCGCCGCTCCGACGCATACGGCGTCGATGGCGGAGATCGGCGCGGCCTGCGTGGCCTCGACCGGATCGGACATCTTCAAGGGGACCGCAGCGACCATGACCGTGTTTCCGGTGGTGCCGGATTACGACAAATACCCCGAATACGGTCGCGATATGGATCTGACCTTCGGCGAGATCGGTCTGGCTGGGCATTGGATGAAATACATCCTGCACCATGTCTTCATCTATCAGGCGAAGCTCAGGCCCGGTTGGTCGATTCTGCCCGATTGAGAGACAGAGCGCACATGGGTTTTTCGGAAAGCGGGATGCTCGGGGCGTGCAACGCCGCGGAAGATCGATGTGCGCTCGGTAGACAACTTCAGATCATCGAGGAAACACGTCCATGACCGCCAAGAACCGAGAGCCCTACCAACAGGCCTATTATCCGCCGGTGCCCACAGGCTTCACGCGATACATGCGGACATCGATCGTATGGCAGTTCTATCGCTTCATCGTCATCAATCTGAAGATTCTGAAGCTGATGATGAAGGCGCATACGCACTAGTACCCCGTTCCACCCTATTTTGCATGCTCAGAGCCCCCCAAAGGCGCCAGGGCAAGGCACAGGCCGCGGGGAATAGTGGATCCTATTTCCAAGGGCTGTAACGCCGCCCTGGCGCCTTTGGGGGGCTCCCGAAGGGCGAGGCGAGAAGCGTTCGGCGCCGTTGTTGCGCGAGCTTGAAAGAGGGCCACTCTTCCTTCACTCGCGCGCCTAGCCGCCGAACGCTTCTCGCCTCGCTGAGCACGCAAAATAGGGTGGAACGGGGTACTAGCAGCACACTGCGCCGGGCATAACCTGAGCGGCGCGGATCAGGTTGGAGAGTATCCTCTTTAAAGTTTAATACTCTAAACCGCGCCAGTTCCGATCGTTGTGGGAGCTGGCGAGGCCAAGCCAGTCTACAAACGACGCATACCGCACCGGGCGCGGTTTAGGGCGGATTGCGCCGAGCGTCCCCTGACGGTCTCGCCAACCCATACCGCTCGATCTTTGCACTGAGGCCAACGCGCGACAGACCGAGCTCGGCGGCGGTTTGTGACTTGTTCCAGCGATTGCGCTCAAGTGTCTCGCCAAGGACGCCGACCTCAAGTGCTTCGATGCGTGCCTTGAGGGTTTGAGTCCGGGACGGCTCCGAGCCCGGGGGCTCGGAGCACGAGGCAGCATCGGCGATGCCGGCATCGAGCAAGTCGGCTCCGAGCTCGTTGCCGTCGCACATGACCAGCATCCGCTGGATCTCGTTTTGCAGCTCCCGCACGTTTCCCGGCCAATGATAGCGTTGGAGGCGGTCGATCAAGTCGTCGCTGAGTCCTGTCACGCTTTTTCCGAACGCGGCCATGGCCGCCTCGAGGTGATGCCGCGCAAGCACCGGGATGTCTTCCGGGCGTTCACGCAGCGGCGGCAGATGCAGCCGCACCGCGGCGAGCCTGTAATAGAGATCCTCCCGAAAGCGGCCTTCGGCGATCTCGGTCTCCAGCGACCGATTCGTGGCCGCCACCACGCGCACGTCGACCCGACGACGCTGGTTGCTTCCGAGCGGGCGCACGTCGCCTTCCTGCAGGACGCGCAGCAGTTTGACCTGAAACGCCCGCGAGACCTCGCCGATCTCGTCGAGAAAGATGGTTCCGCCGTCGGCCTGCTCGAAGAGACCGATCCGATCGTTCACGGCGCCGGTGAAGGCGCCCTTCTTGTGTCCGAACAGCTCGCTCTCGAGCAGTTGATCCGGCATGGCGCCGCAATTCTCCGCGACGAAAGGCTTGTCGGCACGGTGACTGTTGTAGTGCAGGGCACGCGCAAAAAGCTCCTTGCCGGTACCTGACTCGCCGGTCAGCAACACCGGGATATCGTAAGGGGCGACACGCTCGACCAGATCGCACACCGCATCGAGCGGACCGCCGTGGCTGCGCACGATGGCGTCGAGCCGAAAGTTCCGTTTCAAACGCGCGCGCTGCGCGGCGAGTCGTTGTTCCAGGGTTGCGGCGGTGAGGCGGGTTTCGAGCGAGAGGAGCTCATGCTCGCGCTGGAGACGATAAAGGTGGCAGGCGTTCCCGACGGTCAGCATGAGCGTGTCGGGATGCCAGGGCTTGGTGATGTACTGATAGATGCCCGCGCGGTTGATCCCATCGATGATATCTCCGGGATCCGTGTAGCCCGAGATGATGATGCGCAAGACATCGGGCCAACGCTCCCTGACCCGTGCGAGAAATTCCACCCCGGTGGTCTCGGGCATCCGTTGGTCGGTGACGACGACTTGGACCCATTCTTCGGCGAGCAATTCCTCCGCAGCCACCGCGCTGGTCGCGGTTAGTACCTCGAATGACTCTTCGAGCGTCCGCGTCAGGGTCTCCAGCGACAGCGGCTCGTCGTCGACCAGCAGGACGGTCGGTCGGGTGGGGCTCACGCCAGAGTCTCGGGTGTGGGCATGGTTCCGGGTGCGGATTCGGTCGCGGTCGTGTAGGGGCTCGGCCCGGATTTGAACCGCAAAGGGGCGGTGCGTGCAAGGTCTGGCGTTTGTCGAGATGGAGGCCGGATGAGGCGCCGGTACCCGAAACGGTTCTGCCGTCGAACGGCGCGCGTCGTGCTCAGACATCGACGCCGGCAACCGCTGCAATGTCTTTTGACGGACAACGCTGCGCTGATTCGACCTACGTGGCGGGCAAGAAATAGGATTTATCGTTGTCGCAACGCGGACAGCACCAGTCGTCCGGGATGTCGTGGAAGGCGGTGCCGGGCGACACTTGACCGACCGGATCTCCCTCTGTCGGGTCGTAAAGGTACCAGCAGATCCGGCATTCCATGGGCAAATTACCGTCACGAGCATCGCCGGCGAGGCGCCTCGCATCAGGCTCGTCGACGCTTGTGTTCATTGCAGCGCCTCAAGAATTTCCGCCAGTCGATCGCGGCTGTCGTCGATGTCCTCCTGAGCGGCCAGCGCGGCAATCGGAACATCCGTCACCTCGAGCGTGCTCAGGATGAGACGATCGTCCGAGTTGAAGTGCTGCACCCACCAGACCTGCCGAATTCCGCTGGCGACGATCCGACAGCTGCCGTAGCCGCGCGAGAGGATGGTCACATGCCCGCGGCCGAGGCGTTCGTCGAGATAGGCGTGATCCTGCTCGGTCATCGGAAGCAAGGTCAAATTGATGATGTGGGCCGGGGTGCCGGGACGCCATTCGGCGACCTTGGTCTCGATCTCGGCGATCAGCGCCGGGGCGTTCATGACGCCGTCCGGGAGATCCCCGATGGGTCCGATCGTCCCGGTCGTCCCGAGAAAGGCGCTCGCCCTCACAAAGCTCGGGATCTCGGCCACCTCGATCAGCTCGCGGCCCGCGCCACTGTCCGATGCGGGGACGTGCAGTCGCCAGACTCCGGCGAGTCGCGTCTCCTGCGCGCGTGTTTTCTCCAAACCCTGTTGAATCACGCTGACCTCGCCCTCGCCGAGCGTCTGGTCGACGAGCTCGCGATCGAGGGTGTCGAGCGAGCACAGATCCAGGATCTCCGCCGGCTGGCCAACGCGATGCCGTGCCAGCACCTCAAGCAGACGCCGCAACAGATCCAGTCCGGCAGCGCAGCCGTCGAGCGCCTCGGGTTCCGGCAACAGCGGGGCTTGGTAGGTCGCCATGCCCTTCGGCATCGAGAGGTAATCGGGGCCTTCGTCGACCACCACGCTGAAGGTTGTTCCCGGCATCCGTCGTGTCGTCGTAAGGTCGATCGGTGTGGTCATTGACGCTCTCCGTGTGGATCTCGGGGGTGGTGCGCCCGGCCGGACAGGCTCGCCAAGACACGCTCGTCGCCGATGCGACAGGCGACCTCCGCTGCCGGTCGGCCGGTTTCGTAGGCGGTCAGGCCAAGCGAGGGATGGGGAAGATCATGGGTGTCGGCGCTCGAATCGCCCCGCCGCTGCGCGACGACGCCGAACTGCGTCAGATACTCCAACGCCATCGCGATCGCGGGGAAGATTCGCGCCTTGACCTGCGGGCGCAGGCTGCCGCCGAAATCATCCAGCTCGACCGGCTGCACGCCGATCAGGAGCAGATGCTTCGGATAGTCGCCGAGCATGTCCGCGAGCGCGAGCACCTCCTGGAAGCCGGTCTGGTGCAGGCTCATCTTCTTGGCGCCGAGGAAGCGCGGCACCTCGTCGCCCTCGACCCGCTTCATGGTGCCCGGCGGCAGGCCGTAGTCGACTGCGTCGAAGACCACCAGCACATCGGCCGTGCGCACCCGGTCGACCAGATAGATGCCCTGGGTTCCGCCGTCGAGCAGCTGGACGTTGGACGGCATAACCCAGTCGCGTTGCATCGCCTCCACCGCCCGCACGCCGAAGCCTTCGTCGGCCCAGAGCAGGTTGCCGATGCCCAGGACCAGGATGGCGGGGCTAATTCCGACGGTTCGGTCGCTCATGGCCGATCGTCCTTGAACATCCGCCAGCCGCTGATCATGGTGCTGATCAGGCTCTGGCGCGACATGATGTCCTCGCGAATCGCGGTGTAGACATGCAGCATCACGAAGACAACGATCACCCACATGCCCCAGTGGTGCCACATGCGCACGTCCTGGCTTTGGCCCACGAAGGGGATGACCCAGCCGAACATCTGGTCTTGCCAGGTGCCGAGTCCGGTCTGCTCCGAATAGAGCGCGAAGCCGGTGACGATCATCACCAGACCACCCACGGTGATGATGACGACCATGAAGAGGTGAGCCAGCGGATTGTGACCGATATATTTGGCCGGCTCCGATTCCTTGAAGGCATACCAGCGGACCTCGTGAATCAGCTCGTGCCAGAAGCTCGCGCGCCAGAAGGGCAGGGTGAACAATTGATGTGAATAGCGATTGCCGACGAACGCCCAATAGATCCGAAAGAGGAAGGCAATCACGAAGATATAGGCCGCAGCGAAATGCGCGAAGCGGATATAGCCCATCACGTAGTGATCGCTCGCCTCGCCGGGCAGTGTCGGCAACGGGCTGCCGATCAGATAGCCGCTGATGGCCAGGATCGTGATCGAGAGTGCATTGATCCAATGCCAGGCCCGCAAGGGTGCCTGATAGACATAGACCGCGGTGCGTCTGACCTGTGGAAGGCTGGAATTCATGGCGTTGTCCCGGATGTTGGTGAGGCGGATCTCTGCTGTCGGCGCACATGGCGCGGAGTTCCTTGCAGCTGCGCGACACTGCCGGAGCGGTGTCGCGAGCATGAAAACCCCGTTGATCCCCTTCTCTCACAAAAAA
>NZ_JAABRP010000009.1 GCF_011390875.1 Thiocapsa sp.
GCGATGCCGAGTGCCCGCTTGCCTTCTTGGCGATCGCAAAAGATATCGCGCACTATCATCACGAGAAATGGGACGGATCCGGGTATCCGGAGGGGCTCGAGGGCGACGCGATCCCGATCGCCGCCCGGCTGATGGCGCTGGCGGATGTCTTCGACGCGCTGATGTGCCAGCGTGTCTACAAGCTTCCCTGTCCGTTTGCGCAGACCGTGACCATCATCGAGCAAGGCCGCGGCACCCATTTCGATCCGGATGTGGTCGACGCCTTTATGCTGCGGCGCGAGGCGTTCCGGAGCATTGCCGTGCGCTATGCCGACAGCGACTCGCGCCGCCTTGAGCAGATCGAGCCGCTGCGCGAATCACTCGCGCCCGTGCCTGCCGGCCCGGGTCCGGCCTGACATCAAGGAGTGATTGGATGTCGGATGCCATTGAGCTGACGCTCGCCGATATCATGTCGCGGGGGCTGCAGTCTGTTGTGCCGGACAGCCCGCTCGGGGATGCCGTCCGGACCATGGCCAGGGACAGACTCTCGTGCATCCTCGTGCTCGAGGATGAGCAGCCCGTGGGCATCCTGACCGAGCGTGATCTGCTGCGACTGCTTGATCGGGAGATCGATCTCGACCGGCCGGTTTCGGATGTGATGACGACCCCGGTGCTCGCCATCCCCATGGAGAGCGATTTCGCCTCGGCTTACCTCCAGGCCCTCGACCACCAGATTCGACACGTGGTGGCGGTCGACTCGAGCGGCAAGGCGGTCGGGGTCGCAAGCGAGACCGACTTTCGTCGCTACTTGACCTTGCGCCTGCTCAAGCAGCTCGATGATCTGTCCGCCGTGATGGATCGCGACCTGCCGCTCATGCCGCCCGATGCGTCTGTCGCGCGAGCGCGCGGCCTCATGCTGCAGTACCGTGCCTCCTACGTGCTCATCGTGGAGGGGCGTCGCCCGCTGGGCATCCTCACCGAGCGCGACATTCCCGATCTCTTGGCAAGGCGGGGCGCACAGGCCCGAGGCTTGATCGTGCGCGATGTGATGCGATCGCCCGTGCGGATGATCCGCGACGACAGTCCTGTATCGGATGCCGCTTGTTTGATGCAGGAGCAGGGTCTACGGCATCTCGCGGTCGTGGATGCCGACGGATTGGTCATGGGGATGTTGACGCTGCATAACCTGATGGAGCGGATCGGGTTCAACCTCCTGCACGACGACACCAAGCGCCGAACCGAGCGCTTGTTGGGGGCGCAAGCCCATGCCGAGCAGCGGCTGCGGATGGCCGTCGAGGCGTCCGGCATCGGTTTCTGGGAATTCGATCTGGTCGCGGATCAGCTCTATCGCGACGAGACACTGCGCGATTTGCTCGGCCTTCGCGGGGGCGAGGCACCGCTTGATCGGGCTGCCTGGCTGGCGTGCGTGCATCCGGATGACCGCGACGCGGCGCTGCGTGCCTTCCACGCGGCTCTTGCGCCGGGTGATCCTCCGATCGAATGCGAGTACCGCAGCCGCCACCGCGACGGTCGTTGGGTGTGGCTCCAGATCCGCGGGCGTGTCGTACGCCGAGACCCCGGAGGACGCCCCGTGCTCGCGGTCGGAACCGCAATGGATTTCACCACGCTGCGCGAGGCTCAGGAAACGCTGCGCGAGCGCGAAGAGGTCTATCGCGCCATCTTCGTACAAGCGAGCGACGGCATCATTCTGGTCGACGCCGAGACGGCCCGTTTCATCGAGTTCAACGACGCCGCTTGCGAGGCGCTCGGCTACAGCCGCGAGGAATTCGCCCGGCTCGGAATCGCGGATGTCCAAGCCGAGCGCGATCTGGCCGGCGTGTTGGATGGCCTGCGCATGATCCTCAAAGGAGGCCGGGGCGACTTCGACACCCTGCATCGACACAAAGACGGCAGCGTCCGGCATGTCCGGGTGGGCAATCGCGCGATCGAGATCGAGGGGCATCCCTATGTTGTCGCGATCGTGACGGACATGACCGAGCGCACCCTCGCCCAAGCGGAGCTGGATCTGCACCGGCATCATTTGCGGGCGCTCGTCGATGCCCGGACCGCCGAGCTGGATGCCGCCAACCGCGATCTCATGCGCAGCGACCGGCGTCTGAAGGCGCTGTTCGACTTGAGTCAGGCTGCGCCGACCTTGAGTGAGCCCGAGCTCTTGCAGGCGGGTATCGACACCGCGGTCGCCCTGACCGACAGCCTCGTCGGCTACCTGCATTTCGTGGACGATGACCAGGAGACCATTCACCTCTGCACCTGGTCCCGCGGGACACTTGCTTATTGCACGGCCGAGCAAGACGGTCACTATTCGCTGTCGAAGGCCGGCGTTTGGGCCGATTCCCTGCGCACCGGGCAAGCTGTCGTCCACAACGATTTTCAGGCCGTACACGGCCGACGCGGCTACCCGGAGGGGCATGCCGTGCTGGCGCGTCATCTCGGTGTGCCCGTCAAGGAGGACGGGCAGGTGCGGATGCTCATCGGTGTCGGGAACAAACCGATCGACTACGACGAATCCGACCGCCTGCAGCTTCAGTTGGTCGGCGACGATCTGTGGCGGATCGTCATGCGCCGGCGCACCGAGCTCGCACTGGCCGAGGCCAAGGAGAGCGCCGAGTCGGCCAACCGCTCCAAGAGCGCCTTCCTGGCCAACATGAGTCACGAGATTCGCACCCCGATGAACGCCATCATCGGTCTCGGCCACCTGTTGGAGCGCGAGGTGATCGACCCGAGGCCGCGCGCTCAGGTTACGAAGGTCATGGATGCGGCCCAGCATCTCTTGTCGATCATCAACGACATTCTCGATCTCTCCAAGATCGAGGCCGGTCAGCTCACGCTCGAGGAGACCGGCTTCTCGCCCGTTGCGCTGATTCAGCACGCCTTCAGCATCCTCGGCGAGCGGGCGTCGGCGAAGGGGCTGATCCTCGAGCAGTCGATCGATCCGGGCATCCCGGCCGTGCTCTACGGCGATGTTCATCGGCTCGGCCAGATCCTGCTGAACTATCTCGGCAATGCGATCAAGTTCTCCGAGCGCGGGACAGTTCGGGTCAGCGCCCGGGCTCGCGAAGCGGAGGGTCGTCGACTCCTGTTCTGTCTCGAGGTTTCCGACGAGGGCATCGGTCTAACCCCGAGCCAATGCGAGCGACTCTTCAAGCCATTCACCCAAGGCGACGATTCCACGACGCGTCGTTACGGCGGCACAGGTCTCGGCTTGGTCATCTGCAAGCGGTTGGCCGAGCTCATGGGCGGGCAGGTCGGCGTTGCGAGCGTGCCGGGGCAGGGCAGCCGATTTCGGGTCGAGGTGCCGCTGCGCGGCGACAAGGGGGCGACCCCGGGCGATATGATTCATCCACGCCTCGGGCCGTCCGGTGACTTGGAGGGACGTCTGGGGCGCCGCTATCGCGGGGTTCGGCTGCTCGTGGTCGAGGACGATCCGCTCAACGCCGAGGTGGCCCGCGAGTTGTTGTGCAGACTCGGATTGGTCGTGGACATTGCCGCGAACGGACAAGAGGCGCTGGACCTCGTCCGCGAGCGCGATTACGCGCTGGTGCTGATGGACGTGCAAATGCCGATCATGGATGGCCTAGCTGCGACCAGGTCGATTCGTCGCCTGCCGGGCCGCGAGACCCTGCCGATCCTGGCCATGACCGCCAACGCCTTCATGGAGGATCGTCAGGCATGCCTGGACGCCGGGATGAACGATCATGTCGGCAAACCGGTGCAGCCGGAACGCCTCTACAGCGCACTTCTGCGCTGGCTTCCGCCGATGCCGGGGGCGCCCGGAGCGGACGAGGAGACCGCCGCGAGCCGCGTCGACGAGGGTGCTTCGACCGGCGCCTTGGTGATGATTCCCGGTCTCGACAGTGCTGCCGGTTTGCGTGCGGTCGGCTCCGATCATGCCGGGTATCGGCGGGTGCTCGACTTGTTTTCCCGGGCGCACGGAGACGTCGCGGCGGTGCTGCGTCGGCGCTTGGCGGCGGGTGAGCTCGTCGAGGTCGAGCGTCTGGCGCGAACGCTGAAACGACTCTCGACGACCCTGGGTGCGACCACCTTGGGTGCGCGCGCGGGCGAGCTTGCCGAGCGTGTTCGGAGCGGTGCATCGACGTCGGACTTGGAGGCCGGCATTGGCGCCTTGGAATCTGTCCTGACTCCGCTTCTTGCGGGCATCCGCTCGGTGACGAGCCCGCGACCGAGCGCGACACCCGATCTCGATTGGTCGCAGGCACCGATCGTCCTGGCCCGGTTGGAAACGCTCTTGGCCGAGGACAACACGCGCGCCAAAGACCTCGTGCTTGAGTTCGCACCCCTGATCGGGGCGATTTTAGGGACACATGCCGCACGGTTCCGGTCCCAGGTCCAGAACTTCGATTTCGAGCAGGCGCTGAACACGCTGCGTCTGGTTATCCACACGCGCGATGGATGATCCGCGACACATCCCGCGCCGCTCGGCGTGGCCGGTGTGGGCGACACTGGTTTCGGGGCTGCTGTGCACTGCGCTGCTCACCCTCGTGGTTCGAGCCGAGGTCGAGGCACTCGCCAAGTACGAGCTGACCTTCGTGGCGGCGGAGATCGCCGATCGCATTCAGACCCGACTCGCCGCGCATGCGCAGATCCTGCGCAGCGGTGCGGCCCTGTTCGCGGCATCCGAGGAGGTCACACGCGACGAATGGCGGACCTTTGTTGCCGGTCTGCGGCTCGACGACCAGATGCCGGGGATCCAGGGTGTCGGATTCTCCCTCCCGATCATGCCCGAGCAGTTGCAGGCGCATCTCGATGTGGTGCGTCGGGAGGGGTTTCCCGACTACCGTGTCTGGCCCGAGGGCGAGCGCTCGCTTTACTCCTCGATCCGCTATCTGGAGCCCTTCAGCGGTCGTAATCTGCGCGCGTTCGGGTATGACATGTTCTCCGAGCCGGTGCGACGGGCCGCGATGGAAGAGGCACGCGATCGCGATATCGCAGCGCTCTCCGGACGGGTCCGTCTGGTCCAAGAGACCGACGAAGACGTCCAGGCCGGTGCGCTCATGTATGTGCCTGTCTATCATGACGGGATGCCGGTAGGAACCATCGAGGAGCGTCGCGCCGCGCTGGCGGGATGGGTTTACAGCCCTTACCGCATGAACGATCTGATGCGCGGCATTCTGGGCCGATGGGAGCAACGGGATGGGATGCGGATCCGTCTCGCCGTCTACGACGGGGACGGCCTTGCACCCGAGACCTTGCTCTACGACAGTCAGCCCGGGGCACCCATCGCCGGGTCACCGGGGGGAACCGGCGTTGCCCGCATTCCGCTCGACTTCAATGGCTACCGTTGGACCCTGGTGTTCTCCAGCCAGGCGAGCGGCGGGCTTTCCGTCGGAACCCTGAAGGTCTGGTCAATCGCCGCGGCCGGGACACTGATCAGCCTGCTCGTTGCCGGCCTCGTGCATGCGGTCGCCAAGTTGCGCGCGCAGGCCGAGCGCTTGGTCGCGGAGCTCGATGCGCACAGACGCACGGAGCACTCGCTCGACGTCGCTCTGACCAAGTACCGAACCCTGTTCGACAGCTTTCCACTCGGGATCTCGGTCGCCGACGAAGACGGTGCCATCGTCGAGGCTAATCCGATCGCCGAGACGATCCTCGGGATCTCGCGCGAAGAGCACCTGCGGCGCACCCTCGGCGGCGTCGCGTGGGAGCTGATCCGTCCGGACGGATCCCCCATGCCCTCATCGGAATACCCGAGTGTATTGGCGTTGCAAGACCCAAGAGGATTGCATCGCGCCGACATGGGGATCCGCAAGCCGGATGGGCGGATCATCTGGCTCGGTGTCGTCGCAACGCATCTGCCCTTGCCCGGGTACGGCGTTCTCGTCACCTACGCCGATATCACCGAGCGGTTCCAGGCGCAGCAGGCGCGCGAGACACTCAGCGCCGCGGCTCGCCTGGCGGTCTCCTCGGACGACGCGGCGCAATTTTGTCAAGCCCTCGCCGAGCTGCTGTCCACGCGTCTGGCATGTCCCCATGTCGCCATCGAAACCTACGACCGCGCATCCGCCGAGATGGTCTTTGTCGGCGACGTCGGGATCGGGGGGGCATCGGACGAGCCCTTGCGCGTGTCGGTCGATCAGACCCTGTCGGGCTGGGTTGCGACACACGGCGAGGCATTGGTGGAGCTCGAAGCGGATCGGCGTCCCGAGTACGCTTTGCCGGCACTGCGCGCACTCGGTGTCGTGAGCTTCGTCTGCATCCCGCTGAAGATCGGCGAGCGGGTGTTGGGAGCCCTCTCCCTCGGCGATGTGCGGCGACGCCCGGAGGCGTCGGAATGGGTGGGCATGCTGCAGACCGTCGCGGATACAGCGGCCGACTCCATGGTGCGCCTGAACGCCCAAGCGGCCTTGCGCGAGAGCGAGCGCAACTACCGCGCTCTGGTCGACAACCTGTATGCCGGCTTGGTTGTGCATGCACCCGATACCCGGATTCTCTACGCCAACCCGATGGCGTCCCATTTCCTGGGGCTGACGGTCGAGCAGATGCAGGGCCGCGCTGCCACTGACCCGAGGTGGCATTTCATCGGCGAGAGCGGAACCCGGATGCCGGTGGACGCGTTTCCGGTCCAGCGTGTCGCCGAGACCGGGCAGGCTCTCCAGGGCCTGACACTGGGTATCGTCAGGCCCGATCGACCGGATCCCGTGTGGGTGCATTGCGACGCGCATCCGCTGCACGACGAGCAGGGTCGGATGCAGAGGATCGTCGTGACCTTCTTCGATATCTCTCGGCGCAAAGCGGCCGAGACCGAGCTGGCGCAGTATCGCCATCGCCTGGAGGAGTTGGTTGCGGAGCGGACCGCGCAGCTTGCCGAGGCACGCGACGCCGCGGATGCCGCGAACCGGGCCAAGACGCGGTTCCTGGCCAACATGACCCATGAGATTCGTACCCCGATGAATGCGATTCTCGGGCTGAATCATCTGCTTCTGAAGGAAGTGACCGCGCCCGCGGCTCAAACCCGGTTGCACAAGCTCGGTGATGCCGCGTCTCATCTGCTGCTCATCATCGACGATATCCTCGATCTGTCGAAGATCGAGTCCGGCCGACTGGTCTTGGAGCAGACGCCGTTTTCGCCGGTGGCGGTAATCGAGCGAGGCGTCGGCCTGCTCGGCGAGCGCGCGTCCGAGAAGGGTCTTCGGCTGCTGACGACGATCGATCCGCGCCTGCCGGCCCGGGTGATCGGGGACCCGCTGCGTCTGGAGCAGATCCTGGTCAACTTCCTCGGCAACGCGATCAAGTTCTCCGAGCAAGGCGAGATCCGGGTGCGGGGCACTCTCGCCGAGGAGATCGCGGAGAGCATTCTGCTCCGTCTGGAGGTCGAGGACCACGGGATGGGCTTGACGCCGGATCAGCAGGAGCGTCTGTTCCAGCCCTTCACCCAAGCCGATGACTCGACGACGCGTCGCCATGGTGGCACCGGACTCGGTCTGGCGATCGTCAAGCGACTGGCGACCCTCATGGGTGGCGAGGTCGGCGTGACCAGCACCCCGGGGCAAGGCAGTCTCTTCTGGATGACCGCGCGTCTGCGCCGGGACGACCGGCCGGCGCAGCCGACGGCCGCCTCCGCGTCCTCGTCGACAGCGCCGCCGGAGCAGCTGATCGCTAGACGTTATTCAGGCACGCGGATCCTCTTGGTCGAGGACGACCCGATCAATCGAGACGTCGCCCTGGATCTGCTCGAGGAGACAGGGCTCCTCGTGGACATGGCCGACGACGGTTTAACCGCTGTCGAACGGGTGCGCGAGCAAAACTATGCCTTGGTCGTTATGGATGTCCAGATGCCGCGGATGGACGGATTGGCGGCAACCCGCGCCATACGCGCGCTCCCCGGCCGGGCCAATCTGCCCATCCTGGCCATGACGGCGGGGACCTTCGAGGACGATCGCGCACGTTGCTTGGATGCCGGTATGAACGATTTTATCGGCAAGCCCGTCGAGCCGACACGATTGTACGCAGCCCTGCTGCGCTGGTTGCCTGCCGTGCCCCCGGAGCCTCCGGAGCCCTTTGGCGCGGACAGCAAGGCGACCGCCGAGCCGACGGAGTCTGCGGCCGCGACCTCGAACGCGGATCCGGCCATCGCGCAGGTCCTCCTGGCCCAATTGGAGTTCCTGCTCTCCGAAGGCGACCCACGGGCTCTGGAGGTCTGGGGCGAGCTCGGAGATCTGGTCGCGCCCATCCTCGGGGACGATGCCCGAAGGGTCCGCGAGGATATCGCGAGCGGGGCTTATGCCCGGGCGTTGGAGACCCTGCGTCGCGCGCGTCGGGAGTGAGTCGCGGCTGTTTTCGGTCCAGTGATTCGCGCCGGGCTTCTGGCGGCATCCGGCTCGATGTATTCATTTGGGCAATGGCGCTGCTGTGGGAGCGGGCGGGAACGATTCAAGAACAACTGATACGCGAGGATGGGTAGAGCCTCAGCGAAACCCATCCAGCCCGCGCCAATTAAGCGACAACACCAACGATCTTCAGGGTCTGATAGGCGACAAAGGCGACGGCAATTCCGGTTGCGCACGAACCGCTTCCAGGCGGTCAAGATCAGAACGACGATCAGCATGGGTATCAGCACCATCGCGATGATCAGCACATACCCCTGAATTGCCTGGGTCAATGGCATTCTGGATATCCTTTTAGTCCTGACGGAGTAGCTCGAAGTGTTCAGGTTCGGGACGAAGGTCGGGTACGCGTGATCGCACCGTTCTTCTCGCCCGTCTTCAGAAGCAGGTCCTCGTAGACCTGCGACAGCGTGAAGAAATGCGTGTCGTCGATATGGCCGATGCTCAGACGATGCACCAGGTCGAGGAGCGGTCTATTTCCGGACCGGGGCGGGCTGAGTTGCGCGAGACACCGCTTAGGCACGACCGGGGCTGGTGACAAAAGGGTTACGGACGCGCAGCCGTCCGTCGAGGGTCTGGCCGTCCTGGAAATCCTCCGACCAAAGGGTGGTGCAGCCGCAATCCAGGGCGCTGGCGGCAATCATGGCATCGTAGATCGGGAGACCGTAGCGCTCGGCGAGCCGCAGACCCAGATCATGGACGTCGATCGTCAAAGGCTGCACCGGGCACAGGGCGCGGATGGTTTCGAGGATATCCCGAACCTCAGTCCAATCGCATCCGAGCTTGCGGCGAGCCACGCTGACGAATTCATTCAACACCTGCACGCTGATCGTCCCTCCGGCCGCGAGGAGGGCCTCGGCGCGGTTCGCCTTGATCTCGTCCTCGCTCAGCAGATAGAGCACGACATTGGTGTCGAAAAAGTCGGTCTCTGTAGTCACCCGCGGTCCTCGTGGCTCTCCAGCCGATCGAAGCGAAAGTCCGCCGGGAGTCGCCCACGATAGGCCCGTAAGCGCTCGAGCAGCTCGGTCCGGGTCGGCTTGCGTCGGACCTCGAAACGGCGCTCGTCGGCAACGACGATCTCGATGTCGTCGCCCTCCTTGAGCGCAAGCGCCTCGATCACCGCCGCGGGCAGACGCACGGCTAGACTGTTGCCCCATTTGGAGATTTGCATGGACGTCGAGACCTCGTATGGATATACAGAGTCTAGAATGTATATCAAGGACCGCGACGGGACAAACGGGAAGGCGGACTGTTCCTGCTCCGGGCGCGGCGGGGCGCAGATCCGGAACTGCTCCAGAGATAGAAAAATCACTGTTCACGAATTCGCTTCCCGCCACTCATCACTCACTGCCAGCCTTGCTCATCCCTGCGTTCAGGCATCTCGGGTTCCCCGACGGGAGACTTCGGCCGCACGCCTGGGTCCGCCGACTTTAGTCGGCCCTCGCGGCGGACCTTCGTTCGCCGCGAGGGCGCGCTCGGGCGACTGAAGTCGCCCGTCCCCGGGTGCCGGATGAATCCGGCGGACCTGGGCGGTCGCGGTTGGCGACTTGGACATTGCCGATGTGGTCGAAACGATTCTCGAAGCCACGACAATGAGTTTGTGATCTTAAACCGCGCCGACTCCAACGGTCGTCAAGTCTGCCGGGGCCGATCACATCCAAACACATCGCATACCGCGCCGGGCGCGGTTTAAGCCGCATCGATCTCGGGACGGACGACGCCGACGGTCCGCTGCTGATCCGGCGAGAGCAGCATATAGAAGGCCGGCACCACGAAGAGCGTGAAGAGCGTGCCGATGCCCAGCCCCGTGACGATGACAAGGCCGATGTCGAAGCGGCTGACGGCCCCCGGACCGCTGGCGGTGAGGAGCGGGATCATGGCGACCAGCATGGCGACCGTGGTCATCAGGATCGGGCGAAGCCGGATCGCCGAGGCTTGCTCGACTGCATCGCGTTTGGAAAGTCCCTCGCGCTCGCGCAACTGGTTGGAGAACTCGACGATCAGGATGCCGTTCTTGGCGATCAGACCGATGAGCGTGATGAGCCCGACCTGGGTATAGATGTTGACGCTCGCGAACCCGAGAAAAAGGAAGGCGAGGGCGCCCGCGATGGTGAGCGGGACGGACATCAGGATCACGAAGGGGTCGCGCCAGCTCTCGAACTGGGCGGCCAGCACCAGATAGATAATCAGGAGCGAGAGAAAGAAGGTGACCTCGAGCGCCGCACCTTCGGTCTTGAACTGACGCGACTCGCCCTTGTAGTCCCAGCGCACGCCGCGCGGGAAGAGGTCAGACGCCTCTTGCTCCAAATAGGCGAGGGCGGCACCCAGGGGGACGCCGGGCGTCATGACGCCCGAGAGCGTGATGGCGTTGAGTTGTTGGAACTGGACGCGTTTGGAGGGCTCGACCTCGTCGCGGATCTCGACCAGGGCCGACAGCGGGATCAGATCGCCCGCTGCATTGCGGACATAAAAATCCTGTAACTCGCCGACATCGTTTCGGAAACGCTGTGCGACCTGAGGAATCACCTGATAGCTGCGGCCTTCCAGGCTGAACCAGTTCACATAGTCTTCGTTGAGCATCACCGAGAGGCTGCGGCCGAGATCGGCCATGCTGATTCCGAGATCACCGGCGAGGTCGCGATCGACCTCCAAGACGGTGCGCGGCCGCTCGTATTTGATGTCCTTGCTCAGGAACATGAAGTTGCCGCTGGCCATCGCCTTGCCGAGCAACTGGTCGGCGAGGACGTCGAGCTCGGCGACGGGGCGGTCCGAGAGGACGACGAATTCGACGGGAATACCGTTGCCCGGTGTCGGCAAGCTCGGTCGGGGGAAGACAACGGTCTGCATGCCGGTGATCTCGCCGAGCATGCCCTGGAGCTGCGGCTGGATCTCCATCTGGCCACGCTCGCGCTCCGAGGGCGGCGACATCTTGAAGCCTCCGAACGTCATGCTCTGGTCACCGCCCATGCCGGCGATGATGAAGCTCTCCTTGTATTCGGGAAAGGATTCGAACATCGGCAGCATCTCGTCGATATAACGCAGATTGAGATCGACGGTCGCGGTCTGGGGCGTGGTGCCCATAAAGAAGAGGATGCTTTGGTCCTCGGTCGGGGCCAGCTCCTTCTTGGTCATGCTGTACATGCCGTAGATGGCGGCCAGAATGACGACGGCGACCAGGAGGGTGACGCCCGGATACTTAAGCCAACCATGCAGCAGGCGCCGATAACCCTCTGCAAGACCGGTAAAAGCATGTTCGACGCCTTGCTCGAAACGGCCTTGCTCGCTGCCCGCACGCAGGACGCGTCCGGCGAGCATCGGGGAGAGTGTCAGGGCCACCACGCCCGAGACCACCACGGCGCCGGCGAGTGTGAAGGCGAACTCGGTGAAGAGCGATCCGACCAGCCCGCCCATGAAGCCGATGGGCGCGTAGACGGCGACCAGCGTCGTGGTCATGGCGATGATCGGCATGGCGAGCTCGCGCGCGCCGTCGATCGCCGCTTGCATTCCGCTCTTGCCCATCTCGATGTGTCGGTGCACGTTCTCGACCACAATGATGGCGTCGTCGACGACAAGCCCGATGGCGAGAACCATCGCAAGTAATGTCAGAAGGTTGATCGAGAAACCCAGGAGCAACATGAGGAAGCCGGCCCCGACGATCGAGAGCGGCACCGCGACCGAGGGGACCAGGGCGGCACGGAACGAGCCGAGCGACAGAAAGATGACGAGCAGCACGATCAGCACCGCCTCGGCGAGCGTCTTGAACACCTCCGTGATGGATTCTTCGATGAACTCGCTGGCGTCGTAGGGCACGAACGCCTTCAGCCCTTCCGGGAACTGGGTCTCGAGCTCGGGCATCAGGTCCCTCACCCGCGCGGCGACGTCGAGCGGATTGGAGCCGGGCGCGGGCTCGATGCCGATGAAGATGGCCGGGATGCCCTTGTAGAGCGTGGCCGAGTCATAGGTCTTGGCACCCATCTCGACCTCGGCGATGTCGTCGAGACGGATCAGGGTGTCGTCTTGGGCGCGCACGACCAGGCGTTGGAAGTCCTCGACGCGACTGACGTCGGTGGTCGCCGACACATCGATCTGGACCTGATCCCCGCGCAGCCGCCCGATGCCGGCGAGATAGTTGTTCTCGGCGAGCACACGGGCGACCTCGTCGCCGCTGACACCCAGCGAGGCCATGCGTGCGGGGTCGAGCCAGATCCGCATCGCAAAGGTCTGGTCGCCGAAGATCTCGGCCTTGGCGATGCCTTCCAGCGCCTGCAGCTGAGGCTGCACGACCCGGATCAGGTAGTCCGTGATCTGCGGCAGCGTCATCTCCTCGCTGTAGAAGGCGAGATACATGAGTGCGGTCGAGTCGCCGGTCGTGGAATCGATCACCGGGTTCTGCGCGGCCTCGGGCAGGACGTTCAGACGGCTGGCGACCTTCGCCTGGATCTCGGCGACGGCCGCGTTGGGGTCATAGTTGAGGCGCATGTTCGCCTCGATGACCGAGATCCCGGCGGTGCTGGTACCGACGAGATACTCGATCCCGTTGGCTTCGGCCACCGCCTGCTGCAGCGGCGTGGTGATGAAGCCCTGGACCAGGTCGCTGCTGGCGCCCGGGTAGGCCGTGGTGATGGTGACGACGGTGTTTTGGGTCGCCGGGTACTGACGGATCTCCAGGTCGAGGAAGGCGCGAATGCCGAGGATGAAGATCAACAGACTGACGACGGTGGCCAGGACCGGGCGGTGGACGAAGATGTCGGTGAATTTCATGTCGCCGTGTCCTCGGGAACGCTTTCAGACTGGGGCTTGGACTCGGACTCGGCGTCAGGCGTGGGTTCGGCCTCGGATGTGCCGGCCCCGGGCGTCTCGCCCACTGCATCGACGATTCGGACCTCTTGCGCGTTGTTGAGTTTGACTTGGCCGGACAAGACGACACGGTCGCCCTCGGCAAGTCCCTCCAGCACCGCGATTTCGTCCCCGCGTACCGCGCCGGTGCGCACTTGGCGGCGCTCGACGAGCGCCTTGCCGTCTTCCTCCCGGATGACGAAGACCGCGTCGCCGTAGGTGTTGAAGGCGATGGCTTCACGCGGGATGGTCAGCACGGCGTTCTCGCGCGGCAAGAGGGTCGCGACGCGTGCAAACATGCCGGGCCGAAGCGCCAGATCCGGATTGCTCAGGCCCGCACGGACACGGACGTTGCGCGTGCCTTGGTCGATCCCGGGGCTGATGACCTGGATGACCCCGTCAAAGATCCGGTCCGGGTGCGCGGAGACGCGCACCTGCACCTGTTGCCCGACCTGCAGAAGCCCCAGGTGACGCTCGGGCAGGGCGAAGTCGACATAAACGGGATCCAGGGTCTGGAGCGGGACGATCGAGGAACCTTCGGCAAGGAACTGCCCGAGGTCGATTCGACGGATGCCCAGCTGTCCGTCGAAGGGCGCGCGGATCGTCTTCTTCTCGATCGTCGCCTGTTTGGCCTTGACCTGCGCGCGGGCCTGATCGAGCTGCGCGCTGAGCTCGTCGAAGTCGCCTTGAGCGACGGCACGGTCCTTGAGCAGCGAGCGATTGCGGTCCACCTTGATCTGCGCGAGGCGCTCCGCCGCCTGTAATCCCTCCAAGTCGGCGCGATCGACCTCATCGGCCAGCCGGACCAGGATGTCGCCTTTCTTGACCATCGCGCCTGATTCGAACTCGATCGCCGTCACCTGCCCGGCGACCTCGTTGTTCACCTCCACGCCCTGGATCGCCTGCAGGGTGCCGACCGCCTCCAGGGTCGGCTCCCAGGCCCTCGCCTCGACCGTCACGGCAGTCACCGTCGGTGCCGGCATGGGTTGCGAGAACATGGCGCTCTCGGACTGGATCTGGCTGTATTTAACGTAGGCGAGGGCGCCGATCACTGCGGCCAGCACCATCAACACAAGCAGGATTCGGACGAACATGGGCGAGCTGTGCCTCTAAACCGCGCCCGGCGCGGTATGCGATGTTTATTGGATGGGATCGGCCCCGGCAGACTTGACTGCCGCTGGAGCCGGCGCGGTTTAGTTCAACAGGACCTGTTTCGCCTCGTTGATCTTGGAGGCCAGATAGTCCGAGCCGCCGCGGTCCGGGTGCAGACGCTGGATCAGGCGCCGGTGCGCGCTGCGAACGTCTTGCGGACCGGCATCGGGGCCGATACCGAGGATGGCCCGGGCCTCGTCCGACGGCATCCGCTCGATCGGTGCGTGCGGTGCCTCGGCGTGTCGGCGGTGCGGTGCCTCCGCGGTCTTGCGTCCGCGCTCGCGATCGAGATAGACCTCGAGCGCCTCGGCCGACTCGGGGTCGCCTGCATAGCACGTCTCGAGCATCTCGACGAGATCCTCCGTCGTCACCTGATCGAGCGACTGCCCGGCATGTGGTCCGACCTGCACCTCGCCGCCGATCCGGCCCGAGAGATGGTCGATCTCGAGCAGAACGTAGCGCGTCGCCACACGAGACCGGGTTGGACTTTGATAATTCGTCGCGCCTTTCAGCTCACGGACCCACATGGCGGTGGCGCCCGCCACGGCGCTCGGCATGAGGATGAAATTGACCAGCGGCACCATGCTCAGCATGGCCGCAGAAGCGCCGAAACCAAGGCTTATCCCGCGTTGCCGAGCGAGCCTTCGGCGCATCTCGCGTAACTTCATCCCGTGGTTTCCCATCGGATAATCCGAATACTGAACGGCCAATACCCAGGCAATGTACAGAAACCAGAGGATCTGTCCGACGATGGGCACGAACAGCAGGAGTAGGAAAGGAATCGCAAGAACAACGGTATAAAGCAGTTTTCGGATCTCGTCGACGAGTGTCGGCACGATGTCGGCCATGACGCCGGCAAGGGTGCTTCCCTCATCGAGCGGGCGTCCGGTGAGCATCCGCTCGACCTTCTCGGCCAAGAGGCTGTTGAAGGGCGACGCGATCAGGTTTGCCACCAGCGCGAAGAGGTTGAAGACCACAACGAGCAGGACTAGGACGAACAGGGGCCAGAGAACCCAGTCCAGCCAGCCGAGCCAGCTCGGAAGGCGCGCCTCGAGGGTCGCGAGGACGTTTCCGAACAGACGCACGCCCAGGGCGATGGCAGCGGAGAAGATCAGAATATTGACCGCGAGCGGAACAACGACGAACCGCCGCAACCCGGGTCGGGTGATCAGTCCGACGCCCTGGAGCAGGTATCCGGCGCCTGAGAGAGGGTTGGTTGCCATAGCGATAATGGGCGGCCGCAGCCTTTGTCTGGTCGGGTGAGTACGAAACCGGTTCCCGGATTCACGGGTCGGCTCGGGCGTCGGTGGACGTCTCGGCGGGCCGGCGACATTCGCAGCAGTATATCCGGGGCGCTTGGCATGCGGCAGTCGATCCGCGAATCTCGCGTGACGATCCGCAAGGTGCGAAGGCGGCTGCACCAGGCGGTGAGCCGCTCGCCGGCCGACCGCCCACCCGGCGCGCCGAGTCCTCGCCGAACGCCCGATTGCGGCGCGATTGTCTTTCCCGATTGTGGTTCTCCCTTGAACCCGCGCGCCTATTCAGGCAGCCTAAGCAGGTTTTATGACCAAATCCATTTCTAACCGTCCTAAACGAGGAACAACCTGATGAAAGAGGTCGTGGCCACGCTCGCACAAGCGCGGGCAAAACTGGCGACTATCGATATCGGTAAGACGTCCGTCTGGACCGTGGCCGTCGTGACTGTTGTCGGAACCCTGTACGTCACGCTTGCAGACCCTTTCGAGGAACCCGCACCTCTGACGCCGATTCAAGTCGCCGCGAATCTCGCTCCCATCGGGACCGTGACGGTGTCGGCGCCGCCGCCGTCGGCTGCCGCGCCTACACCCGCGGTGAGCGCAGCCGAGCTGGCGCCTGCGCCGGAGCCGGTCGCGCAAGCTCCTGCTGAGGCGTCACCTACGGAACCCGAGCCCGCTCCGTCGAAGGCAGCCGGCGCGCCGCACTTCGCGCCCCTGCGGGCAGCACCTGCGGCGAGTACGGCTCAACCGGAAAGTGCGCCCGAGCCGACAGCACAAGTCCCTGCCGACGCGGCGTCACCGGTGCCCGAGACCACTCGGTCCGAGCCAGCCGGCCTGCGCCATTTCGCGCCCTTGCCGGTAGCCCCCGCGCCGGCGCCTGAATCCGCACCGGTGGCGGACTCCGCTGCTGCCGAGCCCGCTTCCAAAGCTGTTTCCGAGGTCGAGGCCAAATCCGAGGCCGCAGCTGTTTCCGGGGTCGAGGCCGACATCGCCACCGTCCCCGAGGCCGAGGCCGAGGTGCCTGAGCCCGGTGGCGAGCCGGCCGCCGAGGTATCCTCAGAGCCCGCTCCGGTGACGCCTGCGTCTCCGGCGGTCGGCACGCCAAAAGAGTATCGGATGCCGCATTTCGCGCCTCTGCCGGGTTCGACCACGGCCGCTCCGCCGAGCCCTGCGGCAACGCCCTCCCTAGCGCATCCAACGCTTCCGGTCCTTCCGGATGCGCCTGCCCCGGATGTGTCCGCCCCGCCGGCTGCGGCGCCCGTCGAGGAGCCTGCCGTCGCGGAGAGCATACCCGAGGAGCCGGTTGTGCCCGCGGATCCGGCAGCCACGACCCCGGACTCCCTCATCGAAGTGCCGGTGGCCGTCATGCCGGCGGCAGAGGAGCCTGTTTCCGGGCCTCCGGTGACGGATCCGGCATCGGCAGAAGCGCACATGATCGAGGCGGAGGTCGTCGAGGCGCCGGTCGCGGCAGCACCATTGCCTGTTCCGGCGGAGACGCCTGCTCCGGCGGAGGCACCTGCTCCGGCGGAGGCACCTGCTCCGAAGGAGGCACCGGCCCCGGCGGCGGCGCCTGCTCAGGCAGAGGCACCCGCTTCGGTGGAGGCACCTGGCCCGACTCCGGCACCGGCCATTATCGCGCCGGTTGCGCCTGCCCCTGCAGCGGAGCCGTCACCGACACCGCCTGTTGTCCAACCAATGCCGACTTGGATGAAACACTTCGGCCCCATGCGTTAGGCCGAGGTTCCCGCACCGGCCCCGCTCGACGGGCGCCGGTGCGGGCCCTGCCCGTCAGGCGCGTACAGTCGCGGCCGCGAGGTCGACATCGATTCGAGGTTCCCGAGCGGCTTTGCAGTCCCGCGAACGCACAAGCCCCAGAAAGTACGGAGAACGTGATGGAAAAGCCGCACCTGCCGAAGACGGTGACCGAAGTCGTCAAGATGTATGATCCGCGAACCTGGCGCGAGAAGGGGCTGTGGTGGACAGCGGGATTGTTTGTCGTCACCTACATCCTGGTGATCACGATTCTCGCGGTCTTCTGGTCGCGCTCGCCGGCGACCTTCGACGTCCGGGAAAAGGCAGCGAGCTTGGCCGGCGGCGACGGGAGCGAGCCGGCGCGACTCATGACCGGCAGCTACACGACTGCCGCCGCCATCGGCATCGCCGAGACACTTCTGGACAAACCAGGCGGCTATCTGAGCAATGATATGACCCCGCCGGGCGTCTTCCTGGACAACATTCCGAATTGGGAGTTCGGTGCCCTCACCGAGCTGCGGGATCTGTCGCGAGCGATGCGCAACGAGTTTTCCCGCTCCCAGACTCAATCGGTCGAGGACCCGGATCTTCAGGTGGCCGAGCCACAGTTCAGCTACGATTCCGAGTCATGGATCCTACCCTCGACGGAGTCCGAATATCGCACCGGCATAGCTGCCATGTACCGGTATTTCGAGCGTCTCAGAGACGACGCGACCTCGGACGGGCAGTTTTTCGCGCGATCCGACAATTTGAGATCCTATCTCGCGGTTGCCGAAAAGCGCCTGGGCAGCCTGGCTCAGCGCCTCTCCTATGCTGTCGGGCAGGCCCATTTGGATACGTCGCTCGCGGGTGAACCAAGTGCTCAGCAAGCACGTCCGGCCGTCGGCGAGCGCGAGAACAAGACCCCGTGGCTGGATATCGACGACGTCTTCTTCGAGGCGCGCGGCTATACCTGGGCCTTGCTGCATACCCTCGAGGCACTCTCGATCGATTTCGAGAAGGTGCTTGAAGACAAGAACGCGCTGGTCTCCCTCCAACAGATCATCCGAGAGCTCAAGAACACTCAGAATCCGATCTGGAGCCCGATGATCCTGAACGGCACCGGATTCGGTCCGATCGGGAATCATTCCCTCGTGATGGCGTCCTATATCTCGCGTGCGAACGCGGCGATTATCGATCTCCGAAGCCTGCTCGAGAAGGGCTGACCGCGAAAACGTAGGATGGGTAGAGCGCAGCGAAACCCATCCTCCAAACTAGCGCAGCGAAACCCATCCTCCAAGCTAAAGCGTCTCGTGACGAAGTGGCAAAGTTCAATTTGGCCTCCAAGCCGCGACCTCTTTGCGACGACGTCGGTGATGGTAAGGATGGGTTTCGCTGCACTCTACCCATCCTACGACTTGGGGTTGTTCAAGGTATCGAATCAGGCTGCATCGCGGCCCGTGAGCTTAGGACCTCGGCAGGATGACCCCGCTTGAACGCAGATAGGCGATCACCTCGTCGGCCAAGATATCCGGCGGGTTCCGGCCGGCATGGAGTTGCAGCTCAGGTGCGGTCGGGACCTCGTACGGATCGTCGATCCCGGTGAAGCCTTTGATTTCGCCGGCACGGGCTTTCTTGTAGAGCCCCTTGGGGTCGCGGGTCTCGCAGATCTCGATCGGGGTATCGACGAAGACCTCGATGAAGTCACCTTCCGGCATGGCGCGCCGAACCCGGTCACGGTCCGCGCGATAGGGACTGATGAAGGCGGTCAGGGCGATGATGCCGGCTTGTGCAAAGAGGTGTGCGACCGCGCCGATGCGTCGAATGTTTTCTTCACGATCGATCGCGGAGAAACCAAGGCCGAAGCGTTGTGCGAACTCCTCGCCGTGAACCTCGCGGAGCATTCCGGGTCCGGCATTGAGGGCGTGACGGACATTATCCCCGTCCAGTACCGCGCTGTGGATGCCCTGCTGGTGGAGCCGATGGTCCAGCGTATTGGCGATCGTGCTCTTTCCCGAGCCGCTGAGTCCGGTGAACCAGATCACGCAGCCCCTGTGTCCCTTCATCGTTTCGCGATCCACGCGAGAGACCTGGTGTTCGTGCCAGGTCACATTGGTGTCGTTCATGGTCTATCCTCAAAGCTGTTTTTAGGGGTAACGAACCACGGAAAGCAAAAATAATGCCGTATACGCGTTACCGCGAACACGGCAGACTCGGCACGGGTCGATGCGAAGCAGCGGCCCTGTGCGCCCGATGCGGGCGACCTCGTGTGGCCTCCAGGCGGATGGCTCGTGAACGGACGCGAGCTGGAGCATCGCGTCTGCGGTCTCGAACCGTCCGAACGTCCGAGATCAGCCCGAGGCCGCGCGGGGCAGCGAGAACCGTGTCTCGACGCTGCCGCCGCAGCCGACGATGCACTCTTCGTACTGAATCGTGCAGATCGTCATCTCGGCGGCCGGGCAGGTGTCGGGCCTGATGCAGAGCGCTCCCGGCGTGGCGAGACATGTCTCGTGATCTGCCGACAGTCGCTCGTAATGCAGGCGGCACTCGTCCTCGCGCACCCGTTGGCGCTGCTCGCACTGGCTTCGGCTCAGGTCGCAGCTCGCCACGCAAGCCTGTGCTCGCGAATCGGTGGGCGGGATCAGCTGTCGTTCCTGCAGGTGATTGGTACATCCGGCGGCGGCAAGTATCGCCAGGACGCCGATCAAAACGTGTGGAGCGCGCGCGGAAAAGATCGAGGATGCCATCGGTGATCTCGCGTTGGTCAAGAAGGCGATTGTCGTCTGCGCAAGCGGCGACCGAGTAGATAAAGCAGCGCGCCGTTGATACCGACGCCGATTGCAAGCAGTGCAAGGTTGAGCGCGGCCGAGTCGATTCCGAGCAGGCCGCTGACCTGGCTTACGAACAGGCTCCATGGTAGCGCAAAGAGGACGAGAAATATCCCGGACGATGGATCGCCGCCGAACAGCAGCAGGGCGATCGCGCCGATCGATACGGCCAGATAAAGGGCGATAAGGTTGCGTATCGCCGTCGGGATCTCGGTGTGCGCGGCGCTAGCCTTACGGGGGGCTTGTGGCATGATAACCTCCTGCCGATTCGAGGATTGAACGCCGACGATCATCGGGCAGAGCCGGGCCGGTACAGGGCCCATTCGACCATTCCGTTCGAGCGTTCCGACCGATCACCGATATCCGATCGATCGACGACGGGACGTGGAGAGACACAAATGAGCAAAGGCGAAGACAAAAAGAAGGAAGCCAAGAAGCAGCCGCTGAAGAACATGAAGGAGAAGCGGGCGGAGAAGAAGGCCAAGAAAACCGGCCGAAGCGGCTGAGCGAAAGGGGTCCTGCATCGCCGGGATCCGACGCCATTTCCGGTCAGGTCCGCGCCGGGGGACGGTTCGCCGCCGCGTCTTCCGGCGTATCCGGTTCGCCGCCCGTGCAGGGAAAGACCACTAGATGATCGGCTTCGAGCCGGACCCCGATCTCGTCCCCGACGGCATGCTGATGATGGCTCGGGACCAAACAAAGCACCTCGGTTCCGCTTTCCAACCGGAGCTGGTAGAGGTATTCGGCGCCGCGAAATGCGCGTTCGACCACGACCGCGCGCCTCGGGCTGGTCTCGTCGTAAAGCATGTCGTCGGGTCGGATCAACACCTCCGCCGTCGTTCCGGGCAGCAAACCATGCGGCTTGCTCCCGGCGACGCGCCCGAGCTCCGTCTTCACGCGTGTCTCGTCCACCACGACCGCCGGGAGCAAGACGCCCTGGCCGATGAAGCCGGCAACGAAGCGATCTGCAGGCTCATGGTAGAGCCCGAATCCGGTTCCCCATTGACGGATGCTGCCGTTCGCAATCACGCCGATCTGATCGGCCATGGCGAAGGCCTCGAGCTGATCGTGGGTGACGAGGATCGCCGTCACGCCCTCGCGTCTGAGTAAATTCCGGACCTCGCGCGCGAGCTGCTCGCGCAGCTCCGCGTCCATGCTCGAGAAGGGCTCGTCGAGCAACAGGATATCGGGACGCGGTGCCATGGCGCGGGCCAGGGCGACCCGTTGCTGCATCCCTCCGGAGAGCTCGTGCGGGTATAGGGATGCCGCGTGTCGCAGGTCCACCAGATCGAGGAGCTCCGCGACGCGACGCTCGCGCTCGGCCCGTTTGAGTCCGCGTAGGCCGAACGCGACGTTGCGTGCCACCGTGAGGTGCGGGAACAAGGCGAAGTCCTGAAAGACCATGCCGACCCGCCGTTGCTCCGGGGGAAGGGTGTCGCCGGGCACCGAGACGCGACGCCCGTGCAACAGGACCTCGCCGCCGCTGACGGGCTCGAAACCGGCGATGGCGCGCAGCAAGGTCGTCTTGCCGCAGCCGCTCGGTCCGAGCAGACACCCGATGATGCCTTGCTCGAGGACGAATGACACATCGCGCACGATCGTGGTGTCGCCATAGGCGACGCTGACGTCTCTGACCTCAAGCTGTGTCGGCATTGCGGGATTTGGTGATGGAACGGCTCAGCAGGATAACCGGAACCAAGCCTGCAAGCACGATGGTCAACGCGGCCGGCGCGGTGTCCGCCAGGCGCTCGTCGGAGGCCAGCTCGTAGGCGCGTACCGCGAGTGTGTTGAAATTGAAGGGTCGCAGGATCAGGGTCGCCGGGAGTTCCTTGAGTACATCGACGAAGACCAAGAGCACCGCCGTGAGCAAGCTGCCCCTGAGCATCGGGATGTGGATACGCCGCAGGACCTGCCCGGGTCGATAGCCCATCGCGCGGCCGGCCTCGTCCATGGACGGTCGGATGCGCCCGAGCCCCGCCTCGACCGTCTGCAGTGCAACGGCCAAAAAGCGCGTCAGGTAGGCGAAGATCAGGGCGGCCAGGGTTCCGCTCAGCAACAGGCCGGTGGAGACGTCGAAGGTGCGGCGCATCCAGGCGTCCAGCGTGTTGTCGAACCAGGCGAAAGGGATAATGACGCCGATGGCGATGACCGTCCCGGGAATGGCGTAGCCCAGACCCGCGACCTTCACGGCCGCAGTGACCGTGCGGGTGGGGTGCAGGCGTTTTCCGTAGCCCAGCACCAGTGCGAGCAGCAAGGCAATCAGCGCGGCGATTGCCGCGAGCTCGAGGCTATTGCGCACCAAGCGCCAGAAGGCTGCGTCGTAGGCGCCCTCGGCGATCGTCAACGCCCAGACGGCGAGCTGTCCGGCGGGGATCAGGAACCCGAGCATCAGCGGAATCAAGCAAAAGACGACCGCCGCGACGGCGCGCCAGCCGGTCAGATGGTAGCGGCGGATCGATTGATGCCGCCGACCCGTGTCGTGGTAACGGGCCTGGCTGCGCGAGATCCGCTCCAGCGCAATCAGCACCAGGACGAAGCCGAGCAGCATCGCCGAGAGCTGTGCTGCAGCCGCAGCGTTGTTCAGACCGAACCAGGTGCGGAAGATCCCGGTCGTGAAGGTTTGGACGCCGAAATACTGGACCGTACCATAATCGGCCAGGGTCTCCATCAGGGCCAGGGTCAGTCCGGCAACGATGGCGGGACGTGCCAGGGGCAATGCGACCGAAAAGAAGGTGCGCCAGGGACCGTTGCCGAGTGTGCGGCTGACGTCCAACACACACAGCGACTGGCCGAGAAAGGCCGCTCGGCTGAGCAGATAGACGTAAGGGTAGAGGACCAAGGCGAGCATCGTCGCGGCCCCTTCGAGCGAGCGGATCTCGGGAAACCAGTAGTCTCCGAACCCCCATCCGGTCCAGTCCCTGAGCGTGCTCTGAACCGGTCCGGCGAAATCGAGCATGCCGGTGTAGGTGTAGGCGATGATGTAGGCGGGCATCGCCATGGGCAGGATCAGTGCCCATTCGAAAAGGCCGCGCCCGGGAAAGCGACACATGCTGGTCAGCCAGGCCGTGCCGACGCCGCCGATCAGGGTTCCGACGGCCACTCCGAGCATCAACAGTAGCGTGTTGAGCACATAGTCGGCGAGGACCGTATCGACCAGATGCTGCCAAACATCGCCGGTGGGAACCAGGAGAAAACCGACGATCACCAGCACCGGCAAACCGGTCAAGAGTGCAATCGCGAGGATGCTCGCCGACCACAATCCTCGGCGCTCATGCGTGCTCACGATCGCCTCATCTTGTAAAAAGGACTGCCTCCGGGGTGAGGGGCCGACAAGGGGCCCGGTCAGGCCCCATTATCGCTTCTCGAGTGGTTCCCCGTCTATTTCCAGCCCGCGCGGTCCATCAGGCGCACCGCATCCGGCCCGAATTCGCCGAGCTTCGAGAGTTGAAGGTCGTCGGCCTTGAACTCGCCCCAGGATTGCAGGAGCTCGCTGACCTCAGCACCCGGGAGCACCGGGTACTCGCCGTTGACCTCGGCATACCAGGTCTGAGACTCGGGGCTGACGAGGAACTCGGCAAGCTTGGTTGCCGCCTCCCGGTTCTTCGCGGAGTGGGTCATGGCGATCCCGCTCACGTTGACGTGGGCGCCGCGACCGTCCTGGTTCGGCCAGAAGACTCGCATGACCTGCGCGGCGTCCACCTGACTCTGATCGCCCGAGGTCAGCATGCCGGCGAGGTAGTAGGTGTTGGCGATGGCGATGTCGCACTGACCGGCCGCCGCAGCCGCGATCTGGTCCCGATCGCCACCTTTGGGCGGACGCGCCATGTTGGCGACGAGCCCCGTCGCCCAGGCCTCGGTGGCGTCGACGCCGTCGGCGGCAATCATGGATGCGACCATCGACTGGTTGTAGATGTTGTCCGAGGAGCGGATGCAGATGCGCCCCTTCCAAGCGGGGTCGGCCAGCGCCTCGTAGGTCGTGAGGCTGGTCGGATCGACCTTGCCCTCGACATAGAGGATCGGGCGCGCACGCAGGGACAGGCCGAACCAATGACCCTCGGGGTCACGGTAAGCCTCCGGGATCGCATCGATCAGCTCCTGACTTTCGATCGGCTGGGTCACCCCGGCCTCTTTGGCGCGATAGAGGTTGCCGGCATCGACGGTGACCAGCAAATCGGCCGGCGAATTGATCCCCTCGCTCTCCAAGCGCTTGAGCAAGGTCTCGGCCTTGTCCGTCACCATGTTGACCTTGATGCCGGTTCGCTCCGTGAAACGGTCCAGCAAGGGTTTGATCAACTCCTCCTTACGCGCGGAGTAGAGGTTGACCTCTTCCTCGGCCGCCTCGACGCTGGGCGGGAGGGCGAAGAGGAGTGTCGCGGCGATCCCGCCGCTGATCGAGGAGATGAGATAGCGTGATGGTTTCATGCGGTTGGGCCTCCTGATGGCCGAATGTGGGTAGCGGTCTCGGTGGTTTTCCGTCCGGCGGATAGAATAATGGGAACCGTTCGCATTAACAAGTCTGCGCTGAATGCGTTGCGAAAATTCGAATATAATCCCGCCGTTGTTTGGGTCGTCGCGGGAGAGCCCTTGAAACCTGGGTGCGGCGCTCGGACATGATCGATGTCGAGGATTTAAGCCAAACCGACCCGATGCCTTGCGCACGTCCCGCGGGCTGTTGAAACCCGCCGAGAAGGGCGTATAGTAAATACCCAGTAAAACGCTCAAGAAAACGGAGCCAGGAGAGATGACCTCAACCCAAGCTGTCGACGATATCGTCCGATCCGAGTACGAGCATGGTTTCGTGACCGAGATCGAGTCCGATACCCTGCCGCCCGGTCTGGACGAAGGGGTGGTGCGTGCCATCTCCGCCCGCAAGGGCGAGCCCGAGTTCATGACCGAGTGGCGGCTCAAGGCATACCGGCACTGGCTGACCATGCAGACGCCGCACTGGGCATCGGTCCACTATCCGCCGATTGATTTCCAGTCGATTTCCTACTTCTCGGCCCCGAAACGACCGGAAGACATGCCCAAGAGTCTCGACGAGATCGATCCGGCCTTGCTCGAGACCTACGAAAAGCTCGGCATCCCGATCGAGGAACAAAAGGCGCTCGCCGGGATCGCCGTGGATGCCGTCTTCGACAGCGTCTCGGTGGCCACGACCTTCCGTTCCGCGTTGGCCGACGCGGGCGTGATCTTCTGCTCCATTTCCGAGGCCGTTCACGACCATCCGGAGTTGATCAAACAGTATTTGGGCTCGGTGGTTCCGCATACCGACAACTACTACGCCGGACTCAACGCCGCGGTCTTCAGCGACGGCACGTTCGTCTATGTCCCGAAGGGCGTGCGCTGTCCGATGGAGTTGAGCACCTACTTTCGAATCAATGCGCGGAACACGGGCCAGTTCGAGCGAACCCTGATCGTCGCCGAAGCCGGAAGCTACGTCAGCTATCTCGAAGGCTGTACGGCGCCACAGCGCGACGAGAATCAGCTCCATGCGGCAGTCGTCGAGCTGATCGCCATGGACGATGCCGAGATCAAATACTCGACCGTCCAGAACTGGTATCCCGGCGACGCCCAAGGCCGTGGCGGCATCTACAACTTCGTGACCAAGCGCGGGGACTGCCGCGGTGCACGCTCCAAGATCTCCTGGACCCAGGTCGAGACGGGTTCCGCGATCACCTGGAAGTATCCCAGCTGCATCCTGCGCGGCGACGACTCGGTCGGCGAGTTCTACTCGGTTGCCGTCACCAAGGGCCGCCAGCAAGCCGATACCGGGACCAAGATGATCCACCTCGGGCGCAATACCCGCTCGACCATCGTCTCCAAAGGGATCTCGGCGGGCGAGGGTCAACAGACCTATCGCGGCCTGGTGCGGATCAGTCAGCGCGCCGAGGGTGCGCGCAACCATACCCAGTGCGACTCCCTGCTGATCGGCGACCGCTGTAGCGCCAATACCTTCCCTTACATCGAAGTCAAGCACCCGAGCGCCAATCTGGAGCACGAGGCGACCACCTCGAAGATCAGCGACGACCAGCTGTTCTACTGCCGCTCGCGCGGGCTCACCGAGGAAGACGCCGTCTCGATGATCGTCAACGGCTTCTGCAAAGAGGTTTTCAATGAGCTGCCGATGGAGTTCGCGGTCGAGGCCCAGAAACTTTTGAGCATCAGCTTGGAAGGCGCGGTCGGCTGAACCGCTGTTGAACCGCGTTCGGATGATTATGCACGCTTAGTGCACGCATCCGGCCTTACGGCGATCAATAGCCTTAGCGCGACGCGGTTCAAGTCTTTATAAACGACATTAAACACATCGATCGCGTCGGCTCAGACGTTCTTTGGCCGGCTCTCAGGCCGATCCAGTCCGAGGGTCGAGCCTGTCACGCCGGACGCGATCGATCAGGAGACTTAACGATGTTGTCTGTCAAGGGCCTGCGGGCCAAAGTCGGTGAAAACGAGATCCTGACGGGGCTTGATCTGGAGGTCGGTCCCGGTGAGATCCACGCCATCATGGGTCCGAACGGGTCCGGCAAGAGCACATTTTCGCATGTGCTGTCCGGACGCGAGGGTTACGAGGTCACGGCCGGCTCGGTCACCTTCGAAGGGCAAGACCTACTTGCGCTCGAGCCCGAGGAACGCGCGCATCTTGGCGTCTTCCTGGCTTTCCAGTATCCGGTCGAGCTGCCCGGTGTCAACAACACCTACTTCCTCAAGGCCGCACTCAACAGTATCCGCAAGGCCCGCGGCGAAAGTGAGTTGGACGCGGTGTCGTTTCTACGTCTTATCAAAGAGAAGCTGAAGATCCTGCATCTGAACGATTCTTTGCTCAAACGCGCGGTCAACGCCGGATTTTCCGGTGGCGAGAAAAAGCGCAACGAGATCTTCCAGATGGCGCTGCTCGAACCCAAGCTCGCAATCCTCGACGAGACGGACTCCGGGCTGGACATCGATGCCCTGCGCGTCGTCGCCGACGGCGTGAATGCGCTGCGCAATCCCGAGCGCTCCATGATCGTGGTCACTCATTACCAGCGTCTGCTCGATTACATCGAGCCAGACCGTGTCCATGTCCTGGCCAAGGGTCGGATCATCCGCTCGGGCGGCAAAGAACTGGCGCTGGAGCTCGAAGAGAAGGGATACGGATGGATTCTCGAGCAGGAGCAGGCGGCATGAACGGCGCTGCGCCCACCAGCTTCGACACCTGGCTTGCCGCCCGCGCGGACGGTGAGGTCGGCGCCGGGCTCGATTGGCTCGAGGCGCAGCGGCGCAGCGCACTGGACCAAGTGCGCGAGCAAGGCGTGCCGGGTACCAAGCAGGAAGCTTGGCGCTATACCAGTCTGAAGCGACTGATCGAGCAAGGGTTCGCTCGGGTCGAGGACGAGGTCACTGCGCTGCAGCTGGACGATATCGAGGAGTTGCTGATCCCCGAGTTGGAGAGCCATCGCGTGGTGATGGTGAATGGCCGCTACACGCCTTCGCTGTCAGCACTCGGCGACCTGCCGCGCGGTGTTCGCGTGACCGGTCTTCGGGCCTTGTTGGCAAGTGACCCCGATGCCTTGCGCGAGCGTCTCAACGGCGTGGCGGGCGAGAGCCAGCCCTTGTTTGCAGCCTTGAACACGGCGGGTCTGGACGACGGCCTGGTGGTCTTGCTCGATCGCGGTGCGATCCTCGAGCGGCCGATCGAGCTGATCCATCTCTCCGTCGGAATGGACGAGCCACGCGTCGCTCAGCCCCGCCATGTCGTCTCGCTTGCAGACGGAGCGCAAGCGACCCTGATCGAGCGGTATGTGAGTCTCGGCGAGTCGCTCTATTGCACCAACTCGGTGCTGGAGCTGTCGCTCGGTCGAGACGCCGTGCTGAAGCACGACCGTATCCAGATCGAGAGCCCGAACGCCTTCCACATTACGGGCCTCTACCTGAGCCAGGACGCCAACAGTCGCTATGTCGGCGTGAATATCGGTCTGGGCGGAGCCTGGGCGCGTACCGATCTGGTGACCCGCTTCAGCGGCGAGCATGCCGAATGCGACCTGCAAGGGCTCTATCTCGCGGGCGATCGGCAGTTGATGGACTACCACATCGACGTGGATCACGCAGTCCCGGCGTGCTCGAGCCGCGAGACCTTCAAGGGCATCCTCTACGGTAAGGGTCGGGCGGTATTCGACGGGAGGGTCGTGGTGGCCAAGGACGCGCAGAAGACAGACGCGGCCATGTCCAACAAGAATCTCATGTTGTCCGAGAACGCCGAGGTCGATACCAAGCCGCAGCTCGAGATCAACGCCGACGACGTGAAGTGTAGCCACGGCACGACGGTCGGCCAAATCGAGCCCGAGAAGCTGTTTTATCTGCGCTCGCGCGGTATCTCCGCACCGCTCGCACGTCGCATGCTCTGCATGGGATTCGCCGAGGAGATCATCGATGCCTTGCACTCGGATGCACTGCGCGAGGCGGTCTCGGAGGAGGTTGGGCGCCGACTCGAAACCGCTCCACTGACCTAAAGCGCGTCCGGACCGGTCTTCGAGGGATCGCTCGAGTCGGCTCCCTTGCGGATTAAGGCAAGACGTAGAGTCGACACGGTTCGGAGATTTGTCATCATCAATCCCTTGAACCGCGTCTTCTACGGAGGTCGTGGTATCGAGAATGGTCAAGCCTATCGCGCGAATCGCCTGTAGCGCCCGACGCGGTTCAACCGGAAATTGTAGTCAAGAGGTCGAGCATGAACAGACTGGCCCGCTTCGCCGGCTTCGGAAAGCACGACGAGGAGAGTGCGACCACCGCTGTGCTCACGGAGGACGTCGCGGTCGAGCAGATGGACGCCGAGGAACTGCGCGAGCCGATTATCGAGGCGCTGCGCAGCGTCCAGGATCCTGAAATTCCCATCAACATCTATGATCTCGGTCTGATCTATCGGGTCGACATCTCCCCGGTCGGCGACGTCTCGATCGACATGACGCTGACCGCGCCGGCCTGTCCGGTCGCCGGCATGATGCCGATCATGGTCAAGGATGCCGTTTCGAAGGTCGAGGGCGTGGGCCTGATTCAGGTCGACCTGGTGTGGGATCCGCCGTGGAGTCAGGCGAACATGAGCGACGAGGCGCGTCTCCAGCTCGGTTTGATGTGAGGCACTCGGCATGTTAAACCGCGTCCGGAGCGACTTGCTGATTTTCGAGTCAGCTCGACCTTCAGTGCATAAACAACCCGTTTTGGGGCGCGGTTTAAAATTAAATATTTTCAATATCTTAAACCGCGCCGACTCCAACGTTTATCAAGACTGCCGGGCCCGATCCAATCCGAAAACACCGCATATTGTGCGAGGCGCGGTTTAAGTGCGCAGCAGACATAAGGGTACCCGAAGCTCGGCGTTGCTGAGTCCGCCGTGGACACCGATCTGCCGGTGAGGCTCCTCGAAGGGCAGCCACTGTCGGACGACGTTGTTGCCCTTCGGGAGCAAACAGACATCCCCGACACGCTCCATGAATCGCGGGTGCCGTCTCCCCGCTCCGAAGAATCCCTCCTCGACGAGTTGCTCGCTCGCCACGAGCTCCACGCGGTCCGCGAGGACATCGTTGCAGTAGTCGCGAAAGGCCTCCGCATGGCCGGAGCGCAGATAGCAAAAGGCCGCACGCGGCTCGCCGCACAGCGGAAGCAAGAGGTGGGTTTCAAGCTCCGGATGATCGGCGAGGTCGATCGCATCCGCGGGCTGAGTATCCAATTGACCGTGATCCGCGCTGACCAGCAGCAGGCTGTCCGTATCGGCGATCTCCTGCATGAAGGCGGCGATCTCCTGTTCGATCTCGTGCAGGTGTGCCTGTGCAGCCGGACTCTCCATTCCCTGCTCGTGACCGATGGCATCCAATCTCGGCCAATAGAGATAGAGATACTTCGGCTCCCGGCGACGTCGCCCCCACCCGCGTAGAACCCCGGCGGTGCGGGTGAACATGTCGCGCAATCCCTTGAAGGTCACCAGCTCGCCGCGCCCGAGATGTGCGCGATTGAAGTCCGACCGGGCGATGTGTACCGGCGAGACCAAGATGCTGCGAGTGGCGATCCGGTCGGCGATCGGGGTGGTCCCGAAGAGCTTGACCGGATCGATCCCGGCCTTCCGATAGGGCACGCCGCCGAAGCGCGGCGTGCCCGGGAGCACCGTCATCACGCATCCGAGCTCACCCAGATAGGTATGCCAGCCGGTCAGTCCGTGTGCCGACGGCGCTTCCCCGGTCAGAAATGTCGGGATCGCGGCGGCCGTCGTCGAGGGGAAGACCGAGGTGAGGGTCGTGCGCCGGGCTCGCCTCATGATCCCGTCGGGAGATCGCTTGTCGAGCCAATCGGCGCCGAGACCGTCGATGACCAGGAGGATCAGATTGGTGGCTTGCGCCAGCTCGTCCGTTGGCAGATCGCGCAGGCTCGGGGCGTCGGATCGTCCGCCGCGGGCCTGGATGATGCTGCTCATCAGATTGAGGATGCCGCCGCCCTCGTAGTCCGGCCGTGTCATCTCGAGCGCGTCCGGCGGCTGGGGATTGACCATGTTTCCGCCCCCGTTGGTTGTTGCTCAGGTCACGGCCGGGCCTGCCGTGCGATTTGTCGCGGCTCAGGCGTGTTGGCCGGCCGATTTACGGCGCACCAGGTGTCCATCTTCCCGGTCGCGGCCAAGAGCGCGCAGGCGATCAAGATGGTCTGGCCCGGCAGCGGGATGCCGAATCCATCGGCCATGCAGGCGACAAACAGTGCCCAGAGTCCGTAACGATCGAGGATCGGCTGCAGGCTCGCGATCCCGGAGGTCAAGGTTGTCGCGATTTCGGCTTCCAGACTCATGGATGGTCACCACATGGATGGTCACCACACCAGCACCAGAATCACAGCGCCCAGCAGCACCCGGTAGATGACGAAGGGTAGCATGCTGATGCGCTCGATGAATTTCAGGAAGTAGTGAATGGTCAGGTAGGCGAAGAAGAACGAAAGGGCCGCTCCGAGCAACAGCGACATCCAGTCGACCGGCTCGCCGGCCTGCACCAGATCGAGCGTTTCCAGACCGCCCGCCATGATGATGGTCGGGATCGCGAGCAGGAACGAGAAGCGGGAAGCCGCTTTGCGGGTCAGCCCGAGCATGAGCGCCGCCGTGATGGTGATGCCCGAGCGCGAGGTCCCCGGAATGATCGCGACCGCCTGCATGACGCCGACGAACAGGGCCGCCTTCCAGCCAACGCTGTATTCGTCGCGCGCGCGTTTTCCGCTGTAGTCCGCCCACCACAGCAGCAGCCCGAAGCCGATGCTGGTGGCCGCGACCACCACGGCGACCAGGGTCGGGTCGTCGCGCAGAACCTCGAGCACGGACTTCAACGGCAGGCCCAGCACGATCACCGGCAGAGTGGCTAGAATGATCATCCAGCCGAGACGGGCATCGGGCGCGTCGAATCGGCGTGTGCGCAACGACTGCAGCACGGCGATCGTCATGGTCACGATCTCGCGCCTGAAATAGAGCATTACCGCGGCGAGCGTGCCGAGATGCAACGCGACATCGAAGGCGAGACTCTGCAGCTCGTAGCCGAACAGCAGCGGTGTCAGGATCAGATGTCCCGAGCTCGAGATCGGCAAGAACTCCGTAATGCCCTGGACGAACGCAAGTAAGACGATCTGAATGTTTTCCAACGAACGGCGCTCCTCGGGATTGAAGCCCCGGATTATACGCGGCGTACCGGCCGTGTCCGCGCGATCGATGCTTCCGGTGCCCTATCGAGTGATCGACGACGGTCTGATGAGCAGGATGGCGACGCTCTTCATTCTCAAGCGCTTTTCATGCCTAAACCGCGCCGGCTCCGACACGTGTCGGAGCCGGCGCGGCCAAGCCAATCCAACACACTACGCATATCGCTCCGGGCGCGGTTTAGAGCAGATCGAATGTCGACCAGTCCTTCACCGGCGGCAGGGTCTCGCGCGCGACCGCGGCGATATAGCCCGCCTCCGGGATGCAATGCAGAACCGCCGGCGGCCGTGCGCCGGCGGGTCGCGGCCGGAAGAGTCCACGACCGTCGGCCTTGGCATCCGCCTCGAGTGCGGTCCAGGCACGGTAGAAGCGGGCGAGGCGCTCGTCCTGCGGAGCCGATTCGAGAGTTCGCACCACCTCGGGTGCGAACATGCGCTCAGCCACGGCCTCGATGCTGTGCCGCGGGCGGATCCACTCGCAGTCGACACCCACATCGGTGCTTGGCCCGACCCCGGAGCAAACGGCCACCAAGGCCAGGTCACCGGTGGTCGTCAGGTTAAAGGAGAGCGACACGGCTGCGCCGGCGAGCGCAGGCTTGCCCGCCGGTCCGTAGTCGAAGCGGAGCGACCCCGGCGGTGCGTCGAGATAGCGCGAGAGGATCTCGCGCAATCCGGCATGTGCGCGCACATAGCGCTCGCGATAGGGCTGATGACGCATCCGCGCCGCGCGCGCGCGCTGACGCTCGCCGAGCAGACTCAGACCGTGCGCGAGATCGATCCCGTCTGCATCGGTGCGGATCCGCCACAGATGCAGTGCACCCGATCGGATGTCGCAGCGGCTCGTCCCGGCGGCCCAATCGATCGTCGGCGGGGCCGTCATCGGGCCTTGTTCATCCTGTCTTTGCGTCGACATGCGTTGTGACCTCCGTCGTCATCTTCCTATAATCGGCAAACACCCGGCAAACAGGGTGCGTCGATCTCGTTCGGAACGCCGGCGATCGAGACGAGGCGCGCGTGTCGGACCATCTCGCTCACCGCCGGAGGTCAGGGCTGTGCAGACGCTTGAGCAGTGTCGTGTGGATGCGCGCATCGAGGCGGTGTGCAGCAAGGGTTGCAGACAGGTCAGGCAAGATATTGCTGCCTTGGAGGCCGGGGCACAGCTTCCCGAGACGCGGGGTTTGAGCGAGGAGGAGCGCAGCACCCTGCTGCGCGAGCTCAAACAGATCATGGCCGTCTACGGCGATGCCTGCCGCCTGCCGCCGACCTAAGAGCCTGCGCCCCTCCCGTCTGGGGTGTATGCTTCCGCCGCCATTCATCCTGATCCGCTGCATCGGAACCCATCGCGCATGACCGACATTACCCTGACCCTCAGCCAGGAGCTTGCCGCTCGACCCGAGCAGGTCGAGGCCGCCATCCGACTGCTCGACGAGGGCGCGACCGTGCCCTTCATCGCGCGCTATCGCAAAGAGGCCACCGGGGGGCTGGACGATATCCAGTTACGCTTGCTTGAAGAGCGCTTGGTCTATCTGCGCGATCTGAACGAGCGTCGCGCGACCGTGCTCAAGAGCATCGAGGAGCAGGGCAAGCTGACACCGGAGCTCCAAGCCGAGATCGTCGGCGCCGAGACCAAGCAACGTCTCGAAGACCTTTATCTTCCCTTCAAGCCCAAGCGGCGCACCAAGGCCCAGATCGCGCGCGAGGCGGGGCTCGAACCCTTGGCCGATGCGTTGCTTGCGGATCCGAGTGTGTCGCCCGAGTCGCGCGCGGCGGCGTATGTGGATTCAACCAAGGGCGTGGAGGACATCGCGGCGGCCCTGGAGGGTGCGCGTCAGATCCTGATGGAGCGTTTCGCCGAGGATCCCGAGCTGACCGGGCGCCTGCGCGATCACCTCTGGGAGAAGGGCATTCTGGTCTCCAAGGTGATGCCGGGCAAGGAAGAAGAGGGCAATAAGTTCTCGGATTATTTCGACTATCGCGAGCCGCTTTCACGCATTCCGTCGCACCGCGCACTGGCACTGTTCCGTGGACGTAACCAAGGCGTCCTTCACCTGGAACTGTTGGCCGGGGAGGGCGATGATCCCGACGCCGTCTGTCGCGGTCTGATCGCCTCACGCTTCGGGGTTCGCCAGGCCGGGCGCCCCGGCGACGACTGGCTGATCGAGACGGTCCGCAAGACCTGGCGGATCAAGCTGCTGACGCGGCTCGATTTGGAGCTCAAGGGGCGGATAATGGAAGCGGCCGAGGAGGAGGCGATTCGCGTCTTCGGGCTCAACCTCAAGGCGCTTTTGTTGGCGGCCCCGGCGGGCCGGCTTGCGACACTCGGACTGGATCCCGGACTGCGCACCGGCGTGAAGGTCGCCGTCGTGGACGGCACCGGGCGTGTGGCCGCGACCGATACCATCTATCCCCATGTGCCGAAGAACCAGTGGGATGCATCGATCGCGCGCCTTGCCCTCTTGGCGAAGGAGCACGACGTCAAGCTTGTCAGCATCGGCAACGGGACCGGCTCGCGCGAGACCGACCGGCTGGTGCGCGAGCTGATCCAGAAACATCCGGAGCTCGGTCTGCGCTCGCTCGTCGTGAGCGAGGCCGGCGCCTCAGTCTATTCTGCCTCCGAATTCGCCTCCAAGGAGCTGCCCGAGCTGGATGTTTCGCTGCGCGGTGCGGTCTCGATCGCGCGCCGACTGCAGGATCCGCTCGCCGAGCTGGTGAAGATCGAGCCCAAGGCGATCGGTGTCGGCCAGTACCAGCACGATGTCAATCAACCCCGGCTCGCGCGCGCCCTGGATACCGTGGTCGAGGACTGCGTGAACGCCGTCGGGGTGGATCTGAACACCGCCTCCGTGCCGCTCTTGACGCAAGTCTCCGGACTGAACCGCACACTGGCCGAGAACATCGTGCAGTTCCGCGAGACCAACGGGGCCTTCTCCAACCGCAAGCGTCTGATGGCGGTCCCCCGGTTCGGCGAGAAGGCGTTCCAGCAGAGTGCGGGATTCCTGCGCGTGCGCGACGGCGACGAGCCTCTGGACGCCTCGGCGGTTCATCCGGAGGCCTATCCGCTGGTGCGCAACATCCTTGCGGAGACCGGCAAACCCATCACCGCCCTGATCGGCGACAGCGCGACCCTGCGCCGCCTGGATCCCGCCCGCTTCACCGACGACCGATTCGGCCTGCCGACGGTGAAGGACATCCTCGCCGAGCTGGAGAAGCCCGGCCGCGACCCACGCCCCGAGTTCAAGACCGCTCAGCTGAAGGAAGGCGTGGAGACGCTCAAGGACCTCAAGCCCGACATGATCCTCGAGGGCACGGTCACCAACGTGACCAACTTCGGCGCCTTCGTGGATGTCGGGGTGCATCAGGACGGTCTGGTGCACATCTCCGCCCTGGCAGATCGCTTCGTGAAGGACCCGCATGCAGTGGTCAAGTCCGGTGACCTCGTGAAGGTGAAGGTGATGGAGGTCGATCTCATGCGCAAACGCATCGCGCTGAGCATGCGGTTGGGCGATGTCGCGCCAGACCGCGCGGCCGGCGGAGCGTCCGACGTTCGACCGCAGGGTCGAGAACCGCGCCCGAGGGCTCACACCCCGCCGGGTCGGCCCGGCCGCCCGTCCGAGGCACACCCGGCGTCCGAGGGGCGAAGTGCGGCGCGCGCCAAGGCGCCTGCGCCCGCGGCGGCCCCCGGCGGCGGCACCATGGCGGATGCCTTCGCCAAGGCCAAGCGCCGCTGAGTCAGAGCATCGCGGCAAGGCGACGGCCGCGATGGGCCGCTCATCCTCCACCGACGATTTGCTGCGCACGCGCGTCTACCGCGCAGCCTCCTCGATTCACGGCCAAGGCTGCTTCGCGAAGATCGCGTTTCGCAGCGGCGACTTTATCGGGACCTACGAAGGCGCGGAGGTGGACCGCGACGGCACCTACGTGCTCTGGGCCTACGACGTCGAGGGCAATGTCCTCACCGCTCGCGAGGGCCGCAATCTTCTGCGCTGGTTGAACCACAGCGACGATCCGAACACCGAGTTCGACGGCTTCGATCTCTACGCCCGTCGCGCGATCGCGGTCGACGAAGAGATCACCTTCGACTACAGCGGCGGAGGCTGACGAGTTGCTTTGGACACGGCGCGCCCCGACACTACCCACCCAAGCAGTTACCCCGTGAGTCACCGTGAAGCGCCTGACCAAGTTTTTGTTGCCCCTTCTGATCCTCGCCGTCGGTTTCGGAGTCTTTCAGTACCTTAAGCAGACTCGTCCGGAGCGTCCGCCGGCGGAGATCGTCGAGCGTGTCTGGCGGATCGAGGCCGAAACGGTCGAGCCGCGCCGGCTCTCGCCCGGCCTCGAGCTCTACGGGAGTGTTCAGACGCCGGATCTTTTGCGCGCGGCGGCCTCGGCGCAGGCGCGTGTTGCCAGGGTGCTGGTGCGCGAGGGCGATCGTGTCGATGCAGGACAACTCCTGGTCGAGCTTGATCCCCGTGATTTCAGCTTTCGTCTCGCACAGGCGCGGGCCCAAATCGACGAGCTCGAGGCCCAGGTCGAGAGCGAGCAAACCGGGCACGAGACCGATCTCGCCGCGCTCGAACAGGAGCGCAAGCTGCTCGCGATCGCTCAAGACGGGGTCGAGCGCGCCTCGCAGCTGACCAAGCAAAGGGTCGGCTCCCAAACCGACCTCGATATCGCCGAGCAGGAGCTGGCCCGCCAAGCCCTGGCCGTGAGCAACCGCGAGATGAGCATCGCGGATTTCCCGGCGCGCCGACGCGCGCTCGAGGCAAGACTCGCGAGCGCACGGGCGGGTCTCGAGGAGATCGCGCTCGAGCTCGAGCGTGCTCCGGTGGTCGCGCCCTACGATGCCATCATCGCCAAGGTCTCCGTCACGGCGGGCGATCAGGTGCGCAAGGACGATGTCCTCTTGACCCTCTATGCGATCGACAGCCTCGAGGTGCGCGCGCGTATCCCGGCGCCCTTTCAAGCTGAGCTGACCGCATCGCTGCAGGCCGAGGGCCGCCTGCCGGCGACGGCCACCGTCGGGGACCGCACCCTCGATCTTTCGCTCGAACGACTCGCCGGGGAGGCAAGCGCTAGCGGCATCGATGGTCTCTTCGATGTCGCGGATGAGGCGGGCCTTCTGCGTGCCGGACAGATGATTTCGTTGCGCCTGGACCGTCCGCCGCAGGAGGGCGTGGTGCCGGCGCCCTTCGGTGCGGTCTACGGCGGTGATCGCATCTACAAGCTCGTCGACGGCCGGATGAAGGGCGTGCCCGTGCGAAGTCTGGGAAGCTGGTTTACCGAGACGGGCGAGGAACGTCTTCTGGTTCAGGCAGCCGATCTCGCCGCCGGGGACCGCCTGATCGTGACCCACATGCCCAATGCCGTGGACGGGCTGAGGGTGGAGACGGTGCAGTGACGAACGGCAGACCGGCCAAGGAGAAGGTGGTCAAGGGGCATCAGAACGACATCGTCGGCCTCTTCGCCCACCACAAGGTCGCCGCCAACCTCTTGATGGCGATCATGATCCTAAGCGGGATCTTCGCTCTGGATCGCCTGAACGTACAGTTTTTCCCGAACTTCGACCTAGACCTCGTCACGGTGCGGGTGGTCTGGACAGGGGCGAGTGCCGAGGATATCGAGGACGGCATCACCAATCCACTGGAGCAGCGTCTGCGCTCGGTCGATGAGCTGCGCAAGATGACCTCCACGTCGACCCAAGGCATCTCGTCGATTACGCTGGAGTTCAACGAGGGAGTGGACCCCTTGTTGGCCCTGGACCAGGTACGTCGCCTGGTCGACGATTTCCGCAACCTCCCGCAGGACGCCGAGAAACCCGAGGTCGCGCTGGTGACGCGCTACGAGTCGGTCGCCCGCCTGGTCCTGACCGGTCTCGAGCGCCCGGACGAGCTGCGCCATCTGGCACGCCGGTTCGAGTCCGAGCTGCTCGAAAACGGGATCGACAAGGTGGAGATCCGCGGGCTGCCGCTCGAAGAGATCAGCATCCAGGTCGATCAGGCGCAGCTCGAAGAGCTGGGCCTGGGTTTGCCGCAGATCGGCGAGCGGGTCGGTGCATTCAGTCGTGACCTTCCGGCCGGCGCGATCGGTCGGGGCGAGGCGACGCGCGAGCTGCGCAGCCTGGATAAGCGCCGGGATGCGCTCGAGTTTGCACAGATTCCGATCAAGACCGAGGAGACGCTGAATCTGCAGCTCGGCGATATCGCCGAGATCGAGCGGGTGCCCCGCGACGCGACCCTGCGGCTATCGATGAACGGAAGCCCCGCGGTCGAGATGATCCTGCAGCGCGCCGAGACGGGCAACTCGCTCGCCGCGGCCAAGGCGCTCGACACCTGGCTGGCCGAGACCCGTCCCTTGCTCCCGCCCGGGGTCGAGCTGGTCGTCTACGACGCCTCCTGGGAGTTGATCCGCGACCGCATCATGCTGCTCGTCACCAACGGGGCCGGCGGTCTTGTCCTGGTCGTGGCGATCCTCTTTCTGTTTTTGAGCGGTCGGGTCGCCTTCTGGGTCGCCTGGGGGATCCCGGTATCCTTCATGGCGACCCTCTTCATCCTCTATCTGGCCGGCGGCAGCATCAACATGATGAGCCTCTTCGCGCTCATCATGGCGCTGGGCATCATCGTGGACGATGCCATCGTGGTCGGCGAGGATGCGATGGCCCACCATCAGATGGGCGAGGATCCGCTCCTCGCGGCCGAGGGCGGGGTGCGGCGGATGCTGGCGCCCGTGGTCGCGTCCTCGCTCACTACCATCGCCGCCTTCCTTCCGCTGATGTTGGTCGGCGGGGTCATCGGCAACATCCTGAACGTCATCCCGCTGGTCATCGTGGCCGTCATCCTTGCCTCGCTCCTGGAGAGCATGCTCGTCCTGCCCGGGCATCTGCGCAGCGCCTTCGTGCACTCGCACAAGGTCAAGCCCGACTCGCTGCGTGCACGCTTGGATCGCGGCTTCGAATACTTTCGCGACAGGCTGTTCCGGCCCCTGGTGACGCTCGCCGTCCACCATCGCTTCGCGACGATAGCCAGTGCGGTGGCGGCCTTGATGATCGCTGTCGGCCTTTTGGCCGGCGGGCGCTTGGGCTTCGTCTTCTTCCCGACGCCGGAAGGTCAAATCGTCACGGCAAACGCGACCTTTGTCGCCGGCACCCCGCGCGCGCGGGTCGATGCGCTCTTGGAGCACCTCGACGAGACGCTTTGGGAAACCGAACGGGCCTTCGATCAGGGCAGGCTGGTCAATCTCGCGATCGCGCTGCACGGTTCCAAAGGGGACAGTAGCGGCTCCTCGGCGGATCAGCTCGGCGCCCTGCAGGTGGAGCTGGTCGCTCCGGACGCGCGCGATGTGCGCAACGAGGAGTTCATCCGAGCCTGGCAGGAGCGCATCAAGCTGCCGGCTGGGCTCGAGGGCTTCACCATCGCCTCGCGGCGCGCCGGTCCGCCCGGTCGAGACCTGACCGTGCGGCTCTTCGGTGCGGATGCGGCGACGCTGAAGGCTGCGGCACTGGATATCTCCGAGGTTCTGAAGGGGATCTCGGGTGTGACGGCCGTCGAGGACGACATGGCCTTCGGACGCGAGCAGATCATCTACTCGCTCACCCCTGCGGGTCAGGCGCTCGGTCTCACGGTCGCCGAGCTGGGGACCCAGCTGCGAACCGCGTTCGAGGGACAGCTGGTCCAGATCTTCCAAGACGGCGCCGACGAGGTCGAGGTCCGCGTCAAGCTTCCCAAGGCCGAGCGCGAACGTCTCGGAACGCTCGAGCGCATCAACATCCGCCTTCCCGACGGGACCTCGGTGCCGCTGACAACGGTCGCGCAATGGCGCTCACAACGCGGGTTCGAGATCCTGCGTCATGCCGAGGGGAAGCTGGCGGTGGAGGTCTCGGCGGACGTCGACTCCGACGCCAACAACGCCGGGGCCATCATCGAAGGTCTGATCGCCTCGACCTTGCCCGAGCTCGAGGCGAGCTACGGGATCAGCTACTCCTTCGAGGGGCGCTCCGCCGATCAGCGCGAGACCTTGGGCGATATGCGCAAGGGCCTGGTCCTCGGGCTGGTTCTGATTTACATCATCCTGACCTGGGTCTTCTCGTCCTATGGCTGGCCGTTGGTCGTCATGGCGGCGATACCGTTCGGCTTGACCGGCGCACTTTTCGGACACTGGCTGATCGGCATCGATGTCACCATCCTCTCGCTGTTCGGGATGTTCGGCCTGTCCGGGATCGTGATCAACGATTCCATCATCCTGGTCAAGTTCTATCAGGAGCAGCTCGACCTGGGGGTCGCCAGCCGCGATGCCTTGATCGAGGCCGCCTGCCAGCGCCTGAGGGCCGTACTCTTGACCTCTCTGACCACGATTGCCGGCCTGACGCCGCTCCTGTTCGAGAAATCCGTTCAGGCACAGTTCCTGATCCCGATGGCGACCTCGATCGCCTTCGGACTCGGGTTTGCAACCCTGCTGGTGCTGCTCGTCATCCCGGCATTGCTCTCGATCCACGACAGTGTGCACGGACGTCTGGGCCGGTTGTTCGGGGCGAACCCGGCGCCGGCGTGATCCTCCCCCCTGTGTGGTCTGGACGACACCGCTCCTGCGGTGTCACGCCTCTCCAGGCGAAGCCGGGTCAGGTCAATCGCGCGTCAGGCATCCTCGCGACCCTGACGACGTCTGATCGCATCCTCCCGCGCATCGTTGATTTCTCGCATGATGCCTTCGATGTCCGCTTCCTTGTTGGCACCTTTGAAGTGCCCGGTCAATTTGATCTCGGGCGTCAATGCGCCGCTCTCGTAGATGTACCAGATCTCTTTTCCATAGGATGTCGAGAGCAGCTCCGGGGCGAATTGACCGAAGTAGGATGCCAGGTTTCCGACATCGCGCTCCAGCATTCTCGCGGCATTGTTGTTGGCCGCTGCATCAACCGCTTGGGGGAGGTCGATGATCACGGGGCCGTACTGGTCGACCAGGATGTTGAATTCGGACAGATCGCCGTGTACGAGACCACTACAGAGCATGCGCACCACATCCTTGAGCAGGATCTCGTGGTATCGAAGCGCCTGCTCGCCCGTCAGGTCCAGATCATTGAGCCGCGGCGCCGCATTACCCTCGTCGTCGGTGACCAGCTCCATCAGCAAGACGCCCTCGACGTAGAGGTGAGGCTTGGGAACACGCACGCCAGCTGCGGCCAAGCGGTATAGGGCATCCACCTCGGTGTTCTGCCAGACGTCTTCCTGCTGTTGGCGCCCGTAGCGCGAGCCTTTCGCCATCGCGCGCGCCTGTCGGCTGTTTCGCACCTTACGCCCTTCGCTGTACAAGACCTGCTTATGAAAACCCCGTTGATTGGCTTCCTTGTAGACCTTGGCACAGCGCACCGCGCCATCGGCATGTACCACATAGACCGCGGCCTCCTTGCCGCTCTTGAGCGGGCGGATCACCTCGTCGACAAGACCGTCGCGGACCAAGGGTTCGAGACGCTTTGGAATCTTCATAGACATCCTGATGTGAAATGACAAAATCCGCGCGAAATCGGCGCCGCCCAAGAGCAGTTTCTCGGTGTTCGAATGACCGCCGACGGCATTGCAGCGCTATGCGTTGACCTGACGGCCCGGGATTGTGACGCACGCTCGCCCCGACGGGGCGTGTCCATGGTCTCGAGCGTTACGGTCTCGGCCAAGATTAACACGTTGACTCGGGGCGCCTGTGCCCGGGGGCCTCGCCTGACCGACGAAGGCATGCGATGCACGAGAGCATCATGAAACCGGATACCCGAACCGCCTTGCGACAGCTCATCGAGCAGGTGCGCGCGGCGATCCCGTTCGAGGCGGCGCAGGCCCGTGCCTGCAGCGGCGACTGTTCCGGCTGCTCGCAGAAGCTGTTGGACTATCTGGAGGGAGAGCTGGCGGCATGGGAGCAGCGGCTCGCCGAGGGAGAGCGGCCGAGTCTTGCAGACCTGTCGCGTCTGGCCAAGACCGCTCGCAAGATCCATCGTGTGTTGGTGCGAAACGGCAACCTGTCCGAGGACGCGGAGCCGAGCTGAGATGCTGTCGTTTCAAAAAGGATTCTCGGTACCTGACAAGCCGTCTCTTGGTCGGCAAGATCCAACGCCGCTTTGACTCCTTTGTCCCCGGCACGCAACCGCTGGCGCCGCAGCGCTGCTTCAGCGCAAGCGGGCGCACCGGATGTGGCAACATCGGCACCGGCCGTGGCTCACCTTGGAGCTGTCTTTGTCGCGGATGCGACACGTCGCCCTCGTAATGGCTGTATTTCCCGGTAGGTCATTGAAATCTATCTCGCAACCACTGGCCCGTTGTTTGCTTATATCAGCCGAAGCACAACAGCAGCGTAGATCGATTGCATGGCACCAACCCACACAACGAAACCGAGAGCGCAGACAGAGCCGGCTTGGTTTGCAGTGCATACCGTGACCACGGACAGCGCCCTGGCCGCCCATCTGAACGAGAATTCGAGTTTCTGATCGGTGAACACGACACCAACCCAGCGCCCTTCGGCGCTCGACAAACGCAAGCTGCTGGTCTGCGCCAGCGCTGACTTGACGGATCGTCAGCATCGAATCATCCCCGTGCTCTTCAAGCACGAGCCGCAGAGCGCCATCGTGTTGCGACATGGCGGCCAGGTCTACGCCTACTTGAATCAGTGCGTGCACATGGTGAGACGTCTGGACTGCATACACGACACGGTCTTCGATGAAGAGCACGAGCACCTGCGTTGTTCCATGCACGGCATCGTCTACGACCCGGCTACGGGTGAATCCTTGAGTGTGTTGTGCTCCGGCGAACGTCTCGAGGCGCTGCGGTCCAGGGAGATCGACGGGCAGGTTTACCTCGTCGACAAACGCGTGACGGGCCTGCCCTGACCTCGGCGAGTGTTGAATCTTGCCGCCTTCTGCATGCGCCGGGCAGACAACCGACCACCGGCCTCTCTCAGGTCTCGGACTTTCCCAATTTCCCGCAGCTTTTCATCAACGGCGAGGTCATCGGCGGCAGCGACATCATTGAGGCCATGCTCGCAAGCGGCGAGTGACTGCCGATGCTGAAAAGCGCGGCCGGCTGACACGAGACCGAGGATTACACATGCACCAAGACGAGATCATCAAACGCGTGCGGGCCGAATACCCGGAGGCGGTCATCGACATCGCCGGGGCCGACTGCAACTTCGAGCTCCACATCGTCAGCGAAGCCTTCGCCGGCCAGGGTCTACTGCAACGGCAAAAGGGCGTATTGGCCCTGTTCAAGGACGAGTTGAAGTCCGGCGCACTGCACGCCTTGACGATCAAGGCAAAAACACCGGAAGAGACGGCGGCGGAGTCGCCGTGAGAGGCTACCCAACCGCCGCTGCTTGGGCGACTCGCGCCTCGCCCCGAGCGGTCCGGCGCACGGTCATCGGCGGCATGCCCGAGAGCAGGGCAGGGGAGCTGGCCTGCCATCGCACGCCGGGGTGGGTTTGGCGAAACCTCCTCCAGGGATTTCGGGGACGCATGGGATCTGTCCATTGCCCTCACAGCATTCCGCGCGGACCTTGCCGGACGAATCTACCGTCGCCAATCCACCGAGCGGTTCCGCGATTCTCGTTCGCCTTGAGGCTTCGCTTAAGCCCCCAATCGGCCATGAGTAACCCTGCAGAGCCTACCCCGGGGCCGGGGACTTGGCCAAAAGCTGCCGCCGGTACCAAGCCGCTCCAGCGCCAGCTCGACGCGCATTGCGGTCGGTCGGGGCGAACCGGATCAGCGCCGGCTCTCGCCCGGAACCGGCCATTGGCAACTCCAGTCCTCCCTGTGGATCAAGGTCGACACGGTAGGTGATCGACGAGAGCCCCTCAGCGCAATGTCAGGGGACGCTGAACACCCATTGGCGTGCCGGCTGACGGTGTTCGGCTAGGATCAGCTTGTGCGCGAGATCGCCCTCGGCCGGCAGGTCCACCGCTATGAAGGCCAACAACGCATTGACGAACAGCGGCAGCTTCGCGGGTCGTAGGGTGAGACCTTCGCCAGGGTCGATGTCGCGCTGATGAACCCCAAGCAGGGCACTGGGGGCGGGCCCTGTACCAGGCGGCTCGCTGACCATCCACGTCACGGTAGCGCAGCTCGAACAGGCGCGACTCATGTAGAACCTGTCGCCAGCTGGTGCATCTGTACTTGTTGGGCTGCTGTTCAGGACTCCGTTCCATGATCCATCGCTCAGCCGTTGCAACGGGCGTCCAGCCGTCCACGGCGAGCTCGTTCGCCGCCTCGCGCAAAGCGCGGACGATGCCTGCGGCTGGCCAGTTCACTGTGCCGTCCGGGAAGACGCCATTGAACATGATGTCGTAGAAGGCATCGGACTGTGCGAACTCCGCGGCCAGGCGCCTGGCCTGATCCATGTGCTCAGCCCAGCCCCGAAGCTGTTCATGGTTCTTGCCGATGTGTCCTAACGCGGCAACCAGCGCGTTGCGTGCCGAAATGCATCCGTCTATCGACCAGAGATCGTGCTGGTCGATGAAATGGTGAACCAGATTGTTTCGCAACTGCACCAGTTCCTTCAAGTCGCTTTGTGTCCTGGCGTAGTCTTCAGGAGACTGGCTCAGCTGCATCCGCATTGCGAAATAGATAACGTCCGTTGGACATCGTGCTGCTGTGCCTGAAGTTCCCCGTCGTTCATTGCGGACTGGAAACCAGCATATGCGGGGTCAGCAGCATATGGGGGGTCAGAGTCCCCAACTGGACTGGTCTCGGGGGAGCCGCCCGTCGGGGTCGTTGACGGTGACCGAGTTGCCATCCTTGAGCAGGTCTGAATACACCACGATGTTGGTTCCGCCCTCGTGAGCCTGGCTCGGAAAGAGGATGCCGGTATAGCCATGGGCCAGCACCAGATCGGCGAGAACCCAAGTCGGGGGTTCGATGTGCAGATCGAACTTCAGGTGGCGCCAGTCCTCGCGCCAGTCGTGCCATAGCGCGTCCCAGAGCGCCCCGTGGTGGAGCAGGCGCAGGTCGACCAGGTCGCGCAGCGCCGCGGTGTACGAGCACATCGTGCAGGGTGGAAGGAAGGGGGAGGTCTGCTGGTACTCGCGCAAGGCGGTCACCTCATCCAACGACAGGTACAGCGCCTCGACGCCTTCTCGGTTGAAGCGCCCGCCTCGGGTTGCGGCGCCTGCGCCGCTGGTTGGCCGGCTGGCCCACTGCGGGGTAAGCGCCCGGAATAACGTGGTGCCGGGGGCAGATCGCAGAGGATCAACCGACGAACCCGGTGCTGATGGACTCCAGGTAGCCGATCGCATCCTCGGTCCGGCCTTCCTGTACCAGTTGCAACAGGGTCTTGTGACGGAACGCGGGAATGGGTTCGTTCTTGACCAGGAAGATGGCGCGTTGCGGGTCCGGCTGCACCGCCGCAGCGGCCGACAACACACGCATCAGGTCACGCAGTGCGGATTGCAGTCTTGGCGATTCCGGGTGGGTGCGCAAGGTGTTGCGATGGACCCCCGCCAGCTCGGCCAGATCCTGCTGTTGCATGCCGAGGATGTCGGCGACGCCCGATGCAGAGAACCGCGACGTCCCGGGTTCCCGCGTCGATTCGAGCACGTCTGCGAAGATGGCGGCCATGGCGTTGCACCTGAGGGGGCATTTTTGCAATGCACATTGTACGCACAGCTTAAGCACAGCTCAAGTCGGAACGGTCTCTCGGGACCAGGCACCGAGCGGCAGGTCTGGTTCGTGATCTGTCAACGGTGCAGCAGACTCCATTCTCCGTTTCCAGCGTCGAACAGTTGCTCGGCTTGACCTGACGTGCGAAGGCGCTTGGCCGATTGCGAATCTAAGGAAAGACTCAAGGTGAACCAGAATCGCGGAAACGCTGAGTGGATTGGGGCCGGTGAAATTGTCCGGTACGGTCAGCGAGCGTCATCGTGAGAGTCTTCTGTGAACGAACGTGAGCGACAACACCTGCGTTATCGGTCTCAGAGGAGCACCGGAACGCGTTTCGGGAGCCGCCGTTTCGGTTGTCTGTCCTGGGCTTGCGATCTCTCAACGCACCCTACAGGCAACGTGGACCTATAATGCGCCCCCGGAATGTTCGGACACCCCGCGTGAAGTACTCCAGGGGCCGTTCAATCGCCGGATCCATGCCACAACAGGACAGAGAGACACAGCATGCCGACTCCAACGCAACAGGCCATCGACGAGGCGTTCGCCGCGCTCGTCTACGATCGTGACGAGCGCAAGGCGCCGGATGCGCATCGCAGCAGCAAGTTCCGGGTGGGCTGGGCTGCGGCGCTGGAGGGCAAGGTGTACGAAGCCGAGAAGCTCGAGCGCTTGACCTGGCTGAATCTCGGATACCGCCTGAGCCAACACTTCGGAGCGCTGACGCCGGAGCAGATCGATATCGTCTACGATTACTTGGCGGCGAGCTGGCGGGAGCCCTGTGCTGCTTGACCGAAGCGCCGCAGCCGTAGGCTGTTGGTGACGACGAAGAGACTCGACACGCTCATGGCCGCGGCGGCGAGCATGGGGTTGAGCAGCCATCCGGTGAGCGGGAAGAAGACGCCGGCCGCCAGCGGGATGAGCGCGACGTTGTAGGCATAGGCCCAGAAGAAGTTGATGCGGATGGTACGCAGCGTCTTACGCGCCAACGCGATCGCGGTCGCGGTGCCGCGCAGGTCGCCCTGCATCAGGATCACCTCGCCCGCCTCGACCGCGATATCGGTCCCCGTGCCGATGGCGATGCCGACATCCGCCTGCGCGAGTGCAGGGGCGTCGTTGATGCCGTCCCCGACGAAGGCGACGCGACGCCCCTCGGCTTGCAGACGCTTGACCTCGGCGGCCTTGTCCGCCGGCAGCACCTCGGCGAGAACGCGAGTGATGCTGACTTGGCGCGCGATCGCTTCGGCGGTCCGGCGGCCGTCGCCGGTCAGCATCGCCGTCTCGAGCCCGAGCGCGCGCAGTTGCGCGATCGCCTCTTGGCTGCCGGCCTTGATGGGATCAGCGACCGCAAGGACCGCGATCAGGCGTTGATCCGCCGCGACATAGATCGGGGTCTGACCCTCCGCGCCGAGTCGCTCGGCGATCTCGCTGGCTGCCGCCAAAGGCACCGCCAGGCGTTCCATCCAGCGCCGCGCGCCGACGGCGATTCGCTGCCCGTCGACCTGGCCCCCAATGCCGAACCCGGGCTCCGCTTCGATCTGCGTGGCGTCGGGCAGGGTCAACCCCCGCGCCTTGGCCTCCGCGACGATGGCCGCGGCGATCGGATGTTCGCTATGATGCTCGACCGCTGCCGTCAGGGCCAGCGCAGCGTCCTCGTCCATGCCGTAGGCGTCGAGCGCAGTCAGCGACGGATGGCCTTCCGTCAAAGTTCCGGTCTTGTCCATGACGATGGTGTCCACGCGGGCCAGCGTCTCGAGCGCGGCGCCGTTGCGGACGAGGATCCCCAAGGCCGCGCCGCGTCCGGTGGCGACCATGATGGCGGTCGGCGTCGCGAGTCCCATGGCGCAGGGACAGGCGATCAGCAGCACGCTAACCGCGGCGACGAAGGCATAGCTCAAGGGCGGCGCCGGACCCAGCCAAAGCCAGACCGCGAAGGTCACAAGCGCGACGACCATGACCACAGGCACGAAGACGGCCGCGATCCGGTCGGCGACGCGCTGGATCGGCGGCTTGCCGGATTGGGCATCTTCGACCAGTCGGATGATCTGCGCCAGCACCGTCTCCGCACCCACGCGGGTGGCGCGATAACGGAAGGCCCCGGTCTGATTGAGGGTGCCGCCGATGACCTCGTCTCCGGGATCCTTGCGCACCGGCACCGGCTCGCCGCTGATCATGGATTCGTCGACCCGGCTGCCGCCCTCGGTCAGGGTGCCGTCGACCGGGATGCGCTCGCCCGGGCGCACCTGGATGACGTCGCCCGGAACGACCGCGTCGGCGGGGATCTCGGTCTCGCCGTCCGGGCCGATGATACGGGCGGTCTTGGGCTGGAGGTTCACCAGGCGTCGAATGGCCTGCGAGGTTCGGCCCTTGGCGACCGCTTCGAGATAACGCCCGAGCAAGATCAGGGTGACGATGACCGCGGCGGCCTCGAAATAGAGATGCACCGTACCCGCGGGAAACATCCCCGGCAGGGTCAGGGCCAGCAGCGAGTAGAGATAGGCCGCTCCGCTGCCGAGCATGACCAGACTGTCCATCCCGGGGCTCAGATGCCGAAGCTCGATCAGACCGCGTGTGAGGAAGCGGCGCCCGGACCAGAAGAGCACCGGGGTGGCCAGCCCAAGCTCGAGCCAGGCCCACAGGCCCTTCGGCGCCAGCTTGCCCATGAGGGCATCGAGTCCCGGCACGACCATCGGCCCCATGCTGATCAGCAACAAGGGCAGGGTCAGGGCCGCGGCGACGCGCAGATCGCTTTTGAGTCGGCGCAGCTCGTGCGCCTTGCGCGTCTCGTCCGTCTCCGCCCGTTGCTCGGGCGCCGCCGGCTCGTAGCCGGCCGTGCGGATCGCCTGGGCGATGCGCTCCGTGCTCACCGACGCGGGGAGATAGCTCACGGTTGCCGATTCGGTGCCGAGATTGACTGTCGCCTCGATGACGCCCGGTACGGATTGAACAGCCCGTTCCACGCGTGCCACACAGGACGCGCAGGTCATGCCGCCGACGCCGAGGGTGACCGACTCGACCACCGGCACGTACCCGGCGCCGCGCACCGCATCGAGCAGGGCCGGCACGGTCGCCTGCTCGAAGCGCACGACCGCGGTTCCCGCCGCGAGGTTCACCGTCGCCGTGTCCACGCCCGGCGTGCGGGCGATGGCGCGCTCCACCCGCGCCACGCAGGAGGCGCAGCTCATGCCATCGACACCGATCCGTACCTCCTGCGTCATGAGTCGACCCGCCTCCAGACGCCCGGCAGGACCGGTGGGTCGTCGAAAACATCGCCCGGCGCGCCGTCGATCACGGGCGCCAAGAGCCCGTAGCTCACCCGCCAGCGAACGGTCTCGCCCTGTACAGACGCGGTCTTGGTATTGATCTTCACCACGGTGCGAAACGCTCTTGTCCATCGCGGCCCTTGAAGGCGAAGCGATAGATCTCGGACAAGCCGGCCTGACCCAGCGCGTCCATGACCTCGGTGTAGTTCATGTCGACATCTCCGGTATCGCCAAATGATGCCCGCCCGCCTGCGGTGACAGGAGGAAATGCGGGATCGGCTGCTGTCATTCAAGCGACGAACGCGCGCACGCGGAGGCAATCGCGCAGGTTCGAAGGCATCAGAGCCTGGGCTTCAGCGCATCCGGGAGCGGTGCGGAGGCGGCGGCCCTGAATCCGGGTGTGGGCTCCAGACGGCGTAGGGCGTGTTGAGCGCCGCCGAAGATGTCCCGAGCGATGACGCGGAGTGCCGTGAGCCGGGCAGTAGATGCCTCGCAGGCGGCGACGTGGTCAGCGGGGTCGCGGCAGGTGGTCAGCGATACGCCGTCGCCGATGAAGTGCATGCCGGGGAGCGGTCGGATTGACGGTAATCCGGGCTCGGGTGCGGTCAGGGTCATCATCGAGGGGCGCGCATCACCCAGAAGTCGGAGGAGCAATCCGGGGAGTTGGTAGAAGGGCAGGTCGCCGGTCTTGACAACTCCGCGGCGTCCGTCGATCAAGATCAAGGGTGTAGCGACGAGGGTGCGGAACATCGTGTCGGTGAACTCCGCGCGGCTCGACGCCAAGAGGCCGGATTCCCTGAAGCCGCCGAACTGGTTTCCGAGCGCGGGCAGATGGTCGCCGAAAAGGACGATCAGCCCGTCCGGATCGCGCCGACGCAGCTCGCGCAGAAAGTCCATCAGCTCGCGCGATTTGTAGTACAGGGTATTGGCGTAGGCCTCGACCGTCTCGTGTCCCTCGGCCGCTCTGATAACCGTGGGGCGCTGAGCGTTGAGCGGGTAGGGAAGATGTCCGAAATAGGTGAGGACATAATTGAAGACGGGCGTGGGTCCGTGCAGCTGCGGGCCGAGGCGGTCGAGCACTTGGCGATAGAGCGATGCGTCGCTCAAGAAGCCTTTATTCATGTCGTCGAGGTCGAAATCACCGTCGGACCAATAGGTATCGAACCCAATGCGACGATACGCGTTGACCCGATTCCAGAAGGACGCCGCATTCGGGTGCGATGCGAACGACCGGTAGCCGGCGCTCGCCAAATGGCGGGGCAGACAGGGGGCTTCGTTGCGCAGTCCGCCCTCGAAGAAGACGTTGTCGCGCTCGACGGGGAAGCCGCAGAGGATCTCGAACTCGGTGTTCGCGGTGTAGCCGCCGAAAACGGGCGCGAGGCCATGGGCATGGCCGGCGGCGGCCCAAAGCTCGCGAAAGGCCGGATCGAGCGGATCCGCGGAGAGCTCGGATGCGTCGAGCAACATCGGATCCCAGAAGGATTCGAGCACGATCATGTGCAGGTTTCGGCCGGGGCGGGCGCTCGCCGCCACCTTGACCAGCTCGCTTGGAGCGGAGGCGCCGAGCCGCGCGAGCGCCTCTTCCACCTCGCCGTGCGTCGGAGTGGGCTCGCGCCGGGCGCGGCTACGCACGCCTTCCTGCAGGAGCTGCAGCGGAAGACCTCGGGCCTCGAAGTTGCCTCTTTGGTTCCACACCGAGTTGCCGAACTGCTTGTCCAGAGCAAGGCTTGTCGGCTCGGGGAAGGCGACGAGCAGCCCGACGGCGAGCGCGACGACACCGAGGTTCACCCAAGACCAAGCCCGACGCCAGGCGATCATCCACCAGAGCAAGATCGCCGGGACGGCGACCATGAGTGCAGCACCTGCGAGCTGCCACCCATCAAGCAGCAGAAACATATTCTTGGCGGCGACAAAGTCGTCCGGCATCAGGGGGCCGCCCAAGATCGACATCTTGAGCGCGTTGCCGAGGGTCAGGGCGGTCAACAGGGCGGCCGTGCCGAGTGCGAAGCGCGTGATGCTGCTGGACATGCCGTAGAGCAGGGCACCGATCACGAGGTGTGCGATCAGGTCGGTGCGAAAGGCATCGGGGCCGGGTTTGACCTCGAAGAGGAGATCCATGACCGCCTGCGCAGCCAGATACCAGGCCGCGACGAAGAGCATCGCGCCGATCCAGCCGAGGACTCGGCGGCGCACGCTCTGAAGGGGAGACGGAAGACGGAGTTGGTTCATCGGTAATCGGGTCATGCCAAGATCCCTCTCCCCACAGGGTCGACGGAGCATCAAGGACGCAAAAGCGTCATGATTTCGACATGAAAGTGTAATACACGCCCCTGTCCCTGACTAGCGCGGGGACCTTTTCGGCGGTGTTCGTGCGGTTGTCGAGGGTCGCGCTCGCCGTGTTCCCGTTGCAACGCTTCGTCGCGACCGTCGTGGTCACGGCGGTCGGCGGGTCGGGTATGGCGCTGCCTTTGATATTGATGCGGGTCTTATCGGGAGGACGGAGGCGGCGTTCAGGGCGGGCGTAAGCGCGCTTATCCTCGCGGCGGCAGTGCGCCGCCTGGATCTACTGTCGTCGACGACGCCGGTGAGGGATGCGGGGATAGGTAGTCGGGATGCTGACTCGCGGAAATCGCCTTAGAGCGAACCCCGGAATGCCGGGTATTCGAGTCGGGGCTCGTACCTTTACCCCGGGCGAATTCGGAACTGCATTAGATTCTCGTCGAGCCGTCGCGAAGCGAACCTGTCAAGCGAGGCGAGACAGGCTCCGCTTCGCCGCGGGGATCAGGATCAGCGCCCCGAAATCCGCTTGGCATTGGCGATCAGGTCGTCGATCTCGCGCTCGGCTTCGGCCCAGTCCTCAACCTCGTGCCCGGGCGCAAAACGGCGCTTCTCGGCACGATAGTAGGCCGCCTCGTGGATCATGTGCAACCGCTCTTCGTCAGAGACGTTGGCGAGCGATTTCAGGCTGATGGATTTGCCCTCGAGCGCAGTCGGAGCGGGGCGCGGCGCACTCGTTCCGGCCCTTTCGGGTGCCTTCTTGGCCGGTGCCTTTTTCGCGCTCGTCGTCGCTGCGGCCGTCTTGGCCATGGTGGGCGCGGTCTTCTTCGTCGCGGCTGCTTTTGCAGGCGCGGTCTTGGGCGGTGCAGGTTTCGCCGCGATGGCGGCCGGTTTGACGGGAGCCGCCTTGTCCTGCGCGGTCTTGAGCCCGGCGTTCTGGCCGGCAGCCGCTTTCGTGGCAGTCTTCTTCGCCACGGTCTTCTTGATGACTGGGTTTTTGCTGTCCACGGCCGCTTTCGGGGCCGTTTTCTTGGTTACGATCGTTTTGTCGTCGGCCATGTCGCTCGCTCGCCTCTTGGATTCCGGTGTGGTCTCTTCGGGGTTGTTACTGAGACCCCGTCGGTCATTCGACGTCGTTGATTCAAGACCGGCGGTTCTTCTCGTCATCGCCGATAAGGATACACGGGATTCTAACCCCCGTGGCAAGAACGGACGCATGGATTTCAACCTTCTTATTCCGATCTCAACGCCTGCGCCGGATCCGTGTCGGCAGAACGATAAGCCGGGTAGAGGCCCGCCAGCAAGGCGGCGCTCCAAGCGAGCACGACACCCTGGATCAGGGTCAGCGGCGGGATCCGCATCTCCATGGTCCAGCCGAAGGATCGCAGATTGACGACCCCGATGAGAAGGTCTGCCATGACGAGGCCGAGGGGGATCGCCAGCAGGCCGGCCGAGAGGCCGAGGATCGAGGTTTGGGTCAGGATCAACAGGGTCAGCTCACGTCGGGTCATGCCGGTCGCGCGCATCACGGCGTAGTCGCGGCGCCGCTCCAGCTCGAGCGCCATCAGGGCGCTGAGCACGCCGATGAAGGCCACGCCGATCGCCAGCAGACGCAGGACATGGGTGATGGCGAAGGTGCGGTCGAAGATGTCGAGCGACTGCTCGCGAATCTGCTCGTTCAGGCTGACGAGGACCGGGGCATCGAGGGTTTCGGTCAGGGCACGAACCTGTTCGAAGACCTCGGCGCGATCGGCGTTGTCGCGCACCATGATGCCGATCGAGGAGACGGCGTCGTCGCCCCAGAGCGCGGCGTAACGGGCGCCTGCCATGACCAGCATCCCCGCATCCGAGCCGTAGTCGCGAAAGACGCCGCCGATCTCGAAGGACTGCCAGCCCCGGTCGGTGAAGAGGGCAACCCGGTCGCCGACCCCGACGTCGTGGTGATAGGCGTAGGGCTCCGAGGCGAGGATCAGCTCGCCGGCCTCGAAACGCGTCCACAGATCCGCCGCTTCTCCGCCTTCGAAGCTGAAGCCGCTCGGGCTGACCGACGAGGATGTCAGCCCGAGCAGGAGCACCGAGCCGGTGTCCGTCTCGACCCGCACGCTGCGTCCCATGCTGATCTCGGCGATGCTCGGAAGGGTGGCCAGCCGCTCCGCCAGACCGGTCGGGAGGACGCCATCCGCGCGATTCCCCGTTTCCGAGGGCGCAGAGACATAAATGTCGCTTTGCAGGGTTGTGTCGAGCCACACGATCAGACTGCTGCGAAAGCTGTCGATCATGACGCCGACCCCGAGGGTCGAGGAGATGGCCACAGTCAGGGCCGCTGCGGCGATGCCGGTCCGGGTGATGGATGCAGCCACCCCGCGCGCTGCGAGCACGGCCGGGATCCCGCCGATCGGCCCGACGACGTGCGTCAAGCCGAGGGCAATCGCGCGCAGCAGTGCGGGGACACAGAGGCTGAAGCCGAGAATCAGGATCAGGATGGCCAGGAAGCCGAGACCGAGCGAGCGACTCGGGATCTGGGCTGCACCCCATCCGATGAGCATCAGGGTCAGACCCAACGCGCCCAGCCAGAGCACCCAGCGCTGCCCGCGACGCTCCAGGCTGTTGGCACGCAGCACGTCGCGCGGCTGAGCCCGCGCGGCCTCGATGGCCGGGCCGAGTGCGGCGACTAGGGTGATCAGGAGTCCGGCGGCCATGCCCTTCACGACCGAGAGCGGCGTGACGAAGAGCTCGCGTACGGTCAGCGTGAAATAGATGTCGTTGATGGTGCGCGTGACCAGTTGCACCAACCCCCAGCCGGTCAGAATGCCCAATGCCAGCCCGAGCAGTGCGCCGGCCAACGCGAAGAGCAACGCCTCGGACAGGACCAAGGCAAAGAGTTGCGCACGCGTGCAGCCGAGTGTCCGCAACGAGCCGAGCAGGCTGCGTCGCTGCAGCACCGCGAAGGTCATGGTGTTGTAGATGATGAATCCGCCGACCAGCATCGCGAGCAGGCTCATGGCGGTCAGGTTGGTATGGAAGGCCCGTGTCATCTGACGCAGGGTCTCGCTGCGTTGCTCGGAGGCGACCAGCCGCAGACCGGGCGGGAGCCCTTCGGCCAGAACAGACGCGTCCTCGGGTGTGAGCACCAGATCGATCCGATCGAGCCTGCCGATGCGCTCGGTGATCTCTTGTGCGGTTGCGATGTCCGCGATCGCCAGACCCTCGAAACCGCTCGTCTGATCCGAGGCGAGGATGCCGACCAGCTCGGCGGAGATCTCGCGGGACCCGATCCGAAGCGGCAAGGTGTCGCCCGGAACGACGCCGAGACGCTGTGCGTCCGCTGCGCTCAGCAGCAGGGTATCGGGCTGTGTCAGCATGCGGATCAGCGACGTGCCCTCGACCGAGAGGCCGGTGCCTCGCAGCGAGGAGAAGGCCAAGAGATCGAGCCCGATCAGGGTGAGGGTCGCCTCGCCGATCCGGATCGGGGCCTCGATGACGGGCGTGGCATCGGTGGATCCGAGCCCGCCGCGGCGACGCAGATCGGCATAGACCGCATCCGCGATGCCGCCGGAGGCCGATTCGATGCGGTGGGTTGCGCGACCGGCGACCCGCTCGATCGAGAGGTCGAAGGCCCTCCGCGCGCTCTCGTTGGCGATGTCCACGGCGATGACGACCGCCACGCCGAGTGCGATGCCGAGGATCGACAGACCGGACTGCCAGCGGTGGCGGGCCAGATAGCGCAGGCTGGCGCGAACGAGGACGGGGATCACCAGGCAAGATCCCGAGCCGAGTCGACCAGCTGGCCCTTATCGAGCGTGAGCACCCGGTCGGCGATGCGCGAGACCGCCAGGCTGTGCGTCACCAGGATCAGGGTCCGTTGTCGATCCGCAAACAGCTCGGCGAGGAGCGCGAGGATCTGCTCGCCCGTCTCCACATCCAGGTTGCCGGTCGGCTCGTCGGCCAGGACCAGGGCAGGGGAGTGGATCAGCGCACGGCCGATGGCGACGCGCTGCTGCTCGCCGCCCGAGAGCTGATCCGGGAAGGCCCGGGCGCGAGCGCCGAGTCCGAGGCGCTCCAACAGCTCGATGATCCGCGGCATCCCGCGGGCGAGCGAGGTGCCGTTCAGCTCGAGCGGCAGGGCGAGATTCTCGGCGACCGTCAGGGTCGGGATCAGATTGAAGAACTGATAGATGAAGCCGACCTGGCGCCGTCGCAGGAGCGTCAGGCCGGGCTCGCCGAGCGTCGAGAGGCGATGCCCCATGACCTCGACGCGTCCTTGATCCGGCCGGTCGATCCCGGCGAGCAGGTTGAGCAGGGTCGACTTTCCCGAGCCGCTTCGCCCCAACAGCGCAACACACTCGCCGCGATCCACATCGAAGTTGATCCCTTCCAGGACGCGGTGCTCGGTTGTTCCCTCGCCCTCGCGATAGAACTTGTGCAGATCCCGGATGCGCAGCACCGGGACGTCCGCGGAGGGCTGC
>NZ_JAABRP010000073.1 GCF_011390875.1 Thiocapsa sp.
GACCGGCAGCCCCAGCCCGTCTTCCAGCTCCATCTTCAGCCGGGCGCGATCCAGAAGCGTCAGGCCTCGCGGAGTCTCGATCAGCAGGTCGACGTCGCCGCCTCTGGCCCGGTCGTCGAGCCGCGAGCCGAAGAGATAGACCACGGCGGCCTTCCCCGAGAGACCGGATGCCGTGCCTAGAATGGTGAGTACCTGATCGGATGTCAGTCGCATGTCAGAGCATCCAGGGATCGAAGATCTGCGGATAAAGCCGGAAATTACCGGTGTTGTGCGTCACGATGGTCAAGCCCCGGCACTGAGCCGTCGCCATAATGAGACCTTCCATCACTGGAACTGTCTTTCCGGCCAACTCTGCGCCCGACGCCAACTGCGCCCATACATGCAGCGCGCCTGCGTCGAGGTTCAAGATGCGACCGGCAAACCGCTGCTCCAGCTTACCCAACCAGACCGCAAGCCTTCGGCTACGGGCGACGTCGGCAACAGCGAGTTTGAGGATGCCTTTCTCGATCTCGCCGATGCTGACGACACTGATGAAGAGGCTGTCTTCGTCCTGCTCGTCGAGCCATTGGATCACGCGGGAAACGGGTACCTTCTTGACGTACTCGCAGAGCACGCAGGTATCGAGAAGCCAACTCACAACGCGAATTCTCGCCCCGTATCGCGATCGCGGCCGAAGTCGATGTCCTCGCCGGCGATCTCGGGATCCAGTAATGCAGCCGACAACGCTCCCTCCTGCCTCTTGGTGAGGCGCGCGTAATCCTCGACAGAGAGGACGACAGCCGTCGGTTTGCCATGCAAGGTCACAAACTGAGGTCCATCGCTTCGAGCCAACCTGATGAGCTGACTCAAGCCGTTCTTGGCCTGCTGCAGTTGCCATTCACCGTGCATACGAACACCGCTCGCATCTAGCTAGCCTAGCCAGTTTCTCGAAACGTTAGCACGGGAGGTCGCGATAAGCGATCTCGAACGGCCGATTCGACGGGCGACGCGTTCACCTCTCATCCACCCCGCTGAAATCGTAGTCCATGACAGCGCTCGGAGGCTGAACGAAGGGGCCTTGGAGAAGATCGACACCGGCGCGGCACAGGCGCGCGATGGTCTCGGGGGCATCGACTCCACCGGCGATCACGGCAAGACGACGTTCACGCAGGCGCTGAACCAGCTCGGCCAGCGGCTCGGGGTCGAGCGACTGCCCGATGGCGCGGGCAAGGCGTGCGAAGGTGGCCGGAACGCTCGCGAGCACCCGCTCCGAGGCGTCGCCGGCATCGACACCGTTCAGACAGACCGGGATACCGAGCCGCGCCAAGCGAGAGACGCGATCGGCTGCGAGATCCGGGTCGGCCGCCGCTTCTTCGACCTGAAACTGGATAACAGGTCGCAAGCGAAAAAGATCGCGCCGGTTGATCTCGTCGCGAACCTGGCCGACCCAATCATCGCGGCCCGCGCCTACGAGGGATTGGTAGAGGAAAAGCTGTGCCGGCTGGCCGGCGTCTCGGCAGGCCACAATGGCGTCCAGACCCGTGGCCAAGAGCCAAGCGTCCAGTCGCTCGGCCAATCCGGAGCGCTGTGCGATCGGCATGAAGGCAACCGGCGGCAGTAGCTCGCCGTCCGGGGTGGCCAAGCGCGGCGACACCTCGTAGCGCGCACTCGGTGCCGGGGTCAGAGAGACCATGGGCTCGAAGAGCAGTTGCAGCCGCTCGCTTAGGATGGCTGTCGACACGGCGTCTTGGTCCGACGTGCGGGCAGGCACGGGGTCGCAACCATACCCGATGGTTAGACCATCGCCGGCTTTTCGGGCCGAGCGCGCCGCCTTGCCTGCCCGCGACATCAAGGTGACGGCGTCCCCGCCGCTGTTCGCCAAGGTGCACCACCCGATTCCGACGGCGAGACCGGGCGCCGGCGCAAAGCCGGCCCGAGACAGCTCCTCGGCGAGGTGATCGCAGGCGCGCGCGAGGCTTGCGGCATCCTCGCGTCGCATGAGAACCGCCAAGCTGCGCTCGCCGACGCGCGCCGCCAGATCGGAAGCGCCGCACGACTCGGCAACCGCAACGGCAAGACGCATCAGCGCGCCCTCGTCGCCGTGGAGGTCCAACACGACCAGCGCACGGCGGCGGGCCTCGGTCCCGCCCCGACCGATCAACTGCCCGAGCCGACCCAAGAGGCGCCCGAGACTTGCGAGACCCGTCATCGGATCGACCGCATCCGGACCGTCTTGACGCCGCGCGCGCTCGCGTGCGCGCGTCAATCGCTGCTTGACGCAGGCGACGAGATGATCCGGAGCGACCGGCTTGGCGAGGAAGTCATCGCCGCCGACGCGCAATGCCGCCATCTGTTGCTCGGCGTCCAATTCGGCGGAGAGAAAGACGATCGGCAGATCGGCGAAGCGGTCTTGCTCGCGGATGATGCGGGTCAGCTCGATGCCGCTTGCTCCGGGCATGTGCAGATCCATGAGCACGAGATCCGGAACGAACGCATCCAGTGCGTCGAGCACCGCGAGCGCATCGCCCACCCGCTCGGCGAGCATGCCGGCCGATTCGAGCACCCGGGCGGCGAAGAGCGCGGCCACCGGCTGGTCGTCGACAACGAGCACACGATCGGGGGAAGCCGCCTGAGTGCCTGCAAGATCCAGAAGCCGATCGGTCAGCTCTTCGAGCTCCATCGGCATCTGCAGATAGGCCTTGGCGCCGGCGCGCATCGCGGCGAGTCGGGAGCGGATGTCGCTCCCGGACCCCAGGCAGACCAGCGGGATCGCCTGCCCATCGCACTGCTGCGCCTGCGTGCCGAGTGCGCCGAGCGTGTCCGCATCCGAGAGTGCATCGAGATCGACGAGCAAGAGCGCCGGCGAGCTCGGGTCTGCGCCAAGCAGCCGATCAGAGGTTTCGAAAGTTTCGAGCATGAACCCCTGCGCGAGCAGGAGCGCACGAAGCGGCGTCGTCAACTCGGCGTTGCGGGTCAGGAGCTGGATGGCGGGCGCGGATCCGGCATCGGCGATCGTGTGATTCATGGTCGTCGGTCTCGTCCAGGGTGGGCGGAGACCTCGAACGCTTACGCCGAGGTGGCGCAATCGGCCCGAGGTCATCGGCACCGAGAATAAACCGAGCACGTTACGTGAACAACCCGCAAACCCGCGAGATCAACCTCAATAGCTGATGCGAGGGGCTCCCCCGCCGAGCGCCTCGACCAAACCGGCCGCAAAGCTCGCACCGACCCGTCGCGAGAGGCTCTCGAAAAGATCGCGCTTTTTGGTGTAGTCGACCAGTTTCTCGGCACCGATCACATCGCGTGCGACCGAGCTGGAGCTGCCGAGGGCGTCGACCAAACCCAACGCGACCGCTTCCTGGCCGCTCCAGAAGAGTCCGCTGAAGACCTCCTCGCCGCCTTTCAGGCGCTCGCCGCGGCCGGTTTGGACCTCGGCGATGAACTGGTCATGCAGGTTGTCGAGAACCGTCTGGATAAAGGCCCGTTGATCCTCCGGAAGTGGCGAGAAGGGGTCGAGGATCCCCTTGTTCTCCCCGGCGGTCAGCAGGCGCCGCTCGATCCCGAGCTCCTGGATCGCCTCGTTCAGACCAAAGCTGCCGATGCGCACGCCGATGGAGCCGACGAGACTGGCCTTGTCGGCGTAGATCGAATCCGCGGCAACGGCAATGTAATAGCCGCCCGAGGCGCAGATATCCGTCGCCACGGCGTAAACGGGCATCTCCTTGTCGTTGTCGTCCTTGTACTTGGCCTTCAGCCGCTTGATCTCGTCATTGATGTAGCCGGCCTGGACCGGGCTGCCGCCGGGGCTGTTGATGCGCAGGATGATGCCCTTGACCCGGTCGGCCTCGAACGCTTCACGCAGAGCCGTGATGATCCGGTCGGCGCTCGCGTCGGCCTCGGGCGCGATCACACCCTTGATGTCGATCACGGCGGTGTGCTCCTCGCTCGGAGAGATACGTTCGAGCAGATCCTGCGAGTAGGCGGCGACCACCAGTGCGATCAGATAGACCAGGATCAGGGCTTTGAAGAAGATGCCCCAGCGGCGGCCGCGCCGCTGCTCGCGCAGATGCTCCAGCGCGAGTTTGTTGATGAGCGCGCGCTCCCACTCGGGCGCCTCGGGCGACGGCATCTCGTCGCGGCGCTTGGTCCAAAACTTCCAATTCATGGGTCACTCCCAGGATTAAACCGCGCCCGGCGCGGTATGCAATATTTATGGATGGGATCGGCATCGGCAGACTTCACGAGCGCTGGAGTCTGCGCGGTCTAGACGCGGTTCAGGCGTTCGCTCTCGGATCAGCGCATGCCGTAGCCGGTCAGCCAAGCGGGCAGCGCTGCAATGTCGTGGATGCAGTCGAGCGGGGCGTGCGGCAAAAGTCGCTCGACCGGGTGGACACCGTAGGAGACTGCGAGTGCCTTGGTGCGGGCATTCACGGCCATCTGCATGTCGTACTCGGTGTCGCCGATCATCAGCGTCGCGGAGGCATCGGCACCGAGCTCGTCCATCAGCTCGAGCAGCATCTGCGGGTTCGGCTTGGAGAAGGTTTCGTCGGCGCAACGGGTCGCGTGAAAGAGCCCCTCGAGACCCGTTTCGATGAGCGCCTTGTCGAGTCCGACACGCCCCTTCCCGGTGGCGACAGCCAAGCGATAACCTTCGTTCGCCAGCTGACTCAAGGTCTCGCGAGCGCCGGCGAAGAGCACCGAGGGCGTCGGGTCGATCTCGAGAAAATAGCGACGGTAGCCGGTAACCAAGCTCCGGAGGGTCCGGGGATCGGCTTGCGGGTGCAGCCGCAGGAGGGCTTCGTCCAGACCCAGGCCGATCACGTCACGCGCGGCCTCGCGGGCCGGCGGCGACAGACCGAGATCGCCGAAAGCCGCCTGGAGACAATTGACGATGCGTGCTTCGGAATCCATCAGGGTCCCATCCCAGTCGAACACGATCAAGTCGAAGGTCACGCGGCGGGCTCCAAGACAGACAGAAAACGTTCGAGATCATCGGGTAAGGGCGCCTCGACCCGGTGCGGTCGTTCGGCGCCTGCGAGTTGGAAGCTCAAGGCGGAGGCGTGCAAAAACAAGCGTGACAAGCCCAGGGCCTTGAGGGTGCGATTCGCCGTCTCGTCGCCGTATTTGGGGTCGCCCGCCAAGGGGGTTCCAAGATGAGCGGCGTGGACGCGGATCTGATGGGTTCGTCCGGTGATCAGCTCGGCCTCGACCAGGGTGAGGACGCCCGAGTCCGAGCGGAAGCGCCCCAGCCGTCGAAACACGGTGCGCGCCGGTTTCCCGTGATCGGGATCGACCTGGACCATCCGCTCGCCGCCTTGCAGCACGTTTTTCTTCAGCGGCGCGTCCACGCCGACCTTCGGGCGCTCCAGCTCCCCGACAATCAATGCCAGATAGCGCTTGTCCATCCCGCCTTCGCGGATCAGCTCGTGGAGCTCGCGCAGCGCACTGCGTCGCTTGCTGATGAGGATGCAGCCGGATGTGTCGCGATCCAGGCGGTGGACCAGTTCCAGCTCGCGTCCGGGTCGCAGCTCGCGCAGGGACTCGATCAGACCGTAGCTGAGGCCGCTCCCGCCATGGACGGCGAGCCCGGCGGGCTTGTCGATCACCAGCAGCCGCTCGTCCTCGTAGAGAACGGCCTCGGCAAGCGGGGCGAGACGCGATGCAGGCACTCGGACCGGCGTCTCCGGGAGAGCCGTGCGCACCGGCGGAATGCGCACCAGATCGCCCGTGCGCAGCCGATGACTGGCCTTGACCCGACCCTTGTTGACGCGGACCTCGCCACGGCGCATCACCCGATAGAGGTGGCTGCGCGGCACGCCCTTGAGATGGCGCAGGAGAAAGTTGTCGATGCGCTGCCCGTCCGACTCGGCATCGACGCAGAGCACGCGTACGGCCGAATCATCCCGCAGCTCCGGCTCGGGTCGCGCACGCTCGGCAACCGCGGGCGTCGGGCCGGAGCGCTTGAGCTGCGTGCGACCGGGTCCGGCATTCTTGGAGCCAGCCGGCTTGCGGCCGGTCATGCCGGGGTCGTCCCTCCGGGCGGCGGCATGCTTGCTCGGGCGGCGATCGGCACGGGGATGAGGTCGATTCACGAATGATGGCGCCTGCCTGGGTGGCTCAATTGATGCTAAATAAGGTTTACTGATACACTTGGGCGCTTGCGCTGGCCAGCGGAAACGCGATTTTTCCCGGAGCGGCGAGCGCAGCCAAGGGTCGGTCACGATACCGGAGCGAGCGGAGCCACATCCGCTCGGAAGGTCCCGACCCTCATGCCGGCATCCGATGTCCGAGCAGGCCGATGTGCGGGATCTCGAGTGGTGTCGCGGACTCGTTCTATGCGAGTGACCGCGCATTCTACACCCTGTGAGCGCCGCGCGCCCTGCACGCCGACAGACCAGCGCAGCCGGCGCCAAGCTCGCCGCTCCCGAGATCGGCCCCTCCACCCGGGCGGGCCGATCAGGTGCGAGCGCCCGAATGGGCGCTCGTCGACGACACAACACTACTGATCACGCGCGTGCCCGTCCGGGTCGGCCCAAGAGCCCGCCTGAACGGACACTGCCGACGCCGTCGGGCCGATTCGTCGGCGCGACGGTGCCACGCCGAGCCGCCCGCAGGTTTGCAGGGGCGCACGGCGAGCAGTCCCCGAAACGGGAGACGCGTCGTGGTGCGGAAAATAACCCTATGAAACGCATGCTGATCAACGCAACTCAGCCCGAAGAGTTGCGTGTTGCGACCGTCGACGGTCAACAGCTTTACAACCTCGATATCGAGTCACCCGGCCGAGAGCAAAAAAAGGCCAACATCTACAAAGGCATCATCACCCGCGTCGAGCCCAGCCTCGAGGCCGCCTTCGTGGACTACGGTGCCGATCGGCACGGCTTCCTCCCCCTCAAAGAGATCGCGCGGGCTTACTTCGAGCCCGACAGCGTTAAGCCCGGCTCGCGCGTCAGTATCAAAGAATCGGTGCGCGAGGGCCGCGAGGTCGTCGTTCAGATCGACAAGGAAGAGCGCGGCAACAAGGGCGCGGCCCTGACGACATTCATCTCGCTGGCCGGTCGTTATTTGGTGCTGATGCCCAACAACCCGCGTGCCGGGGGTGTCTCGCGACGCATCGAGGGCCAGGATCGCAGCGAGCTGCGCGACGCTATGAGCCAGCTCGAGATCCCGGAGGACATGGGCCTGATCGTCCGTACCGCGGGCGTCGGCAAGAACGTCGAGGAACTCCAGTGGGATCTGGACTATCTGCTCCAGCTCTGGAAGGCGATCGAGACCTCGGCCCAAGACCGCAAGGCGCCTTTTCTCATCTATCAAGAGAGCGACGTCATCATTCGCTCGATCCGCGACTATCTGCGCGTGGACATCGGCGAGATCCTGATCGACAACAAGGCGGTCTTCGAGCGTGCCGAGAGCTTCATCCGCCAGGTGATGCCGAGCAATCTGAAGAAGCTCAAGCTCTACCAGGACGAGGTCCCGCTCTTCACCCGCTATCAGATCGAGAGCCAGATCGAATCGGCCTTCCAGCGCGAGGTTCGCCTGCCATCCGGCGGCTCGATCGTGATCGACCACACCGAGGCATTGACCTCCATCGACATCAACTCTGCGCGCGCCACCAAGGGCGCCGATATCGAGGAGACTGCGCTCAACACCAACCTGGAGGCAGCCGACGAGATCGCGCGCCAACTGCGCCTCCGTGACCTCGGCGGACTTTTCGTCATCGACTTCATCGACATGACGCCTCCGAAAAACCAGCGCGAGGTCGAGAATCGGCTGCGCGACGCACTCAAGCACGACCGTGCCCGGGTGCAGGTTGCACGCATTTCGCGCTTCGGTCTGCTGGAGATGTCGCGCCAGCGCCTGCGACCCTCGCTGGGTGAATCGAGCCAGCAGGTTTGCCCGCGCTGCAAGGGCCAGGGGACCATTCGCGGGGTCGAATCACTTGCGCTCTCGATCCTGCGCATCGTCGAAGAAGAGGCGATGAAGGAGAACACCCACCGCATCGTTGCGCAGCTGCCGGTCAGCGTCGCGACCTTCCTGCTCAACGAGAAGCGCCGCGGCATCCTCGAGATCGAGCAGCGCCAAGGCGTCGAAGTCCTCTTGCTGCCCAACGAGGCACTCGAAACGCCGGAGTATCAGATCGAGCGCGTCCGCGCCCAGGACGCGGGCAAGCTCGTCCCGGATCAGTCGAGCTACGAGCTGACCGCACTGCCGGAGGCCAAGGCGGCGCCTTTGTACGCCAAACTCGGTCAGCCCGTGCAGGCCGAGGAGCCGGCAGTCAAACAGGTTTCGCCCGCGACACCGGCCCCGCAGCGCTGGACACCCACACCGCAACCCGAAACGCCGGTTCAGCACGAGGCCGAACGCGGCGAGCCCGAAAGCCTGCTCAAACGCATCTGGACCGGGCTTTTCGCGCCGCGCCAGCCCGAAGCTGCAGTCCCGGCAAGCCGCAAGCCCTCCGCTGGCGAGCCAATCGCAGAGGACACGGCACCTCGCACGCAGACGCCGCGACCCAGCGCCCATTCCGGCGAGCGTCGTAGCCAAGGCAGACCGTCGCAGGGTCGCCGCGAGGAATCATCGGGCGAACGCAACCGCCAGGATCAGGTGCGACCCGGCCGAGCGACGCAGGATCAACAGCCGCGCTCGGAGCCGAATCGCGTCCGGCCCGAAGGCGCTCAGTCCAGCGAGGATGCCTCGGCAGCAGGCGCGCGATCCGAGACCGAGGAGCAAGCGCAGACCCGCCGCACCGGCGAGACGCGCTCGCGCCGCGGCGGCTCGCGCGGACGCGGGCGGCGCGGCTCCGGATCGAGCGAGGGCGCCCGCGTGAGCGGAGACGCATCGCGCGATCAGGACTCCCGCGGCGACGAGGGATCCGGCGAGCGCAGCGAAGGTCGACAACAGACCGAGCGCCGCGGCGAGGAGGCTGCACCGAGGACCGATGAGCGAGCAGCCACCCCGTCGCGCGGAAGCCGACCGGAGGACCATCCGTTGATGATCGCACCCGTCGGAGACGCCCCCGGAGTCGAATCCGCGTCTCGCCCGGCCATGGATGTGCGCGCCGCCGAAACCGGCGAAGCGCAGACAGCCTCGACCGAATCGAACGAACGCCGACGCCCGGCAGAACGAACCGAGGATGAGCGCTCCGCGGATCACACCCAGAGGGCGGAAACCGCATCGAATGAAACCGCCGATGTCGGAGCCGACCACGACCAAGACGGCAACACCGCTCCGGCCGGCGATCGGCCGAGGTCCTCGCGTCGACGTCGCGGCGGCCGCAACCGCCGACGCTCTTCAGCCGGCGCAGAGGCCAAGGACGGGGCGGGAGAGGACTCGGGAAGCACCGCAGTAGCTTCGGATCCCGACTCGACCCAAGCGCCCGACAGGGCGCCGGGCCATTCCGCCGCACACGAGGCGTCGCGTGAGCCGGTCATGCAGCCCCGCGAGCACCACCACGGCCGCGACGGCGACGGCGCCTTGCAGGGCGTCGGCCCGAGTGCGGAGCCTCAATCGGGCGGCGCGAGCCCCGAGGCATCGGTACGGATCGAGCCGAAGGCACCGCCGAGGCACGAGGCCCCGGCGGGCGAGTCGACCGCATCGATCAAGCCGGATGCCCCGGCGGGCGAGCCGACGACGCCGAGCACCCATGATGCCCCGGCGAGCGAGCGGACCGGACCGATCGAGCAGGAGCACCGCAGGGACGAGCCACCTGCCATGATGCCCCGCCCCGAGCCGGTTGCCGAGCCTACCCAGGCCCGGACGCCGACCGATCGCTCGGCCGAAGACCAAACCCGTCATCACCAATCCTCCGGCCCGCGGCCGGAAGCCAACAGCGTCTCGGCGGGCACCGACGATCGGCCAGCGCCGAGGTCGGAGCCTGTCGCTTCGGAACCGGTCGCTTCGGAACCGGTCGCCTCGCCGACGGCACCTGCTGCCGTAACGCCCTCCCCGGCCTCCGACGCGAACGAGCCCAAAGGCAGCGCCTAAGCGCACGACGGCGGTTGGTTCGTGTCGATACCCGACGCGAATCAACCGGCCGAAACCGAAACTGCAGGATTCGGCTCATCGGTATCGCCATGCTCACTTTGTTCTTCGAGAGCCTCGCCAACCTGCTTCGCCTGACCTATCGGACGTTCATCCCGCGTCCGGGCCATCCCCGACCGAGCGCCAAGCGCATGCTGGTGATGACCGGCTTCATCCCGCTCTTCGTCCTAGTCCAGGGGATCCATTGGATCGGCTTTCTGCTCGACGACATCCTCTTCCGCGGCTATCGGCGTGTCGTAATTCGCGAGCCGTTGTTCGTGCTCGGGGTCCCGCGCAGCGGGACCACCTACCTCCATCGTCTCATCGCCCACGACACCGCGTTGACGACCTTCTCGACCTGGGAATGTCTCTTCGCCCCTTCAGTGACCCAACGCCGCTTCTGGTTCGGTCTCGGACGGATCGATGCGCGCATCGGCCGCCCACTCGGGCGGATGCTCGACTGGATCGAACGCCACGCCTTCAAGGGCCTTGACGCGGTCCACGCCATGCGCTTGAGCGACCCGGAGGAAGACTACTTCGCGCTCATGCCGGTGCTGGCGTGCTTCATCCTGATTATTCCCTTTCCGCACTCGGATCTGTTGTGGCGCATGGGCCTGTTCGATCAAGACATGCCGGAGGCGCGGCGCGCACGGCTCATGGACTTCTATCATCGATGCCTGCAGCGACATCTCTACGTCCACGGCACCGAGAAGCGGCTCTTGTCGAAGAACGCCGCCTTCGCCCCGCTGGCGGGAAGCCTGGCGGCACGCTTCCCGGATGCCCGCTTCATCGTCTGTCTGCGCGAGCCGCACGCCACGCTCCCGTCGCAGCTGAGCTCGCTCGCGGCCGGAATCGAATTCTTCGATGTCCTGTCGGCGGTCCCCGATTTCCGCGAGCGCTTGACCGATCAACTCGGCTTCTATTACAAGAATCTGGAAAGGGCACTGGGAGAACGACCCGAAGAGCGCTGCGTATGGGTTACCATGCGCGCGTTGCAGTCGGATCCGGCGCGGCTGATGCGGGTCGTCTACGCGCAGCTCGGACTATCGGCGAGCGAGCAGTTCCGCGATGCGATCGCACGACACGCGAGCGAGTCCGGAACCTACCGAAGCGCCCACGCCTATCGTCTGGAGCAGTTCGGACTGTCTCGGGGAGACATCGATCGCGATCTGGGACCCGTCTTCGCGCGTCTTGCCGCCCGCTCGGCACGGACTGCGGCGGATGCTTCGCCGATGCAAACGGGCGCAACGTCCGGCGACGATCCCATGGGCTCATCCTCAACCAGGACACCCGTGCGCCATGCTGAACCGATCCACTGCGGAGACTAGTATCGGACCGCTCGCGCAACCGCGCACCGCCGAGCTGCGCGTTGCCATCGTGTCCGACGCCGCACCCGAGCGCAACGGCGTCGGCGCCTATTACCGCGACCTCGCCGACCATCTCAGGGCCGCCGGTGTTCGCGTCGATTTGGTCGCACCGCGTTGTCGCGCGGGGTCCTGGTACGGGGGCCTGACGCTCCCGCTGCCCGGCGACCCCACCCAGAAGATCGTCCTGCCCTCGCCGTGGTTCGTGAGCAGGCGCCTCGCTCGCCTCCGCCCGAATGTCGTCATCGTCCCGACCCCCGGCCCGTTCGGCATGCTCGGGATGCATCTGGCCGAGCGCAGCGGGGCTGCGTTGGTGGTCGGATTTCACACCCATTTCGAGGCCCTGACGACGCTTTTTCAGAACTGGGGTATCGGCGCCCGCATCGCCAACGGGTACCTAGGTGCCTGTCATCGACTGCTCTTCGGCAAGAGCGATCTGGTCTTGGCAAACTCGGCGGAGATGATGGCGATTGCGCGGTCGATCGGTGCGCGCCGTGTGAGCCTCATGGCAACCCCGATCCCGCGGCGCTTTCTCGATCTGCCGCCCGTTCCGGCACGACGGCAGCTCGCTCGCGTTCTTTTCGCCGGGCGTCTCGCGCCGGAAAAGAATTTGGACGCCATCGTCGCCGCAGCGCGTCGACTCCCGGACATCGAGTTCCTGATCGTCGGCGACGGTCCCCTGCGCGCGTGGGTCGAGGAGCAGTGCCGAGGGTTGCCCAACCTTCGACATTCCGGCTGGGTGCGGCGCAGTCGGATCATGGCCCTGATCGACGAAATGGACGCCTTGATCCTCCCCTCGACGGTCGAGTCGTTCGGCACCATTGCGCTCGAGGCGATGGCGCGGGCACGCCCGGTGTTGGTCTCCTCGGCCTGCGGCATCCTGAGCTGGGATCTCCTGAGCCGGGGCATCTTCCGGATCCACGAGGGCGAACACCTCGCCGACGCCTTGGTGCGCCTGCGCGACCTCGACCCGGCAATCCGCGAACGCAAGGCCCGCCTGGGACGCGAAGGCGCTCGGGACATCAACCACCGCAACCTGCAACATTGGCTCGCGGTCTTGTCGGGCGACTATGCCGATTCGGTCGATGTCAAGCGCTGAGCCCACAACCGGCGCGAACGCCGGCGACATCCGTGCCCTGGTTTCGGTGCACGACGTCATGCCCGATACCCTGCCGCAGGTCGAGCGCATCTTGTCTCTGCTCGACGATGGAGGGATCGCACCCGTCACTCTGCTGGTGGTTCCCGGCACCGGCTGGAACAGCGAGGAGATCGAGAAGCTGCGCCGATTCCAGTCGAGGGGCTGCGAGCTTGCCGGCCACGGCTGGATCCACCATGTCGAGCGCATCACCGGTTGGGCGCACCGCGTCCACTCGCGTCTGATCTCGCGCAACGTCGCCGAGCACCTTGCGCTCGACCGGGTCGGCATCCAACACCTGATCGCGCGCTGCCATGCCTGGTTCGTCGAGCAGGGCCTCGGTGCCCCGGCGCTCTATTGCCCGCCGGCCTGGGCAATGGGCCCCATCCCGCGCTCGACCCTCGCAAGTCTGCCGTTCACACGCTATGAATTATTCAGCGGGATTCTATCGACCCAAACCGGACGGATGCATCCGGTCCCCCTCACCGGCTACGAGGCCGACACCGCCGTACGAGCGGTCGCCATCCGGGCCTGGAACCGGCTCAATCGTCGGCGTGCGGCCCGCGAGGGGTGGATCCGCATCGGGATCCATCCCCACGACCTCGACCTGCGCCTCGCCGAGGACTTGCGTCGGGACCTGCGCCGCTTTCGGTCTCATGCCGGGTACTCGGAGGTCGGTGCGGGCTGAACCGCGCCGACGCAGCGGCACTTCCTCTGCTCGGTATAGACCCGTCCTCCAGTGGCGCGGTTTATCGGAGATGCCGCTGCAGCAGGTCCTCCAAGAGCCCTTGAGACGCCGCCTCGACCAGATCGAAGACCTGATCGAAACCGCGCGCACCCCCATAGTAGGGATCCGGAACGTCCCGGACCCCGAGATCGGGCGCAAACTCCATAAAGAGCCGCAGCTTGTACTCCATCCCCGCGGGGCAAAGGCTCGACAGGATGCGATGGTTGTCCCGATCCATCGCCAGCACGTAGTCGAAAGACTCGAAATCCGCGCGTTCGGCGAGACGGGCGCGCAGATCGCCGATATCGATCCCGCGCTCGAGTGCTGTCGCACGTGCGCGCCGATCCGGCGGCTCGCCGACGTGATAGGAATGGGTACCGGCGGAATCGACCTCGACGCGGTGCGACAAGCCCCGCTCGATGACCAGCCGTCGAAAGACGCCGTGTGCGGTGGGAGAGCGACAGATATTGCCCATGCACACGAAAAGCACCCTGATCTTCTGCGGTTCAGCCTGTTTCGATTCACTCATGATGGTCTTGGCCCGACGAAATCGATCATGACTGGTATGATATACCGGCCTCACACGAATATTTCGGTGCATTGCCGATCCTGCGCAAGACGCCGCCGCGTCCGAGTCCCGACGGCGGATTTCGAGGCGGCGGGTTGACTTGAGCATCGGTTTAACTGAAGGACGCGGCTTCCATGGAGAACACGCCAGACACGGCCGCATTGGCCGATCAGATCGTCTCGCTGTCCGACGCGTTGGCGCGCCATCGGCTTGAGTTTCAAGCGGCAGAGAGCGCGCTTGTGACGCGAATCGCCGATGTCGACGACGACCGACGGCTGACAACCAATCGCCTGCAGCGCGCCTGGCAGACACATCACGAAGAGATCGACGCCAGATTCAAGCATCAGGCGTCGGTCTTTGTCGGAGCACTCCTGCTGGTCGCCGCCCTGCTCGGTGGGGCCTTGTTCTTCGCCTACGGCCAGCTGGATTCGGCGCGGCGCACGCTGCTCGAGGATGTATCCCGGCTGCGTGTCGATTACGAGCAGCTCGCCGCCGTCGCGAGCCAGGATGCGGCCCTGCAGGAGAGCCTGGCTGAGCTGCGCGCCTCCGTTGCGGCCATGTCGGAGTCCTTGCCCCGGGGCGCCGAGACCCTTGACCCGCGGCCTCCGAGCGGGGAGACCGCATCCACCGATCAAGGGCAGGCGGGGTTCGCCCCCGAGCCGACGGATGGGACCCAACCGAGCGAACCGAGCGACGCCATCGCGATCACCGCCGGGGAGATCCAGGGCACGCCGGCCGAAGACGAGTCGGCGCCGATTACGCACGCGTTACCCGCAGCCGAGGCATCCCCGTCTGGGAACGCGATCCGGGACGAGACCGCCCCAGCCCTGACCGAGATACCGGCAGACCCCGCCGGTCAAGACGCAGAACCGGCGGTCGAGGCAACCCCCGAGCCCTCTTCCGACGCCGCCCCCGAACCCGACCCGGCGTCCGCCCCCCCCACGCCGAGCGTGTCGACGACCCGCGACCCGCCGCCACCCGGCGAGGACGGCACACCGCGGAGTATCGCGCCAGCCGCTCGGGCCCTGGAGACGGATACCGAACCGACGCAGTCGGTATCGGCCCGCATCCTCGACGAGCCCTTGATCGTCGGGAATACACCGATCGCACTGCAACTGATCGGCTTTTATTCGCTCGACGAGCTGCTTGATTTCGCGCGCCGCGAAGAGCTTCCGACCCGCGTCTATTTCCGCGAAGAGAGCTACCAGGGCCGACCTTGGTTCGTCCTGATTCACAGCCTTTATGCCGGCTATTCCGACGCATCCGCGGCCATCGACAGGCTGCCCACGCAGCTGGCGATCCTCGACACCTGGATCCGAGACTTTCCGCCCGAGACCAGGCTCGGAATTCTCCACATCGAGCGGTAGCCGCGTTCGGCTAGATCGCTTCCAACGGGTGGTACGCATGTACGTTTTGTTGCTCAGTATCCATGGCCTGATTCGCGGACACGACCTTGAGCTCGGTCGCGACGCCGACACCGGCGGCCAAACCAAATACGTGGTCGATCTCGCCCGTGCGCTGGCCGAACGCGAGGATGTCTCCCGTGTCGACCTGGTCACCCGCCGCGTGGTCGATCCGGCCGTCAGCCCGGATTATGCCGAGCCCATCGAGATGCTGAGCGAGAAGGCTCGCATCGTCAGGATCGATGCCGGGCCCGAGGGCTACATCCCGAAAGAGCAGCTTTGGGATCATCTCGACGTCTTCGTCGACAACCTTACCGCGTTCCTGCATGACGAAGGTCGGTGGCCGGGGATCATCCACAGTCATTACGCGGACGCCGGTTACGTCGGGGTGCGCCTCTCCAACCTGGCCGGTATCCCCTTGGTCCACACCGGCCATTCATTGGGGCGCGACAAACGCCAGCGGCTCCTCGCCGCCGGGCTCGACGGCGAGCAGATCGATGCACGCTACAACATGGTGCGTCGTATCGAGGCCGAGGAGGGTGTCCTGGGCACGGCGGATCTCGTCATCACCAGCACCTACAACGAGATCGAAGAGCAATACGCCCTCTACGATTACTACCAACCCGAGCGGATGGTCGTCATCCCGCCGGGCACCGATCTCGTTCAGTTTCATCCACCCGCCGACGAGGATCCACCGATCGGTTTCGCTGCGGACGTGGACCGCTTCCTGGACGCGCCAGACAAGCCTTTGATCTTGGCGCTTTCCCGCGCGGATCACCGCAAAAACATCGTCGCGCTACTGGAAGCCTACGGCGAATCGCCCGAGCTTCAGGCGCTCGCCAACCTACTGGTCATCGCCGGTAATCGCGATGATATTCGCGACCTCGACGAGGGGGCGCGGACCGTTCTGACCGACGTCTTGCTGACCATCGACGCCTACGACCTCTACGGCAAGGTCGCGGCCCCCAAACATCATCGCTCCGAGGAGGTGCCCGAGATCTATCGGCTCGTCTCCCGTTCCGGCGGCGTCTTCATCAATCCGGCCCTGACCGAGCCCTTCGGCCTGACGCTTTTGGAAGCGGCCGCGAGCGGACTGCCGCTGGTCGCCACCGAGAACGGCGGTCCGGTCGACATCATCGGCAACTGCAAGAACGGTCTCTTGGTCGACCCCTTGGATCGCCGGGCCATGGCCGACGCCCTGATTCGCATCCTGAGCGACGAGGACTTTCGCCGCGAGCTGATCGGCAACGGTCTTACCGCAGTGCGCGACCGCTACTCCTGGCAGGCCCACGCCGAGACCTATCGCGAACGAGTCGCCCCGCTCACCAAACGGGCCGAGCCGATTCCTGCCACGCCGCCCTTACGCCGCCGGCTCATCTACCGCGACCGCGCACTCTTCACCGATCTGGATCAGAGCCTGCTCGGCAATAGCGAGGGGGTACGGCTCTTCATCGAGATGATGCGCAACAACAAGCGCTGCGCGAATTTCGGGATCGCGACCGGTCGCCGACTCGATACACTCCTCGTCGAGCTGAAGCGGCACGGCATCCCGGTCCCCGACGTCATGATCACCAGCCTCGGGACGGAGATCCATTACAGCGCCGCACTGGTTGTCGACGACTTCTGGAGCGACCATGTCGACCATCTCTGGAATCCCCGGGTGGTCCGCCGCGCCCTGGAGGACGTGCCGGGTCTCGTACCCCAACGCAGGACCGAGCAGAGTCGCTTCAAGATCTCCTACCACTACGACCCGAACGTGGCCCCGCCGGTCGAGGAGATCACCACCCTGCTGCGCACCCGCGAACTGACGGTGAACGTCATTCACGCCTTCGGGCAGTTCCTCGACGTCGTGCCGATCCGCGCGAGTAAAGGGCAGGCGCTGCGCTACGTGGCCCATCGCTTCGGGATCCCGCTCGAGCACATTCTGGTCGCCGGAGGCTCGGGGGCGGACGAGGACATGATGCGCGGCAACACCCTCGCAGTCGTGGTCGCAAACCGTCACCACGAGGAGCTTTCGCGGCTCGTGGAGATGGACAACATCTATTTCGCCCGGGAGGCCCACGCGCTCGGCATCCTGGAAGCCATCGAGCACTACGACTTCTTCGGGAGTTGTCGTGTGCCCGAGCCGGCTCAAGACACCGACGGCATCGCATCATGAAGCCGTTGTTGCTCTGCACGGATCTCGACCGCACCCTCGTCCCGAACGGGGCGGAGCCCGAGTCGCCCGACGCACGCCCGCGCTTTCGGCGCTTCGTGTCGCGACCCGAGGTGACGCTCGTGTACGTCACGGGCCGCCACCGGGGACTGGTACGCGAGGCGATCGCCGAGTACGACTTGCCCGTTCCCGATGCGGTCATCGGCGACGTCGGGACGAGTATCTTCAGGGTCACGGCGAGCGACTGGGAGCTGCTCGCGGACTGGCAGAACGAGATCGGCCGCGACTGGGGCGGCATCGGTCGCGATCGTCTCGCCGAGCGTTTCGCCGATATCGGGACCCTGCGGCTTCAGGAACCGGAAAAACAGGCACCCTTTAAACTCAGCTACTATGCCCCCGCCGATATCGACAGCGGCGCGCTCAAGTCCGAGCTGAAGGCTCGCCTGGCGTTGGATGGGGTGAACGCCAGTCTGATTTGGAGCATCGACGAGGCGGCGGACATCGGATTGCTGGACGTCTTGCCCGCAGGGGCAACCAAATTCCACGCCGTGGACTTTCTGATGCGCCGACTTGGTCACGACGAGACGACGACACTGTTTGCCGGCGACAGCGGCAACGACCTCGAGGTCTTGGTCAGTCCGATCCCTTCGGTGCTGGTCGCCAACGGTCATCCCGAGGTCCGCGACCACGCGCTGCGCCTTGCCGCTTCCAACGGTCACGCGGATCGTCTCTACTGCGCACAAGGTGGCTGGTCCGGCATGAACGGGAATTACAGCGCCGGTATCCTCGAAGGTATTGCCCATTTCCGGCCGGATCTTGCGACCGAACCGGGCATCGACGCCGAGTAAGTGACGAACCGACGAGACAGGAGCCAGCCCATGTCCGATTCCTCAGCCGACCAGCCGATCGTCGACATCTTCGGCGAGGTCCTCTTCGACTGCTTCCCCGGAGGTCGACGCGTCCTCGGCGGAGCGCCCTTCAATGTCGCCTGGCATCTGCGGGCCTTCGGGGCCGCGCCGCAACTGATCAGTGCGGTCGGCGACGATCCGCAGGGCGAGCAGGTGCGCCGTGCGATGCGGGACTGGGGGATGGACACGAGCACCCTGCAAACCGATCCGGATCATGCCACGGGAGAGGTCCGGGTCACGCTCGACGACGGCGAGCCAACCTACGAGATCATTCCGGATCGCGCCTTTGACTTTATCCGCGCCGTCGACTTTCCGCCTGTCGGGGAGCTGCTTTATCACGGCACGCTGGCGCTGCGCCGCCCCGTCTCCGCTGCAACGCTGAACGCGCTCAAGACCCGCGGCCACGGCATACGCTTCCTCGACGTGAATCTTCGCGATCCCTGGTGGTCTCTGGACGAGACGCGCGGTCTGTTGCACGATGTCGACTGGGTGAAGCTCAACCGCAGTGAGCTGGCTCTTCTGGCGGACGGCTCCGGTTCGAATGTCGGCGAGATCCGCGATGCGGAGCTCACCACCCTGGCATCGGCATTCCTGGCGCAGTACGGGCTTTCCGGGCTCGTCGTCACACTCGGCGGCGACGGTGCCTTCGCGCTCGGCCGAGGAAGCTCGCCGGTGCACGTCGCACCGGCCCCTGCGCTCGCGGTCAAGGACACGGTCGGCGCAGGCGACGCCTTCGCCTCCGTACTCATCCTCGGTATTGTTCGACGCTGGCCGCTCGCGACAACCCTGGAGCGGGCACAGTCCTTCGCCTCTCGCATCGTCGAGCAGCATGGCGCCACGGCTGCCGATCCCGCGCTTTATCGACCTTACCTTGATCAATGGCGTATTTGAACCGCGCTCGGCGGTTCCTGCGGAGATCGGCGCCCCTCAAGACCGGTCAGACCCTTGCGAGGAACGGCGCCGCGCGGTTCAAAGATTTAAATTCACAAATGATTTTGAACTGCGTCCCCGCCGAGACGACGGGTGGACTCCAGGCCAATAAAACACGATACACAGCACTCACAGACTCCGGACGCAGTTCAAATGTACGAACAGGTTTCTCATGCCCTTCTCAACGACATTCTCGATGAACTCGATCGCGAGATCCGTCGCGAGGATCTCCGGCACTTCTACACACGCCTCGGCGCCAACTTCTACGCCATCCATTCGCTGTTTTTCCATCTCTACGGACATCGCGAAGACTTCAAGACCCAGATGGTGCACCTCACCGAGCGTCTGGCCCGGGCCTATATCGATCGACCGACTGCGCTCAAACAGCTCGACATGGCGCGGGAGGAGGATCACACCTGGTTTCTGAGCCAACAATGGGTCGGCATGGCACTGTATTCGGACGGATTCGCCGGCAACCTCAAGGGGCTCAACGACCACCTACCCTACCTACAGGAGCTCGGGGTCAACATCGTCCATGTGATGCCGATCCTCAAATGCCCGCAAGGCGCGAGCGACGGCGGTTATGCGGTCAGCGACTTCCGCGACATCGACCCGCGCGCCGGTAGCGTCGAGGATGTGGGCGCACTCGCGGACTCCATGCGTCGGCGCGGAATGTTGCTGACGCTCGACGTGGTGGTGAACCACACCTCGAACGAGCACGAATGGGCGCAGCGCGCCCGCGAAGGGGATCCGGAGTACCAAAACTTCTACTACTGCTTCCCCAACCGCGACGTCCCCGACATGTTCGAGGCGACCATGCCCGAGATCTTTCCGGAGACCGCCCCGGGCAACTTCACCTGGGACGAGGAGATGGGCAAGTGGGTGATGACGGTCTTCAACAACTATCAATGGGACCTGAACTATTCCAACCCCGCCGTCTTCATCGAGATGCTCGACATCATCCTCTTCTGGGCCAACCAGGGGGCGGACATCGTGCGTTTGGACGCGGTCGCCTTCCTCTGGAAAAAGATCGGCACGACCTCGCAAAACGAGCGCGAGGCGCATCTGATCCTGCAACTCATGAAGGACTGCTGCCAGGTCACGGCACCGGGCGTGCTCTTCATCGCCGAGGCGATCGTGGCCCCGTCGGAGATCATCAAATACTTCGGCGAGGATGCGGTCATCGCCAAGGAGTGCGAGATCGCCTACAACGCCACCTTCATGGCCCTGCTGTGGGACGCCGTTGCGACCAAGAACGCCAAACTGCTGAATCAGGGCATCAAGAGTCTGCCGAACAAGCTCGACCGCGCGACCTGGTTGAATTATCTACGTTGCCACGACGACATCGGCTTGGGTTTCGACGACGCCGACATTCGCGCCTGCGACTACGACCCATACTCTCACCGTCGTTTTCTGGTCGACTGGTATACCGGCGCCTTCGAGGGCTCCCCCGCACGCGGACGGCCGTTCGGTGTCAATCTGAAGACCGGAGATGCCCGCATTGCAGGCGCGCTTGCATCGCTCGCGGGTCTGGAATCGGCGCTCGAGGCAGAGGATCAGCCTGCGATCGATCAGGTCGTGGATCTCATCCTGATGCTGCACGCCATGATCCTCTCGTTCGGCGGCATCCCCCTGCTCTGGTACGGAGACGAGATCGGCACCCTCAACGACAACTCCTTCCTCAACGACACGCACAAGGCGAGCGACGCGCGCTGGGTTCATCGCCCGCGCATCGACTGGGCGCGCGCCGAGCGACGTCACGTGAGCGGTACCGTGGAACGCAGCCTTTTCGATGGTCTGAAACGGCTCATCGCCGTGCGCAAGGACACGCCGGCATTTGCCGACTTCAACAACCGCGAGTTGATCGACGTCGAGAATCCGCATCTCTTCGTCTTTCTGCGCACCCATCCGAGTCTGGCCGCGAGCTCGGTCCTGGTCGCGGCCAACTTCGACGCCAAACCTCAGTATCTGGATCTCGACACCTTAAATCGACGCGGCCTCTTTCGCTACGGACAGATCATCGATCTCGCCTCGGGCGAATCACCCGCCGTCTTCAACAACCGGGTGGTGGTCCCACCCTACCATTTCTATTGGTTGGCGAACCACCGCCCGGGGGCTCTACTCAATGACCCCTTCGGTGTCGGTCGGCACCCTTGATATGCCTGAGCCTCCACTTGTCCGCCGGACGCCCGGCGCGCAACGAACGTGAAACGAATCGGCAACCGCCGGACCGGCCTCCGGGCGCCGATGGGCAGTGCGAATCGTCGCGCTAGACTCGCGGGATCATCCGCTGTCCGCTGCTGCAAGTGGACATACCCACAATGACCCTGACAGCCTCCGAGCCCACCGGCGCCGAGCTTGGCCGGATCGACCTGCACATCCCGCCCGAATCAGAAGCGCAGGTTTCTCCCACTGGTCCCGGACGTCGTGATCGAGCTGGCCTCGCCTACCGACGACAGCGATTGCCTACACGCCAAGATGCGCGAATGGCGCGACAACGGCGTGCGCCTGGGCTGGCTGATCCTGTCCGAGCAGCGCCAAGTCTGGCGCTACACCTCCGATGGCGAGCCGGCGTGTTCCGAAAACCCGGCACAGATCGGCGATGACGCCCTGCTACCCGGTCTCGTGCTCCCGCTCATGCGCATCTGGGAGCCGGGATTTTGATCAGGATGCGTTCTTTCTATTTTCTCGGAGGATAGGCTGCTCCGATCATGTACGACTCCCTGAAGATCCTGCGTTTTCGA
>NZ_JAABRP010000074.1 GCF_011390875.1 Thiocapsa sp.
CGTATCTCCTCACCGGCGATCTGGCCGCCGAGGATGAAGGACGCGTTGAACTTCAGGCCGCCGCTCTCCAGGAAGGGACCGTCGCGGCGCTCGATGTCGCGCATCGCATCCGACACCAGATTGGCGACGTCGAACATGGAGTCGACACTCCGGATATGCGGCGTTTCGCCGGCGGCGCGCCGGCGCAGCAGGTTGATCACCGTCTGCGTGGCGGCCAATCCGCCCGAGCTCAGCAGCACCAGCACCCGATCGCCGGGGCGATCGAACACCGTCATCTTGCAGAACCTGGCGTAGTTGTCGACACCCGCATGCGTGCGCGAGTCGCTGGCGAAGATCAGGCCCTCGTCGAGCTTGACGCCGACGCAGTAGGTCATGGCCCGACGACCTCGTCGGCCCAGACCTTGAAGCGCTCCAGGGTGTTTGGCCCGAAGGTGCTCGCGAGGGCGACGTCGCAGGCGTCGCGGCCCCGAGCGATGAGTACGCGGCCGACGCGCGGCATGTTGTTGCGCGCATCGAAGGTATACCAGCGGTCGCCGAGGAAGGCCTCGAACCAGGCGGCGAAGTCCATGGTCCCGTGGGGCTGCTCCGTGCCCATATCGCCGAGATAACCGGTGCAGTACCGGGCGGGAATGTTCATGCAACGGCAGAACGTGATCGCCAGGTGAGCATAGTCGCGGCAAACCCCCCGTCCCTCCTCGTACGCCTCCCGGGCCGAGCGCGTGCGACGGGCATGCGCGTAGCCGAACTCGATGTGCCGATGAACGAAGTCGCAGATCGCCTGCACACGGGCCCAGCCGGTCGGCCCGTCGCCGAACTGCTGCCAGGCGATGTCGGACAGCAGATCCGTCTCGCAATAGCGGCTGCCCAGAAGATAGGCCAGGGTCGATTCCGGCAGGTGCTCGACCGGCGTCTGGGTGGCCCCCGGGGCGACCACGTCGGGCTTACCGGTGTCGTTGATCAGCGCATCGGTGCCGAGCACGAAGCGCCCCGGCGGTGCGACCAGGCGGCTGCACCAGTTACCGAACTGGTCGCGATATGCGGTGATCGGCACGGCGGGGTGCGTGACGAGATGATCCGGTCGCACGAGGTCGGATGCCCGCGAATAGTGGATGTTGAGCGCCAGGATCATCGGTGTCGGGTAGGGACACCGGTACTCCATCTCGAAACCGACACGAATCTGCATCTTTGTCGCCGCTCCAGTGCTGCCGTGCCGTTCGGACGGCGCGTGAGTCACATCCTGGGCTCATGTCATCAGCAGGTCTGTTCGGCAGCGTACACAAGGGGCTCAACAGCAATAGTCAGGGCGCGGCGCAACCCCGGCTATGGCTCGTCCTTTGGCTCGGCCGGGCGCTGCTCAACTGCGGTTGGAGGCTTGATCACCTTTTTGGGCGAGCACGCCTTTCCGGCACCCGCTATCGCGCGTGATTCCCGGTGGTGAGGGTCAGCAGGATATCGGCGTACCATGCGCAGTTCAGGCCCAGCGACTCCTCGGCCCGCATGTCCCCGCCGCTCATGTCCAGTCGTGCGGAATGCACGCCGAGCAGTTTCCACGGTAATCGCTCATCCCCGTCAGCGTCCCGCATCACGACGGGTGCGCCGCTGGTGCCGCGATGCGTTCGCGCATCGGTGAGGAAGAACCCCTGACCTTGGAAGCGCAAGCCGAACGATGAAGCGATCACGGCCTGCCGCACCACCGGCAAGTGGTGCAGGGTGTCGTGGAAGCCCATTGGAAAGCCCACGACCAGCAATGGCGTACCGACCTCGACCTCTTGCAGCGAGTGCACCAGATGTGCCGGTGTGAAGCACCGCAACGCCACCGCTGCCGGCAATGCCGCGCGGTCCAGCTCGATCACGGCGACATCGATCTCGCCCGCGGCATCCTGCCCCTGATGCCAAATACTCTTTCCGTCACGGTACAGCAGCACCGACAGGACGGCCGAGCGCGTCAGGTTATCCGCGTCGGTGTGAACCTCGATCTCGATCCGATCCGGGAGGTGACGGCTCGGTGTGTCGATCAGGACATGCCGATTCGTGACCAAGTACAGGCGCGTGTCACGCTCAAAGAAGAACCCGCTCGCGCCGGTGAGCCGTTGGCTTCCGAAAAAGGTCGAAACGCGGGCAGTCGTCAGCAGGAGGGGTTCGATCATGGCAATCGGAGAACACAAGTCGATGCGAGACGGAGGAACGAGTTGGGTCAAGATCGACTTTTGTGGAGCCGAAATCCCTTGCGCCCCAGTGAATTGATCGCCGTCCAGGAGGGCGCGCCGACACTTGCGTCTTACCCCTCCACGCCGCACCTCTGCCGGCGAAGGGTGAACCTCCGACAGTCCGTCCGGGGTCAAGCCGACCATCCGGTATTGATGGCATGAGCGGCTGCCCATCGCTACGGGCCCGGCACAGCATCACATCCGCAGTCCATCGAGTCGTCCAGTCGGATGAGATCACAAACGCAACGGGAACACGGTCGACTCGATGCGTCCGGGTTCCGGCTGCACGGCTATGGCCAAAGGCTAAGCGGGCTCACGCACTGTGTCAACGGCAGACCGGGGAGCCCCGGAATGTCCCGATGCCTCTTGCTCGCGCTATGACCCGGTGTCGGTTTTTCCCCCGAGTCGGTGAAGTGCCGGGTTAGCCGCCCTCGATGCGTGTTGGACGCGGTTTTCACGACTTTCCCGACCGGCTCTTATGTATCTGCCGAATCTCGTCGTTGCGCCGCTCGATCTCGCGCCTGAATTCCCGCCTCAGTGCGGCGCTCTCGTAACGGCGACGCTCGTTGGGTGTTTCGATCTGCAACGCGGGCACCTTCACGGGACGGCCTTGGTCGTCGACTGCGACCATGGTGAAGTATGAGGTCATGGCATGGCGCGTGGTTTTGTGGATGATGTCCTCGGCGATGACCCGGATCCCGACCTCCATGGAGGTGTTGCCGGTGTAGTTGACCGAGGCCAGGCAGGTGACCAGCTCGCCCACGCGCAGCGGCTGGCGGAAGAAGACCTGGTCGACCGAAAGCGTGACCACGTAGTGGTTCGAATAGCGCGCGGCACAGGCATAGGCGACCTGATCGAGCAGCCGCAGGGTCGCCCCGCCGTGCACATGGCCCGAAAAATTGGCCATGTCGGGTGTCATCAGAAGGGTCATGGTCAATGTCTTGTGTTGTTGTTCCATGTAAAACCCGCTTGGCGCTTGAAGAATCCGCTAGTATCGTGAGCACAGCCGTCGGCGCTCGGAGGTTTGCGGCCTGTCGCATCGCGCGACGGCGCTTGCGGCGCAGGACGGCCGACGCAGACGCTCGAGGATAGACCGCGCGGTCGACTTTAACACCGACGCGCTCGCCCGCGGCTCCAACCCCACCCCAGCAGGATTCATGATGATGCGTGCCCCCGGACGCCTTTTGCTTGTGCCCTCCATGGGTCTTTTGGCTCTTCTCATACCAGGGCTGTCTCTCGCGAGCGAGTCCGGGCAGTGGATCGACTTGACCGCGCACTCCGTCGGCTATGCGGCCCTGATCATCTTCGTCGTTGCCTACATTCTGGTGATGGCCGAGGAGTTCCTGCACCTGCGCAAGTCCAAGCCGGTCATCATCGCGGCCGGACTCATCTGGGCGCTGATCGCCTACGTCTATTCCCAGAACGGTCTAACACACGAGGCCGAAGTGGCGGTGCGGCACAACCTGCTCGAATACTCGGAGCTGATGCTCTTCCTGCTGGTGGCCATGACCTACATCAACGCCATGCAGGAGCGCCAGGTGTTCGATGCCTTGCGCTCCTGGCTGATCCGCAAGGGCTTCGGTCTACGTGCGCTCTTCTGGATGACGGGCGGACTGGCGTTTGTCATCTCGCCGGTGGCGGACAACCTGACCACGGCGCTCTTGATGTGCGCGGTCGTGATGGCCGTCGGCGGCGACAACACCCGTTTCGTGACCCTGGCGTGCATCAACATCGTGGTCGCGGCGAACGCGGGCGGGGCCTTCAGCCCCTTCGGCGACATTACGACACTGATGGTCTGGCAGAAGGGCATCATCGATTTCTTCGGATTTTTCGATCTCTTTATCCCGGCGCTGGTGAATTTCCTGGTACCCGCTTTCTTCATGCACCAGGCCGTGCCCGACATCAAGCCTGAAATGGTGCCGTCGGAACCGACTCGACGGGTGTCGTTCTCGTACCACCGAGCCGCCGAGCGCAAGGCCGAGACGGCGCCGGTCGACGTCCACATGCGACGCGGCGCCAGGAGGATCATCCTGCTGTTCCTGCTGACGATCGCAACAGCGGTCTCCTTCCACAACTTCCTGCATCTACCGCCGGTCATCGGGATGCTGACCGGGCTCGGGTATCTGCAATTCTTCGGCTTTTACCTTCGGATGAGCCATCACGGCTGGCAACAGCGCAACGGCGAGCGCGCGAATCAGATCGGCGACATTACCCCCTTCGATGTCTTCAACAAGGTCGCACGCGCCGAGTGGGACACCCTGCTGTTCTTTTACGGCGTCGTGCTCTGTGTCGGCGGGCTCGGGTTCATCGGGTATCTGGGCATGGCCTCGGATGTCATGTACGAGCAATGGGGACCGCTCGCGGCCAACGTCGCTGTCGGTCTTCTATCGGCCGTAGTCGACAACATTCCGGTCATGTTCGCCGTTCTGACCATGAATCCGGACATGGACCAGGCACAGTGGCTCTTGGTCACCCTGACCGCCGGCGTCGGCGGTTCACTGCTCTCGATCGGGTCGGCAGCCGGCGTTGCACTGATGGGACAAGCCCGCGGCGTCTATACCTTTTTCGCGCATCTGCGATGGACGCCCGAGATCGCCCTGGGGTATTTCGCGAGCATCGTCGTGCATTTGTGGCTCAATGGCTGACGCCTGGATGTCGCGGCGGGCGCGCCGATGAGGCGATGGTGGCGAGGGCGGCGTTCTGCCGTCTCGAGCCTGTTGATCGCGCTGGCCGTGACCGGTGCTTGGGTCATCGAACGCTGGGGGCCGGGTCTGCTCCCGATCGATTGGTCATTCGCCGCGTCGAGTCGACTTTGCACCTTGGATCAGGTGCTGGATGGAGATTCGCTCCGACTGCACTGCGGCGGCAAGCCCGTCGAGGTCCGTCTGTACTGTATCGATGCACCCGAGAAAGGCCAGCCCCCTTGGGGCAATCGCTCCCGAGCGCACCTGAAGCGAATCGCCGCGGCTCAAGTCGAGATGCGGGCGGTGGAGACCGATCGGTTCGGACGGACGGTCGCGGAGGTCTACAACGCAATCGGCGAACGACTCTCGTTGAATCTCGAGCAGGTCAAGCAGGGCCAGGCCGCTGTCTATCCTCGCTATTGCGAAGAGTCGCGGTTCTTCCGCGCAGAACGCAAGGCCCGCGCCGCGGCGGTTGGAATCTGGGGCACGCAGGGGACACACCAGACGCCTTGGACCTTTCGGCATCGGCATTGAGGTACAGGTACGAGGCGAACGGCGTCGTGAGGCCGAAGTATCGGATCGGCGGATTTTTTCGCACTCAGGCCCTCAACATCCGGCCCGTCCGCCCGTCGCGGATACAAGACGGCTGATCGGAGCCGACACAAGCGCCGGCGAGGATCATATCCGGGAGCTCGTCGAGCGCCAGGCGTACCCGCAAGGCCGTTCTCGCCGGTTGTCGCCCGGCTTGATTCGCACTCGTGGAGACGATGGCGCCGCCGTAGGCGCGGCAGAGTGCAGCGGCGAGCGGATGTGCCGTGACTCGAACCGCAAGGGTGTCGAAACGCCCGGTGAGCCACCGCGGTGTCTCGAAGCGCGCCGGCAACAACCAGGTATTCGGCCCTGGCCAGGTGGCGCGAATCTCCGCCATTCGATCGGCAGCAAGCGGCAGGACGAAGGGTTCGAGCTGGCCCGAATCCGCGGCGATCAGGATCAATCCCTTGGCGACATCACGGCGCTTCATGTTCAGAATCCGCGCGACCGCATCGCCGTTGCGGGGATCACACCCCAAGCCGAACACGGCCTCGGTCGGATACGCGACCACACCACCGCCCGCGATGATGCGGGCGGCACGCCGAAGCCGCCGGCTCGGAAGAAAAGCCGAGGTCATCGGGGAACCAAGCGGAGCGCCGGGGATCCCACATCGGCATCGGAGACCCGTGCAGGGTCACGACCGCCCGGCGATCGTCGGCACGCGTTGCCGGATCGCAACGAACCCTGAGCGCGGGAACGGGTATACTGTTTCCGTTTCCGCCGACGGTAACCGATGCAGGAGCGGCCGGGCCACATCGACGAATCCATCGGGGCTAGCCTCTGAATTCCCGCACCCTCGGCGAAGCTTGGTTCGCGCCCGATCTTTTTTCCCCTTTCACATAACGGAGTTGAATTCATGACCCTGATCAAAAATGTTGGCAAGACCGATCGTAACATCCGTCTGGCTGCCGGCGGTGTGCTGGTGTTCCTGGGCATCGTCACCAACACGGTGCTGTTGTCGATCATCGGCTTGGTCGTGCTTGCGACCGGCGCGGTCGGCACCTGCCCCGCGTACATGCCGCTGAACATCAACACCAACAAGGACGACAAGGCCTGATCTAGGCCGCAACGACCGGCCCGCCGGTCACGTGCCTTTCACGGGCCGTGACCGGCGGGCCGGACTTAGGCCGGGCGCTCGAAGAGGTAGTGGCTCACGTACCACTCCTGCCCCTTTCGATATCCAAACAATTCCGCGCAGGCCATGAAGAACAGCCGCCAGCGCATCCACCAGACCCCCGCTTGATCGCCGCCGTAGGTCTCTTCGAGAATCGGCCAGATGCGATCCCGCGCGGCATCCATCCGCTCCAGCCAGGCATTGAGCGTGCGCTCGTAATGCCGGCCATCCCAGCGCCACCGCGCCACCAGCTTGAGATCCTCCTGAAAGTGCAGCGGCAGGTCGTCGCTCGGCATGATACCGCCTGCGAAGAAGTAGTGACTCATCCAGTCGCTCGGGCCGACGTCCTCGAAGGGATAGGGATGCTCGCGATGGACGAAGATGTGCATCAAGAAGCGCCCGCCGGGCCTTAGCCAGTCACGCACTCGCGCGTACAACTTGCGATGGTTGCGCATGTGCTCGAACATCTCGAGCGACACGACTCGGTCGAATTGGCCGTCGGCTTGAAAATCGTTCATGTCCGAAGTGACGATCTCCAGATTCGTCAGACCCCGTCGGTCGCGCTCCGCCTCGATGAAGGCACGCTGCCCGCTCGAGTTCGACACGCCGGTGATCCGACAGCTCGGAAACCGTTCGGCCAAATAGAGACTCAAGGCGCCCCAGCCGCAACCCAGCTCCAGCACTCGATCGCCGTCTTGGATCCCGGCCCGCTCGGCCGTGATCGCCAGGGACGCCTCCTCCGCCTCTTCCAGCGACTTGATGCTGTCGGGCCAGTAACAAGAGCTGTACTTGCGACGCGGACCCAGCACCAGGTCGAAGAAGTCGGCGGGCAGCTCGTAGTGCTGCTCGTTCGCGCGCTCCGGCACCTCAGCAATCGGAGAGGCGTCCATCATGGCGATGAAGTCGCTCTTCTCGCGCATCGCCGCCTCGCAATCCTCCGTCGGTAAGGTCGCAAGTCGTCCGCGCAGCAAGGCACGGATGCCGCTGCGCGTCACGCTGTCGGGGACCTTGCCTTGCTCGACCCAGCGGATCGCCGTCTCTGTTGCACGCACCATCTTCGTTATCCTCGTTCGTCCCGTGATACCGCGTTGACCCGGAGGTATTGGCGACGAGCCCCGAGGGCAAGCCGGACCGGCGCACAATTGCCGACCTGCTGGCCCGACGCTACCGCGGCTGCAATTGCTCCAACGCAAGCTTCAATGCAGACTCACGATCCTCGACCCACCGATCCTCGCGCATGGCGCCGCGCAAACCAAGGTGCTCCAGACGCTCGCGCGGCTGGCCGTGCACACCGGCCATATAGACCGCACGACCTTGCGCGAGCGCGTCGCGGACCGTCGACTCCACCGCAACCGCGGTCGTCACCCCCATGTGCGGGACCTGACTCAGATCGATGACGACCGCCTGCGCGCCTTCGAGCTTCGGACTCTGGCGACTGATGGCGGCAGCGGCACCGAAGACCAGCGGGCCGCTGAGATACAGGATCTTCACCCGACCGCGCCCTTGAGCGAGTAGCGAGCGCTCCTCGCACGACAGACCCGCGCAGGGAGCCTCGTCTTGCTTGCGCCGTGCCGGGAGAACACAGACGGACTCCTCCTGCACGTCGGCAAGACGTCGAATCGTGAGGACATTGGCGACGAAGAGGCCGATCGCCACGGCGGTAATCAGATCGACGAACACCGTCATCACGATCACGCCGTAGGTAATCAAGGCGCCTTTCATCGACACGCGATGGGCGCGGGCGAGGAAGCTCCAGTCGATGATGTCGATACCGACCTTCACGGCGATGCCCGCAAGGACCGCCAAGGGAATGTTCGCGGTCAGGGCACCTGCCCAGATCACCACCACGGCCAGGATCGCCGCCCGAGTGAGACCCGAAAGTGCCGTCCGCCCGCCGGCCTGTATATTCACGACCGTACCCATGGTCGCTCCTGCGCCCGGCAGCCCTCCGAACAACCCCGAGGCCAGGTTGCCCACGCCCTGCCCCAACAATTCCTTGTCCGAGTTCACCTGTTTGCGGGTCAAACTGCCTGCGATCACGGAGGTCAGCAGGGCGTCGACCGAGCCGAGCATCGCCAGGACGAGCGCATCGATCAGAATGGTCTGCCATTGCGCGGCGCTGAACACGGGCATCTGCAAGGAGGGCAGTCCGCTCGGGATCTCGCCGATGCGCCGTATGTCCTGATCGCCCAACCAGTAGACCGCGATCAGGGTGCCCACGACCAACACGACCAGTTGCGGCGGCAGGATGCGCTTGACGCGCTCCGGCATGAGAAAGAGGACAGCGAGCGTCATCGCCGCCAAGGCGGCCTCTCGCGGATCGATCGACCCCAGCAGCTCGGGCAGCGCCTGCAAGGTTCCGATCACCCCGCCGCCCGGGGCCGCGTGTCCGAGCAATCCGGGCAACTGAAGAATGACGAGGATGATGCCGATTCCCGACATGAAGCCGGAGATGACGGTAAAAGGCATCATGGTGACATAGCGCCCGAGCTTCATGGCCCCGAACGCTATCTGAAAGAGACCCGCGAGCATCACCACTGTAAAGGCCATCGCCATACCCTGCTCGGGATTGGCGGCGATCAGCGAGGCAATCACCGCGGTAAATACCACGGTCATGGGGCCAGTCGGCTCGGAGATGAGTGTCGGCGTCCCGCCGAACAGCGCGGCGAACAGGCCGATCAGAACCGCGCCGTAGAGTCCGGCCTCGGCGCCCGCCCCGGACGCGACCCCGAACGCGAGCGCCATCGGCAGTGCGATGACGGCGGCGGTCACGCCACCGAAGAGGTCACCGCGAAGATTGTCGAAACGGATCTCGTTGAAAACGCGCATGGGTCACTCCGGTACCTGATGTCGACAGTCAGTATCCGGACCCGTCCGATTCAGCGATAATCGAAGTTTGTTAAGCCTTTCATCGGTTTTCATCTATGAGTCAGAGCCTATCCCTAGACCGCCAACATGTCCCTGGCCCGGACGATCCGTCTCCTTCGCCGACGTCTCATAGATTATTGTTGATTTGATCGATAGAAATTATCGACTATTTCCTATGCCATTCCTTCAGTAAGGTTGTGCCCAGAGTTCGAAACGGCCTCCGCAGGCGAGGCGGATCAGGCACAGACCACAGGAGCTGACCATGAGCGTGAAGACCTACGATGCCGGTGTAAAAGAATACCGGGCCATGTATTGGACGCCGGACTATGTCCCTCTGGATACGGACCTCTTGGCCTGTTTCAAATGCACCGGCCAGCCCGGCGTGCCGCGCGAAGAGGTCGCCGCCGCCGTGGCTGCAGAGTCCTCGACCGGGACCTGGAGTACGGTGTGGTCGGAGCTCCTGACCGATCTTGAGTTCTACAAGGGTCGTGCCTACCGCATCGAAGACGTGCCCGGCGACAAAGAATCCTTTTACGCCTTCATCGCCTACCCGATCGATCTGTTCGAGGAAGGCTCCGTCGTCAACGTCCTCACCTCGCTTGTCGGCAACGTTTTTGGATTCAAGGCGCTGCGTCATCTGCGCCTGGAAGACATCCGGTTCCCCATCGCCTACGTGAAGACCTGCATGGGACCGCCGAGCGGAATCCAGGTCGAGCGCGACAAGCTCAACAAGTACGGTCGTCCGCTCTTGGGCGCAACCATCAAGCCCAAGCTCGGCCTGTCGGCCAAGAACTACGGTCGCGCGGTTTACGAGTGCTTGCGCGGCGGCCTCGACCTGACCAAGGACGACGAGAACGTCAACTCCCAGCCCTTCATGCGCTGGCAGAACCGCTTCGAGTTCGTCGCCGAGGCCGTTTCCGCCGCGCAGGCCGAGACCGGCGAGCGCAAGGGTCACTATCTGAACGTCACCGCTCCGGATCCGGAGCAGATGTACGAGCGCGCCGAGTTCGCCAAGGAGCTGGGCCAGCCGATCATCATGCACGACTTCCTGACCGGCGGTTTCACCGCCAACACAGGTCTGGCCAAGTGGTGCCGCAAGAACGGCATGCTGCTGCACATCCATCGTGCCATGCACGCGGTTATCGACCGTCACCCCAAACACGGCATCCACTTCCGTGTGCTGGCCAAATGCCTGCGTCTGTCGGGCGGCGACCATCTGCACACCGGCACGGTCGTCGGAAAGCTCGAGGGCGACCGCGGCTCCACACTCGGCTTCGTCGACCTGCTGCGCGAATCCTTTATCCCCGAGGACCGTGCCCGCGGCATCTTCTTCGATCAGGATTGGGGCTCCATGCCCGGCGTCTTCGCCGTCGCCTCCGGCGGTATTCACGTCTGGCACATGCCGGCGCTGGTGACCATCTTCGGCGACGACTCGGTCCTGCAGTTCGGTGGCGGTACCCAAGGGCATCCCTGGGGCAACGCGGCCGGTGCCGCCGCCAACCGCGTCGCCCTCGAGGCCTGCGTGAAGGCCCGCAACGAGGGGCGCGAGCTCGAGAAGGAAGCCCGCGAGATCATGACCGCTGCGGCGAAGCACAGTCCGGAGCTGGCGATCGCGATGGAGACCTGGAAAGAGATCAAGTTCGAGTTCGATACCGTCGACAAGCTCGACGTGGGTTGAGGGAAGCCGCCGGGCATCGGCGAGCTGCCACTAGCTGTTAGCTGTTAGCTCGTTGATGCCGGATGGAATCGTTCTAGCCGCGTTGTCGATCGCTTTGCGACAACGACGCGGTTGTCTCGGATCCCAACCCCGGGCCAGGCGCAGCTGATAGCTGAAGGCTGACGCATCCAAACCACTCACTCGAACCCAACGCATTCGCACAACGAGGACCGAAACCATGCCATTCCAAAGCACCACGGGCGATTACCAGACCAAATTCACCCTGGAGACCTTCGGGTTCCTGCCGCCGATGACGCAAGAGGAGATCTTCGACCAGATCGCCTACATCATCGCGCAAGGTTGGACGCCGGGTATCGAGCATATCCATCCCAGCAAGTCCATGAACCACTACTGGACCATGTGGAAGCTGCCCTTCTTCGGGGTGACCGATCTGGCCCAGGTGGTAAGCGAGCTCGAGGCATGCCATCGCTCCTATCCGGATCACCATGTCCGTGTGACCGGCTACGACAACTACACCCAGAGCCAGGGCTCCTGCTTCGTGGTGTTCGAGGGTCGCGGCTGACCGTATCGCCGACGACAGTCGAGGTCGGGCGGAGCGTGCAGGCACCGCCGGACCGAGAGGTGCCGAGCACCCGAGATCCAGTGTTTCAACACCGAGCGGGCGGCGCGATCGCCGAGCCGGTGATGCGAACGGAGTCAGGCGTCCATCCCGCCGTCGCCATCACCGATCATGCGCTCCACGTCCAAGGGAACGACCATGCCCAGCAAAGCGAATCTGAGATCGAGCGGCCGCGAGGCGGCCCTGGCACGTCGCCGTGCCTTGTCCACTCAGGGCAAACGAACCAGCGCTGCCGCCGGAGCGGCCGAGCGCAGCCGCACGCCCGACGCCGCTGCGGTACGTCGCCCTGCGGCATCGCAGCCGCAGGCTTCTCCGGCGGCCACGGCCGAATCGGTGTCGAGCACAGGCTGGAGCGGTGGCGAATCGGTTCCTTCGACGTCCAGGGGCGCCTCGCCCGTTCGGCGCGTTCAGGCTCCGGTGTCTCCGTCCGGCTCCAGCCGCGCGGAGGCCAGGGCTCGACGCGAAGCGCTGTCGAAGGCCGGCAAGCGTGCGGATCGCAGGGGGGATCGGACTCGCGCACCTGCATCCAAAGTGCCGGCAAAGGCCGTGCGCGACGCAGCAAAGGACTGCGGCTGCGGCTGTGGCGGGAACCCGGAGCCGACGGACGAGCACGGCTCGATGACGAATGCAGCGCGGCTCTCGTCGGACCGCCGCGGTGCATCTTCACTCGGCAGCTCGACCAACGGGTCTCGACGCAACGGCAAGCGCATCACGGCCGTGAAGCCCTCGGGGCGGATGCTGGCCCTCGCTCGACGCTCTGCCACCTCCGGGCGCGGCAAGGCCGCGGTCAACACGCCGACCACGACGGCAAGCCTCGCGCGGCAGGCCAACCCTCAGCTGTCCGGACGCGACCTCGCCCAGACCGTCCGCGCCCATCGTAGCGCCGCGGGCGCTGCCGGGACGCGCAAGGCCCAAGTGACAGGTCGAGTCAGGCCCGGACGCGAGCGGCCGGTCGGCGGGGCGCAGGACCAACCCTGGAAGGTCGGTCTGAGCGAGACCGCCCAAGGCCAATTCGTGACCGGCACCCGGGTCGGGCGCAGTCATTCGGTGACGGGAGACGAGCCAAGCGTGTGTCGCGAGGTCACGGGGACCGAATATATGGGCGCCGAGATCTTCCGCGAATTCTGCCAGGCCGAGCCGCCGAAATCGGCCCCGAAGGTTCGCGTCACCAGCACGAGCCACGGCAATGCCGTGACCGGCAACGAGGTGGGGCGCTCGACCCGAGTGACAGGCGACGAGCCCGGCACCTGCAAGACCGTGACCGGCACGGAATACCTGTCGGCCGAACAAGCGAGCGCGTTCTGTGGGACCGAGTTGCCGCCGAACCCGCGACAGACCGGGCGGAGCCGGACCACCGGCGGTCGTGCCGTCTCGGGTGTCGTCCCGGGGCTTTCGGCCAAGGTCACGGGCAACGAGCACGGTGCCGGGATCCAGCCGACCGGCAGCCAGTACATGTCTTCGGCCAACGGCGACGTGTCCCAACTGAAAAAAGCGCCGCCGAAGGTTGACATGACCCAGACGCTCGGCGGTGGTTCCGTGACAGGTACCCGCGTCGGTCGCAGCACCAAATTGACAGGTGACGAGCCCGGCACCTGTCGGCTCGTGACCGGCGACGAGTATGTCGGCGCCGAGCAGTACAAAGAATTCTGCGGCATCCAACCGGCACCGCTGGAGGCGCCCAAGGTCGGGCTGTCATCGACCCAAAAAGGTTTGTCGGTCTCCGGCACCCAGACCGGTCGCTCGGGTCGGGTAACCGGCGACGAGCCCGGCACCTGCAAGGCCGTGACCGGTACGCCCTATGCGGGACTCGAACAGGCTTCGGCCTATTGCGCCCCGGAACAGCAGCGCATGATCGCCGAACGGATGCGCCCGATGGCGAGCGCCATGGCGGCGCGCATGACCGGTATCCAGCCCGGGATCGGCGGGGCCATGACGGGTGCATCACGGGGCGCTTGCGAGGAGGTCAGCGGGACGCCCTACATCGGTGTCGACCAGATCGAGGAGACCTGCGGAAGCGCTGCACGCCCCGGTGACAGTGACTTTCCTCAGCTGCTCCCCCAGCCGGTCGCCCAGACGATCGAGGCCGCGCCCTGGCAGAGCTTCAGCGTCGAGTCCCCGGCCCGGCAGGCGTTTCAGGCGAGCCAGGGAAGCAGTGTGACGGGCACGCTCTACGAGCAGGAGGGGCGGATTACCGGCCCTTTCGGGATGGGCACGGGCAAAATCACGGGCACTGAGCAATTTCGCTTCGACCGTGGGGCGTCCGTGCCGGGCAACCTCCTGCAGATGGTGCCCGCCGAGACGGCGGAAACCGACACGGCAACCGCAGCCGTTCGCTCCCGGGTAACGGGCGAGGGCCAAGCCGCGGGAACCAAGATCACGGGTGACGATTGGGAGCGAGGCGAGCGTGTCACCGGGACCGAGGGTCCCTCGGCACGGCGCCGCAACCCGACCCGCCCGGGGCCGATGGCCGCGATGGCCGCCGTCAAGCCTAAGCGCAACGAGGAGCTTCCGGCGCCGGTGAGTCGTGTGACCGGTGCCAGCGGCAACACGGACCGCGGCTCGCTCATTACCTACTCGGGTGGAGCACGGGGCTAAGGCCCCGAACGATCAGCTGGCACGAGCGATCGGCCAGCCCCACCGAATCGTGCGCGAGTCATCACCGGAATCTGACGAGACAACGAGGTCATGTCGAGACAACGCCGTCCAACCCGAGCGAGCCTGATCTGGGCATCCGCACCCGCCGCACCGGACTACCGCCCGCGTGTTCGAGGCGAGTCCGGGTCCGGTGCGCCCGCGGCGACGCAGGAGCCGATGACGGCCGAATCGGCTGCGCCGACACCGGCCATGACCGAGCCGACGGCGAAGGCTCGGGGCCTGCGGATGCGTCCGCGACCGTCGCCTCGAACAGGCGGTGCGGAAGCCGCCAAGCGCTCGGCACGTCAGACCAAGCGGTCCGTGGTTGCGGCAGCGGAGCCTCGACCGGCTCGGGGCCCGAGCGCACAACACCCGCTGAGCGACCGCGACGGCAACATGCGGCTGCAGCGTTACGAGGAGCGGATCAAGACGGCGTTCGACCGAATCGTACCCGTGCTCAAGCAGATCTCGGCGCTGCAGCACGAGTCCGACTTCGAGCCGAAGGCCCAGTCGATCGCCCGGGCCGAGCTCGACTTCGATCTGCCTGAGCACATGCTCGCGGATGCTTGGGTGACTCAGCTCGATCTACGGCGTCTGTTCGCGTGGTGCGTGTTCGAGACCTACCGTCGAATGGCGGATGACTTCTTCGCGAACGACCCGCTCGGCGGACGCGAGATTCGAGAGTTCGACCGTTTTCTCCAGGACTGCGGCTTCCATCAGCTGGACGTCACGCCCTGTGCGGACGGACGCCTGGCGCACGCCGTCAGCTACGTGCTGCGTCTGCCGTTCGGCGCGGTGCGGCGCAAGCCGTACGCCGGCGGGCTGTTCGATGTCGAGAACACGGTCTCCAAGTGGGGCGAGGTCGAGCTCGGTCGGTTCCGCGAAGGCGTACCGAACACCGCGGATGCGCCGACCCGTTATCTGAAGACGGTGATCTATCACTACAGCTCGGTGGATCCGCGTCATCAGGGCTGCGCCGCTCACGGTTCGGACGATGCGGCGGCGGCACAGGCCGCCTTGGACCGACTCTTGGCCTTCCGCCAATCGGTCGAGAACGGTTTCTGCTGCGGTGCCTCGGTGGCACTGCTGTTGATCGGCTTGGATACGGACACGGACGCGATCCGAGTCCACGTGCCCGACGGACAGGGCCACATGGATCTGACGGGGTCGGTCGATGCGATCAAGGTCCACGCGATCACGCGTGACCTGGAGCCGACGGCAGCACGTGCGCGGGTCGCCGAGCTGGTCAAGGCGCACGCGCCGGCAACCGCGGATCCGGGCATGCTGCGGTTGGTCGCACGACTGATCGAGAACAACCTGTCGCAGATCGACTACGTGCGCCAAGTGCACGGCGGACATTATGCGGATGTGGGTCACGCCGAGCGCTTCATGGGCGTAGGCATCGGGTTCGAGGAGATCCAGCTGCGCAACCTGACTTACTTCGCCTATCTGTACACGGTTGAGGAAGGCGCCGCGGATCTGGACGTCGGACGCAAGATCTTCGGCGGGCTCAATGTCTCGCGCGGGTTGCCGATCCCGATCGTCATCCGCTTCGATTATCACGGCGGGGTGCCGGGTGCGCGCGAGCGCGCCGTGACACGCTGTCGACGGCTCGATGCCGCGCTCGCCGACCGCTTCGCCGATCTGGCTGACCGGGGGCTGCTGCACCGACTGCTCGTCGTGCGCGACAGCGACGCGGGAGCCGGCATCGAGGTCGTCGGATGCTCGCTGACCGCCCCGACGGCGGGAGGCCACTGATGAAGATCTGTCAGGTGGAGCGTCCACTGGTCTCGACCAACCGGATTCCGGGGTTCGAGCACAAGCACCTCTTGGTGGTGCGAGACGGGAGCACACAGCAGGTCGCGGTCGATGCGGTCGGCTGCGTGCCCGGCGACTGGGTGATCTGTGTCGGCAGCTCCGCGGCGCGCGAGGCGGCCGGGAGCAAGGAGTATCCGAGCGATCTGACCATCGTCGGCATTATCGATCATTGGCCGCCCGAGACAGGCGGTGCCGGGCCGCGAGGTACAGGCTGATGGAGATCAGGCAGGTCGTCGGCTCGCTGGTCTGCACGCATCGCATCACCGGGCTCGGACATTGGGATCTGCGGCTGCTGCAGGATACGAAAGGCAAGCAATACGTCGCGACCGACCCGGTGGATGCCCGCCCTGGAGACTGGGTCTTTGTGGTCAGCGGATCGGCCGCCCGGTACGCGATGGGGGACGCCGGAATCCTCACCGACCTGACGATCGGCGGGATCATCGATCACTGGGAGGACGAGCGAGCCGCGGCGGTCGAGCCGACCGCGGTCGCCACAGCCCAAGCGGCATAAGGGACTGCATCCGGCCGGGATCGCCCGGCTCGGTCGGCATCGACGATGGGCTTTGAATTTGGATTGAAGATGGTCGGGCAGCATCGCCCGCGGCGACTTGGTACACAGAGGAGACACGAACGATGGCAAGCGACAAATTCGGAATCGCGCTCGGGATGATCGAGACCCGCGGACTGGTCCCCGCGATCGAAGCGGCGGACGCCATGACCAAGGCCGCCGAGGTGCGCCTGATCGGACGCGAGTTCGTCGGCGGAGGCTACGTGACCGTGCTGGTACGCGGCGAAACGGGCGCGGTCAACGCCGCCGTGCGTGCCGGTGCCGACGCCTGCGAGCGCGTCGGCGATGGCCTGGTGGCGGCGCACATCATCGCCCGCCCGCACCGCGAGGTCGAGCCGATCCTGCCCGTCGGCGGCCCGGCCGTCGACTGAATACAGACCAGCAATAAGCGATGAGCCGACAACTGAAGGCTGAAGGCTGATAGCTGGAGGCTGGAAGCCTGAGGCCAACGAAAGCGAATCGCCCCCCTCATCAACACGACACTTAACGATTGGAGAGCACAGATGGCCAGTGAAAGCTACGGTATCGCATTGGGGATGATCGAAACGCGCGGGCTGGTGCCCGCGATCGAAGCGGCGGACGCCATGACCAAGGCCGCCGAGGTGCGCCTGATCGGACGCGAGTTCGTCGGCGGCGGCTACGTGACCGTGCTGGTGCGCGGCGAAACGGGTGCGGTGAACGCCGCGGTACGTGCCGGCGCGGATGCCTGCGAGCGTGTAGGCGACGGTCTGGTCGCTGCGCACATCATCGCCCGTCCGCACCGTGAGGTCGAGCCGATCCTGAACCGGACCCTGCCGGCAGCGGCCGACTGATCGAGCGGCGTCAGCCACGAGCCGCTCGATTCCGGCGGCAAGGGTGTTGAAGCATGAGAAACGCACGCATTCATCCTCGTACCCTTGGCTATCTCGGTCGTGCCTTGAGCTTGGAGCTGTCCGCAGTCCAGCAGTACATGACCCAGGCCTCGCTCGCCGAGGCCTGGGGTCTACCCGAGGCGGCGGTACGTCTGCGCGAGGAAACGGTCGAAGAGATGCAGCATGCCGAGCGCATCATCCAACGGATGTTGGCGCTGGGTGTGGCACCGAATGGTTCGCACCTGCGCCCCGCCGGCGTCGCACGCAACCTGGTCGACCTGCTGCGGCAGGATGCGGTGCTCGAAGCCGAGATCGTTGCCCTCTATCGGGAGGCCGTGATCTTCTGCCGTCGGATCGGGGATCGGG
>NZ_JAABRP010000075.1 GCF_011390875.1 Thiocapsa sp.
ATCGGGACAACGGTGACTTCTTCGAGGCACTGCTGAACGAGGAGTCCGCGCATGCCCGCGAGATCGACGACTGGCTGGCCTCACTCGGTGTCCCGCGCTATCGTGAGGCCACTCAACGTGCCTACTTCTGAGGGATCCCTGTCATGAACCAAGGCTGGACCGAACGTCGACGTCCGATTCGCCTCGAACGCCGTTTGGAGTTTGCCGACTACGAGACCACCCGCGACTTTCTGGATCGAGCAGCGAGCCTCTCGGAGCGCGTCGGCATCTATCCGGACATGAGTTTCGGGCGCACCTACGTGAACATCACTTTACATGCCGAGGACGACGCGACCGAGGTCGGAGAGCCGGTTCGGCATTTCGCGCGCGAAATCGATGCGCTGCTCGAAACCGAGAAGACCCTTGATGAGTGATCAGCCGATAAAGGAAGCTACGCCCGAAGAGCGCGAGGTCCCGACCGAGGCATCGCCGACACCTCCGGCACCGCGCCGAGCATCGGCCAAGCCGAAAGCGCCACCTCGATCCACCACGAGCAGCACAGCGTCCGCGTCGACAACCGGCAAGCACACGCAGAAGAGCCAGTCCGGACCGCACTCCGCGATCGTCGGCGGCACACCAACCACGTCCCGAAAACCCGCCCAAACAAAGGCACAGCCGACGAGTACGGCGTCGCGCTCCCGCAGAGTCTGGCCGGACTGAGCGCCCCGCCCCATCAACCTTGGCCCGGCAATCGTCCGCTTCGTGCTCAACATACGTATTCGACGATCTTGACGATCGCATCCACCCGATCGCTCGCTCACGGGGTGGGTGATGACCGCTTCGGCTGCCGTATCCAGGTTCAATCGTAAGCAGGGCAAGAGATGACCACGTCGAGCCAGACCCAAAAAGGGTCGCCCCAAAGCGAGGCAACCGGTCGTTTCGTGCGACACGCCACCTTGCGCCAGCTTCAACTCCTCGAGGCTATCGTCCGTCTCGGCAGCTTCACGCGTGCTGCCGAGGAGATGTTTTTGACACAGCCCACGGTCTCGATGCAGATCAAGAAACTGACCGACACGGTCGGAACGCCCCTGTTTCTGCACGTGGGTCGCAACGTCGAGCCGACCGATGCAGGACGCGAGGTCTATGCCGCGTGCCGCACCATTCTGCGCTCGCTCACGGACCTCGAGATCAAGCTCGCCGACCTCAAAGGCCTCAAGAGCGGACGCTTGCGTCTCGGCGTCATCACCACCGCGAAATACTTCGCACCCGAGATCCTCGGTGCCTTCTGCGACCAGTTCCCCGGCATCGATGTCTCGCTGAAGGTCACCAACCGCACGCGCATCATCGAGCGGATGGCAGCCAACGACGACGACATCTACATCTTCGGCGAGCCCACCCACGCCGGTCTCGACGTGGAGGCAACGTTTCTTGCACCGAACCCTCTGATCGTCCTCGCGCGAACGGATCACCCGTTGGTCGGTCAGTCCGGGATCACGGTGGAGCGTTTGGCCCGGGAGCGATTCCTCCTGCGCGAGCCCGGGTCGGGAATCCGCGACTCGGTCGTGCGCTGTTTCGCCGACCGGGGCCTACGCCCGAACGTGCGCATGGAGCTCGGCAGCAACGAGGCGATCAAGCACGCCATCATCGCCGGCCTCGGGATTTCTGCGCTCTCGCTGCACACCCTCACGCTGGACGGTGGCGCCGGGCGTCTGGTCATGTTGGACGTCGAGGGCTTCCCGATCGAACGGTCATGGTATCTAGTCCACCCCAAGGGCCGCGAGCTCTCGACCATCGCTAAGGCGTTCCTCGCCTTTGCCGTCGACCGCGAGCCCGAGATCCGCGCCTCGCTCGATCGTACCTACGCCGTCCTGCACGGCTCGCAACCCGCCTGAGAAATGAGGCGGAATGCTTCGAAAGAGTCCGGCAGTTTATCCGATCGCGGATCCGCGTACCCGCCGCAAGGCTCCGCTCAGATCAGGGCCGCCCGCACCCGCGCGGAGACCCACTCGCTGAGGATGACGGTCGCGAGAATGACGATGAAGATGACGGTGACCTGCGGCCAGGCGAGGCCGTCGACCGACGCCTTGAGCTGCAACCCGATCCCGCCGGCGCCGACCAGACCCAAGACGGTCGACTCGCGGATGTTGATGTCCCAGCGGAAGAGTGTGATCCCGGCAAACGCCGGCATGATCTGAGGCACGATCCCGTAGTCCAGCACCTGCGCAGGACCGGCCCCCGTCGCCCGGATCGCCTCGACCTGGCGCAGGTCGATCTCCTCGATCGCCTCGTAGAGCAGTTTTCCGATGAACCCGATCGAGCGCAGCGCGATCGCGATGATCCCGGCCAGCAAGCCCGGGCCGAGGATGGCCACCAGCAGGAGCGCCCAGATCAGCGCGTTGACCGAGCGCGAGGCAACAATGATGAAGATGGCGATCGGGCGCACGAGCAGAGGGCTCGGCGTCGTATTGCGCGCCGCGAGGAAGGCGACCGGGACGGCGAGGACGATCGCGAGCAGTGTCCCGAGGGTCGCGATGTTGATGGTGTCCCACAGCGGCCCCCAGAGTTGATCCATGTAGGACCAGCGCGGCGGCACCATCCGCCCGAAGAGATCCGCGGCCTGCTCCGGGGCGTCCCACACGAAGGCCCAGATCTGGTTGCGGGTCATGGCCTCCCAGGCCAGGACGAAGAGCAGCACCAGCATTAGCCAGCCGAACCAGAGCGCGATGGACTGCGGCGTCGTGCGCTTGCGCCAGATCGGGCCATCGGGTGTCTGCCGAATCGCCATCACTGCACCCGAGCGCGCACCCAACCCGAGACGTACTCGGTCACCAGCACAATGGCGATGATGAGGATGAGGATGGCCGCGGCCGAGTCGTACTCATAGCGATCGAGCGCCGTATTCAGGGTCGCCCCGACCCCGCCGGCGCCGACGATCCCGATCACCGCGGATTCGCGAAAATTGATGTCGAGCCGGTAGAGCGAGAGTCCGATCAGACGCGGCGTCACCTGCGAGCGAATCCCGTAATCGAGCACCTGCCACCAGCCGGCACCGGTCGCGCGGATCGCCTCGACCTGTGCGGCGTCGATATCCTCGATGTCCTCGGCCAGGAGCTTGGCGAGAAATCCGATGGTCGCAAACGCCAGCGTCAGAAAGCCCGCCAGCGGCCCGAACCCGACCATGGCGACGAAGAGGATGGCGACGATGATCTCTTGAAGCGAGCGCGAGACTGCGATCAAGGCACGGCAGGCGAGATAGACCGGGGATGGTGCAATGTTGCGCGCCGCACCGATCCCGACCGGGATGGAGATCAAGACCCCGACCACCGTCGCGGTCAGCGTCATGGTGAGGCTCTCGATCAAACCCGCGCGGATGTCGTCCCAGCGCGAGACAAAGTCCGGCTCGACGAAGCCGCCGAGGAAGCGCAGACCGCGCTCCCAGCCCTCGCTCAAGCGGCCCCAATTCACCTCGACGGCGCCGATGCCGACGACCAGATAGAGCAGGACACCGGCGTAGATCGCCCAGCGCAGTCGGCCGTCGGAAATCAGCGGTGGTCGCCGCCAGTGTCTCGGGTAGCGCCTGGCCCCTTCGCTCGCCGGATCGGGCAGTACCGCCGGTCCACTCACAAGGCACCGACCAGTTCGTCGGTATCCGGCACGCCCGGGCGCGAGGACGGCCCGGTGTCGGACAGATCGCTCGACGCCGTCCAATCCTCTTCGCCGTAGATCTCGGTCAGTACCGCCGGCGTCAGTCCATCCGGACCGCCGTCGTAGACGCTCACCCCGCCGCGCAGGCCGACAATGCGCATCATGAACTCGCGGGCCAGCACGACATCGTGGATATTCACGATCGCCGCCAGCCCCCGCTCCG
>NZ_JAABRP010000076.1 GCF_011390875.1 Thiocapsa sp.
AGCTCCGACAGTCGTCGGGGCTGGTGCGGCCAAGCCATTCGAACAAATTTACGCATACCGCACCGGGCGCGGTTTAAATGTAATCACTTGGTGAGTACATCTCAATCGGTCGCCACGATCAAGAGCCAAGGCTGTGCCTGCGAGCTCGGTCCTCAGCCCGCCGCCTGATAACACACCAACCGCTGACACAAGACATCCGCGACCATGCGCAGACCGGTATCGCGCACATCGAGCCAGGTGAGGGCGGCCGCGACGGCGTCGTCCGGCGGGTCTTCCAGATCGAGCGGGAGGCGGGCCGATGCCGGCAGTGCGCTCAGCCAGCCGGGGTTGTAGCTGGCCTCGCCGAGGTGCGGGAAGAGGGCGACGTAGGCGATCTGGGATTCGACGAGATCCTGGAAGAAGTGCGAGCCGAAGGAGAGATCCGGCACCATGCCGTCGCCGAGCTCGGCGACCTCGGCGATGACGGCGAACCGGCTGATGTCCGAGAAGCGGATCGGCACGCCGAGCTCGGGCGTGCTGGTGCCCCAGCGGCCGGGTCCGATCAGCAGGGTGGGGCATTCGTCGCGATCGGCGATGCGGCGATTGAGCTGTCCGACCAGACGGGCGACGGCGAACTTCTGCACGGTGGTCAGGGCGCTGTAGCGCGGGCCGTCGACATGGATGATGCGTGCGATCGGTTGGTCGATGTTGCCGCCCATGAAATGGCCGTCGGTCGCGAAGAAGAGCCGCCGGCTCGGCACCGCGTCCGGGAGCTCGACGCGTTGATTGAGTCCGAGTGTCTGCAGCGGTCGGCACTGGACGAGACTGAAGGATGGGGTTCCGTCGTCGCCGAGATGCAGGGTGAATTCGACGTCGATCGGGTAGGCGTAGGCGGCTTCCAGGGTCTGGAGCAGGTGCTGCATCAGCTCGACGAACGGGGTCTCGCGCAGGAGTGGCGTGAAGGTGATGCGCCAGACGGGGTCGCCGCCGGTGCGCTCGCGTGCGCGTTGCGTCGCCTCGCGGTCGAGCTCGGCGCACCAGCGCAGCGGCAGCTCCGGGTCGCGCGTCAGGTGTCTCACGGCGAGCGAGCGTAACCGGTTGTTCGAGATGTCGAGCACGTCGATGTCGTGCTGGGAGAAGCGCACGGCATCGTCGCGATCGCGGAAGGGGCGTTTGTGGGGTTGATCCAGCGCCACCACGCAGGCGTGATCGCCTTCGATGCGGTCGACCGCACGGGTTCCCAGACCCATGACCAGGCGGACCATGCCGGCGGTCGGATCCATGGACTCTTCCCAGACGAAGGTGTTGCGTGACACGCCCACGCCGGCGGCATCCGGGAAGTAATAGCGCCCGTGATAGCGCCCGCAGACGCGTTGCAGGAGGAGCGCCATCGGCTCTTCGAGGTCGGCCAGCCCGCGTTGGCGTCGGTAGGTGAGTGCGTCTTCGCTCATGGTGCTGGCGAAGACCCGGCAGATCGCCTCTTCGAGTTGGGCGAGCCGCTGCCCGGGTGAGCCTTGGTTGACCAGGAAGAGGCTTTCATATTTCCCGGCGAAGGCGTTGCCGAATCCGTCTTCGAGCAGGCTGCTCGAGCGCACCAGGATCGGGTACTGCCCGAAATAATCGAGCATCCGTTCGAGCTCCGAGCGGATCTCTTCCGGGAGCCGGCCGCGCAGCATGTCCTCGCGTAGCGACTGGGCCTCGGTGAAATAACCCGCCTCAGTGCGCTGGCGCATGATCCTGGGCCACCAGCCGTTGTGCACCAGGTAGGAGTAATAGACGTCGGAGCCGAGAAAGAACGAGTCATGCGGTTCCAGATGCCGCTCCCAACGCTCGGGGTCGTCCTGCAACAGGATGCGGCGTGCGAGCAGCATCCCGACCGCCTTGCCGCCGACGTAGCCGCTGCCGATCATGCGCGCGCGGATCTCGATGAGATCCTGGAGGCCGAGATAGCGGCGGGCGAGCGCGATGATACGTTCGTCGCGGCTGATCAGGATCGGATAGAGCTGCTCGAGCACCGCACGGCGGCGCTCGCCGTCGGCGTCTTGATTGAGGACCTCGGCGGCATCGAGAAAGAGCCGATCCCAATAGTCGAGCTGGCGCTGCGTGGTCTCGCCTTTGCGGCGTTCGAGATCCGCGTGGAGTCGGGTCGCGTCGCTGCTGTCGACCACCGGGCGAAACGCCTCGCCCTCGTGGATATGCGGCAGAAACATGGTCGGCGACTGGCGCTGCCAGACCTTGACCGGCTGGACGTAGCAGCCGCTTTCGGCACGTCTGACATCGATCAGGACCTGCGTGGTCTCGCGGATGCGCGCCATCGTGGTGTAGCAGTGGCTACGCGAGAGCAGGCCGAAATAGGCGACCGTATCCAGTTGATAGAGGTAGGGACAAATGACCTGGAAGAGATTGCCGACCATCAGGTCGGTGGCCCAGGCCGAGAGCAGATCCGAGAGGCAGTCAAAGACGTAGAAGGCGCCGCGGCCGTAGTCCGTGATCAGGCGGTGGACGTGGCAAGTGAATGCCTCGAAGCCACGCAAGGCGTCGATCGAGACGATTTTGATCCCCGGACCCGGTGCGACCAGCGGTGCATGTTGGCCGAAGCGCAAATAGATGATGGAGCGTTCGCCCGCGACGGCTTGGGCGACGAAGGGCTCGACAAAGCCGCGGTAGTCCTCGATGTCGTCGATCCGCCAGACGACGTTGTCGCCGATGCGCAGGCCGTCGAGGACACGGTCGAGTCCGGCGAGTCCGGTGGAGACCCGCTCGGCGTCGGCGGCCTCGGGCGTGTTCCGCATCGGCGAGACATCGGCCGAACGAGACGTCGGTTCGGCCTTGAGACGCTGTCCGGCAAACGTCGTGGGTTCGGTCAACCCGCGGCCGTCTGCTCGCGTGCCATCAGGATCAGGTCATCGGCGATCGCGAGCATCTCGGGGAAACCCTTGGCCTGTTGACCGACGACGACATAGCGACCGCCGACCGTGATCATGGGCACCGCATCGACGCGATAACGCTCGACCAGGGTTTCGCCGCGCTTGATCTGAGTCTCGACCGCGAACGAATTGAATAAGGGCTCGAAGGTCGCGACGTCCACGCCTTTGCTCGCGACCCATGCGAACACGTCCTTCTCGGTGAAGAGCTTGGTCCGGTCGCGATGCAACGCCTCGAAGACCTCTTGGTTGAGTCGGTCCAGGTCGCCGCTGTATTCGAGTGCGTAGAAGAGTCGCGCGAGATTGGCCCAGGCGGCCCGACCGAAGGTCACCGGGACCTGGCGGAAGGTGACGTCATCCGGCAGCTTGGCGGCCCAAGGCTTGATGACCGGGTTGAGGTCCATGCAGTGCGGGCAGCCGTAGGAGAAGAATTCGAGAACCTCGATCTTGTCGGGGGCTGATCCCGGCTGCGGCGGCGAGACGGCGCGCCAATCGCGACCCTCGACCAGGTTGGCGGCGGCGGGGCGCAGCGGCAGCATTGCGACGCCGAGTGCGCCGATCATGGTGTGGGTGAAGCGACGACGGGTGAAGGCCATGGTGGATCTCCGGTCGGGATGAGTGAGGTGGTGATTCGATCTTATCGGTCTGGATTCGGCCGGTGATGATATGTCCCCGGCACGGCTTGTGTCAGTACCGCCCGCGTTTCCGCCGTAGGTTGTGCCGAGCCGAGCGAGGCACAACTTCCCTGCGGGCGTTGTTGCGCTTCCTAGCCTCAGCGCAATTTACGGTGTACTGCCGCAAAATGCGCTCGCCCGCGGGCCGTGCGGCGACGTGGTTTCGCCCGACGGCAGCGGGGTATCGGGGGCCTCAAGCCAGGCGGCGATGTCGGCGCGTACGCGTGCGCCCTGGCGGTCGCGCGGGAGCATGTGCCAGCCGTGCTGGTAGAGAACGAAAGTCAGACCCGGATCCGTGCCGGGTAGTTTCGCCAGAAAACGGCAAAAGGCGTTCTTGGGGATGATTTCGTCCTGCTCGCCATACAGCAGCAGCGCCGGGGTCTGCAGGCGGTCCGCCGCGGCTTGCGCCCGGTCCATGAGGTCCGTGATCCCCCAGAGGGCATCGACGCGGGTTGCCTTGATGACGAGCGGGTCTGCGCCCATCGCCTGCAACATCTCGATGTGGTCGGACGGGCTGATGCGGATCCCCTCGCCGGTCAGCTTCAGCCAGGGCAGGGTGCGCACGGCGCCGTCCAGCGCGAGGCGTTGATACCAGGGCATGGTGTCGCGCGACCAGACGGCGGGAGCGATCAGGATCAGGCCGTCGACCGGCAGTTGTCCCTGCGCCGTCGCAGTTAGAACGACTGCGCCGCCCATGCTCTCGCCGGCGACATAGAGACGGGCACCGGGGTGGCGCGCACGCAACAGATCGACCAGCTTGCGCAGATCCGCGGTAAGCCGGTCGCCGCCGTGCCAGCGACCGGGCAGGGCGGCGGCGCCGAAACCGCGCTGGTCGACCGCGTATGTGGTGATGCCCTTGGCGGCAAGTTCGCGGCCCAGGGGCGCAAAGGCGTTCGCGTAGTCATTGAAGCCATGCAGCCCGAGCACAATCATCCGCGGACGCGCGGCACCGGTCCAGACGCGTAGCGGCAGGCGGTAGCCGTCGTCCATCCGCGCATGGTCGACGCCGAGGGCGGGCGACATCATGCTCGTCTCGGGGGATTCGACGATGTTCGGGGAGGCGCAGGCAGTCACCATGAAAAGACAGATCAGGGCGGCGAGGGCGTTGAACCAGACCGACGCGTCGATGGTTGAGCCTGAGGCATGCGCTCGGGCGGGACGTGCGATTCCTCCCGGGCTCGGCCCGTCGTGCTCGGGGCGAAGCGCGTATACTCCGTGCCTGTGAACAGCCTGCTCGAAGCGCATGATCTCGTCCGGCTCTATCCTGGTGTGCGCGCCGTGGATGGTATCGGTTTTCGGGTCGAAGCCGGTCAGTGTTTCGGACTCCTGGGGCCGAACGGGGCCGGCAAGACCACGACCCTCGAGATGCTGGAGGGGATCCAGACCCCGACCTCGGGCACCGTGCTCTATCGCGGTCGGCCGCTCGATCGTGCCTACCGTGAATCGGTCGGCATCCAGTTTCAGGCGACCGCGCTGCAGGACTTTCAGACGGTGCGCGAGTCGCTCGCCATGTTTGCCACCCTCTACCGGCGCACCGCGGACCGCGACGAGCTCATCCGGCTCTGCAATCTCGCGGATATCTTGGATCGGGATACGCGCAAGCTCTCGGGTGGGCAACGCCAACGCCTGCTGCTGGCCATCGCGTTGGTCAATGACCCGGACCTGGTGTTTCTCGACGAGCCGACGACCGGTCTGGATCCGCAGTCACGGCGCAACTTCTGGGGTCTGATCGAAACCGTGCGCCGGCGCGGCAAGACGGTCGTGCTGACCACGCATTATATGGAAGAGGCCGAGCGGCTCTGCGATCGGATCGCAATCGTCGACCACGGACGGATCATCGCCGAGGGTCAGCCTACGCGATTGGTTCGGGACCACTTTCCCGCGACCGTGATTCGCCTGCCCGAGACGGCATGGCCGAGCGGTGTCGCCCTACCCGCGGGGGCGGAAAGGCGCGACGGCCGGATCGAGATCTATGCCGAAGAGGTCCCTCCGATGCTGGCCGAGATCGAGCGCGTCGGGGCCGATTTGACGGATCTGCGGGTGGCGACGCCGAATCTGGAAGACCTCTTTCTGAAACTGACCGGACATGACCTGCGCTCTTAAACCGCGCCCGGCGCGGTACGCGATGTTTTTGGGATGGGATCGGCCTCGGCAGACTTCACAACCACTGGAGTATGCGCGGTTTAAGGTTTTGAAAAATATACTATTGTAAATCGCATCCCCGCCAAGGATCGTGGATACACCAATTGTCGAGCTCACTCTAAAATGCACGTCTCGCACTGGACGCCGTTTAGGTCCGTGGGGTTCGGGCTTGCTCTATCCCTCGGCCTCGATCCTGCGGATTCTCGTCCAAACACCCGGAACATCTCATGTGGCGCCGTATCCTGACCATCCTCGTCGCGCGTAACCGCGAGTTTTATCGCGATCGGGCTGGGCTGTCGTGGAACGTCCTGATGCCGATCATGATGGTGCTGGCCTTTGCCTTCATCTTCACCGATACGTCGCGCGATGTCTTCAAGGTCGGCGTGATCGCGGACGGCGCCGAATTACCGGTTGCGGCCTTCCCGTTCCTTCAGACCCGCCACATCCAATTCATTCCGGTGACGGATCCGGCGGCGGCGATCGCGAAGGTGGAGCGCCACCAGTTGGATCTTCTGGTGGATCCGAGCGAGACGTCGCGTTATTGGGTCAACTCGGATTCGGCCAATGGCTATCTCGTCGAGCGTCTCTTGCTGGGCGCGCAAGGCATCGGCGCTCGATCGACCACCGATCCGGGCGAATCCGCACGGGCGACCCCGCAGCGGATGACCGTGACCGGTGCGGCTCTGCGCTATGTCGACTGGGTGCTGCCCGGCGTGCTGGCGATGAACATCATGTTCTCCAGTCTCTGGGGCGTCGGCTGGGTGATCGTGCGCTACCGCAAGAACGGTGTGCTGCGTCGGCTGAAGGCGACGCCGCTGAGCCCGTGGGAGTTTCTCACCGCGCAGGTGTTCTCGCGTTTGCTCGTGGTTCTGGGGGCGAGCCTGGTGGTCTATACCGGGGCCAGGCTCTTGCTCGACTTCCCGATGCGCGGCTCCTACGTTGCGCTGCTGCTGGTCTATGTGGCCGGTGCGCTTTGTCTGATCAGCCTCGGACTGATCGTCTCGTCACGGCTGCGCACGGAAGAGGTCGCGGACGGTCTGCTCAACCTCATCTCCTGGCCGATGCTGCTGCTTTCGGGTGTGTGGTTTTCGATGGAGGGGGCCAGCGGCGCGGCCCAAATACTGTCCGGTTTCCTGCCGCTGACCCATGTCGTGGACGCTGCACGGGCCGTGATGATCGACGGCGCCGGTGTGATGCAGGTCCTACCCCAAATCGGCCTGTTGGCCGGTCTCGCACTCCTCTTCCTAACCCTGGCGGCCTGGATGTTTCGATGGGAGTGAGGGGTGCGGTCGGATCAGGATCCGCTTGCCCTCGGTACGCTCAAGACCTCGACCTCGACCTTCGCCAAACCCTTCTTGATCATCCCCAATTCGCGAGCGGCGCTGCGGGAGAGATCGATGATCCGGCCCTTGATGAATGGGCCGCGGTCGTTGACCTTGACCACAATACTCTTGCCGGTCTTGGTGTCCGTTACGCGGACCTTGCTGCCGAGCGGGAGGGTTTTGTGTGCTGCGCTGGGGATGTTCTTGTTGTAGATCGCACCGCTTGCGGTCTTCCGACC
>NZ_JAABRP010000077.1 GCF_011390875.1 Thiocapsa sp.
TGATAGTAGGAAGCGACGCCCGTCTGAGCATGCCCCGGTTTGACGCGTGCCTCGGCATCCGGGCCCGAGACGAGAAGAAACACCCCGAGCGAGGCGAAGATCAGCGTTTTGTTCATAAGGCAAACCATCTTTAGATCGGCCGGCTCGTGCAATTGCAGAGCGCACGTGATGCCGGTCAGTTGATAACCTGGCCGCGAGTATAGGGGAAATCACCTATAGGGTAAACCCTAATATTAGGGAAAACCCGAATCGTTGGCCGATCCCGGTCTATCGATGGTCGGGGCAGCGGGATGGTGTAGCAGACGCACTCAGCCTCCGGCAGACGCCTTCAGCCCAGATCCGGCGGTAGCGGCAATCACCCGGTAGATGAGGCGTCAGATGACAAAGATCGTCAAATAAATCAACGATTTATATGCAGAACGAAGCGATCAACCGCCGGATCTAGGTTGAAGGCAGGCGGCAGGCGGCAGGCGGCAGGAAGCAGGAAGCAGGAAGCAGGAGGCAGAAGGCAAAAGGCAGAAGGCAGAAGGCAGGAAACAGGAAGCAGAAGGCAGGCGGCAGGAAGCCCCGACGCTCCACGCAGGTTCCGTGAACCGCCTGCCTCATCGTCCTGCCTCGATCTTGGCTGTCGATCCCGCGCCCGTCATTTCGGGCATTGGCCCGACCAGGCTTGCCGGCAACGTCTTGGCCGCGCTGATCAAAGACACCACGACTGCTGCCAGATACGGGACGGACTGGACGATCAGGACAGCGACCCAGACCCGGACATCCAGCATGAAGGCGTCGTCGCGGAGCATGATGAGGCCGGCCGCGAGCCAGAAGGCGATGACGAAAAGGCCTTCTTCGCGCGCGTCGGCCAGGGCCCGTACCAAAGCCGGGGCCTGTGCGAGCTTGGGGGTTCTGAAGAAGCCGAGACCTCCCGAGACGAGGCCGCCGAACATGGCGCGCGCGATCGTGTGCGAGAGGGCCAGCCCGGCCAGGCCGGCGGCGAAGCTCTGACGCAGGGTCGCGGTCACCCGACGCCGATAAAGCAGGAAACTCTTCGACATCTTGAAGCCGAACAAGACCAAGGGCACCAAAGCGACGGTCATGTAGGGCGGCGTCACCTGCAGTGGAAACATCACCATGGCCACGGACCAGGCGAGTGCCGCGAAGTTGAACAGGAGGTTGAAGCCGTCCGCGAACCAAGGCAGCCAGCCGGCGACGAAGTGATAGCGCTGGCCCGCCGAGAGGGTCGTTTTGCGGATCCCCAGAAGCTCGCGGCGGTGGTGTTTGAGGGTGCGCACCGCTCCGTAGGCCCAGCGATATCGCTGTTTCTTGAAGTCGGCGAAGGTGTCCGGCATCAGGCCGCGCCCGTAGGTGCAGGGGATATAGAGCGCTTTGTGGCCCTCCTCGAAGACGCGCAGTCCAAGCTCGGCGTCCTCGGTAATGCACCACTCCGCCCAGCCGCCGACGGCGTCGAGCGTGGGTCGGCGGATCATGGTCATGGTGCCGTGCTGGATGATGGCGTTGCGCTCGTTGCGGGTGACCATGCCGATGTGGAAGAAGCCGCGATACTCGGCCATACACATCGCCTTGAAGGCGTTCTGGTCGGCGTCGCGGTAGTCCTGCGGGGCCTGTACGATGGCGATCTCGGGGTCTTGGAAGGCGGGTACCAGATGTCTTAGCCAGAGCGGCTGCACAATATAGTCCGCGTCGATGACGGCGATGACTTCCGCTCGCGGGTCGGTCTCGCGCAGCGCGTAGTTGAGTGCGCCGGCCTTATAGCCCGCGAGCGGATCCACATGGAAGAAACGGAAGCGTTCGCCGACGGCTTCATTGAGATGCCGGCAATGCGCCTCCACCGGCTGCCAGACGACGGGATCCTTGGTATTGTTGTCGATGACCAAGACCTCGAAGCCCGGATAGTCCAACGCCGCCAAGGCATCCAACGTCTCGATCAGGAGCTCGGGTGGCTCGTTGTAGGCGGGCACGTGGATCGAGACGAAGGGTAGCTCCTCGTCCGGCGCTGCGCGCAAGGGGAACGGCCGGCGCCACCGACGCAGCCACAACGCCTCCGCCCATTCGTGGGTCTCGGCCATGATCAAGACAATGACGCCGACCCCGCCGACGAGCAGCAGTATGCCGACGATGGCCGTGGCCGGCGTCATGTAGAGCCGTGTGTAGTCGTAGACGATCCAGACCGCCGCGGTGGAGATCCCGTACATCACGAGCGCGAGAAACCCTTTGCCCTTGCTGGAAAGGCTCGCGCTGTCCCGATAGAGAAAGACCAGGAGCAGGATGGCCATGACCACGGAGAGGCCGGCAAGCTCTTGCCAATGGGGGATACGCACCACCGGCTGGGTGAAGACGAACTTGGGCTCGCGGTCGGTGTTGTAGACACCCCAGTAGGCGCCGGTCGCACCTTCGATCCTGGTCTTCCAAGTCTGGTCGAAGGCCTCCATGACATAGTAGACGTAGCCTGCCTGCTCGGCGTGCGCAAGGAAGCGGCGCAGGAACCGCGTTTGATTCGTCAGCGACGCCTCCGCTCCCCGATTGCGCCGGCCGTTGCTCGGCCAGCCAACCTCTCCGATGATGACCTCTTTGTTTGGAAACGCGGCTTTGACCTCGTCGTAGCGGCTGACCGCATAGGCTACGGCCTGTTCGACGGGGACACCTTCCCAATACGGCAGCAGGTGGACGGTGATGAAGTCCACATGGTCCGCAAGCTCCGGATACTTCAGCCAGACATGCCAAGGCTCGGCGGTGCTTACCGGTAGCCAGGTCATCTTGCGGACCCGGTCCAGGTATTGGGTCAGCTCGGAGACCGAAACGTCCTCGCGCAGAATCGACTCGTTGCCGACCATGACGCGGACCAAGTTCCGATAACCTTTGCTCAGGATCTCGCCGAGCTGTGCGAGCTCGATTTCGTTGGCGTCGGGATCGGATCCGATCCAAGCGCCGAGCGTGACATTCAGACCGCGCCCCGCGGCGAGACGCGGGATCGCCGAAAGTGTGCTTTCGACCGAATAGGTCCGCACGGCATGGACGGTTCCCTGCAAGAGGGCCAGGTCTTCGTCGATCTCCTCGGCGGTCGGGAAGTTCTTGAATGCCGGATCGTTGTGCGCACGCATCGGTGCGAACGAGAAGCCTTGGATGCGATTGGGCCAAGGCGGCTCGTCAGCCGGCCGATTGAGCAGGGCCCACGCCGCAACCGTCAAGAGGGCGATCAGCACGGGGATGAGGATGTTGCTCGAATGTCTCACGGTGCTCGTCGGGCGTTCTGGCCGGGTCGACCGCCGCGCGGCAGGCTTCGCGGGCGGCGGGGTTTGATGAGTCAAGAGGCGGTACGAACCGGCACCTTGAAGGTGAACTGTTCGAGATCGCGACCGCACCTGGACAGCGTGCGCAAACGAGAGTCGAGGCTTCGGCGACTCGGCGTTCAGCACCGAGATAATAACGCGATTTCGATGTGGGAGATGAGGTGGTTCGGGCCGATGTCGGACCGGCTTATTCCTTTGTGGTCCCCCGCAATGGCGTTAGACTCGGCTGCGACGTGGAGCGAGCACGGTTGAGTTGGTCCCGAGCATCGAGTTTGGCGTGCGATGTCGGTCTCCGTGCCGAGCCCCGATGGGCTCCGTGCCAAGCCCCGAGGCGATCGGCAACGCTGCCACGGCAAACAACCGGCACGCCAGCCGAGTCGGGCCAGGTCGCCGTTGCTTGCGATCAATCGGGCCAGAAGCCCCGCGCTCAGCGACAGCCACTCGTGTCCCGGCGACTCTAAACATGAGGAGAGGACAACCATGAAGAAGACATTCATCGCCTTGGCGGTCTCGATGGGGTTTGTTGCGACCCTGGCCGCGGCGGACGATTCGGCTCTGCGCGAGAAGGCGAAATCCGCGGGACTTCTCCCGATCCCCGCCGGCGTGCCCGAAGTGGCAGGAAATCCCGTCACGCGGGAGAAGGTCGATCTCGGACTCATGCTGTTCATGGATCCGCGTCTTTCGGCAAGCGGGGTCATCAGCTGCAACACGTGCCACAACCTCGGCATGGGCGGCGACGACAACCTCCCGACATCCGTCGGACATGGTTGGCAAACGGGTCCGAGGAATTCACCGACCGTGCTGAATGCCGTGTTCAACGTGGCGCAGTTTTGGGACGGTCGGGCCGACGACCTCAAGGATCAGGCGAAGGGGCCGGTCCAGGCCGGTGTGGAGATGGCGAACAAGCCCGAGAACGTCGTCGTCACGCTCAAGAGCATCCCCGAGTATGTCGAGCGCTTTACCAAGGCGTTCCCGAACGAGCCGGATCCCGTGACCTTTGACAACATGGCCAAGGCGATCGAAGCCTTCGAGGTGACCTTGGTCACGCCCGGATCGCCGTTCGATGACTGGATCGAAGGCAACGATGCGGCCATGACGGACGCGCAAAAGCAGGGTCTGGATCTCTACATCGAGAAGGGTTGCAGTGCCTGTCACGCAGGGGTCAACTTCGGTGGCCAGGACTACTTCCCGTTCGGTCTGATCACGAAGCCCGGCGCCGATATCCTCCCGCCGGACGACAAGGGCCGCTTCGAGGTCACCAAGACGGCGTCCGACGAGTACGTCTTCCGTGCCGCGCCGCTGCGCAACATCGCCTTGACGGCGCCGTACTTTCACTCGGGTGCGGTTTGGGATCTGGGTGCAGCCGTTGCGCTGATGGGGACCGCGCAGCTCGGGACCGAGATCTCCGACGCAGAGGCGGCTCAAATTGTTGCCTTCCTGCATGCGCTGACCGGAGAGCAGCCGAAGATCGAGTATCCGATCCTGCCCGTGGAAACGGCCGAGACGCCGCGGCCCAACCTCTCGGCCTTGCCTGTCTCGAATTAGAGTGGAGAGGTTTGACGGACCGCGACGCGCTGACGTCGAGCTAAACTTATGAAAATGCAACACCGGTGCGGCGTGGGTCGCACCGGTGTTGCCGGTCGATCAACGCGCGGAGCCGAGTCTGTTCGGCGTCGCCGACTTCGCGTTCGAGTACGGCCCGCTTTCGGCGCTCGGAGCCTCGAGGATGTCCGGTGTCGGGTTTGGGGACTTGAAGCGACGCGATTCGGCGTTACCTTCGATCCGACCGCGGCGATTCGGCGAGTCACAGCTGTCGATTCGTCCGGAGAAACCGCTTCATCAGCAACCAACGCTGCTGTCTTCGGCTCACCGGCAGGGCATGACCGATTCTAGTCAAGGTGTCGCAAAGGCGCTGGCCAAGCGGGCGAGATCGAAGCGGCGGCGACGGGTCGGGGTTTCGCATGGGGGTGAGAAGCGCTCTCAAGGGAGGTTGGAGGCGGAGGGTCAAGAAAAGACAGCGGCCGTCACGGCTTCTGATCGGCGGCTTTCGACCACCTGCCGCAACAACGCTTTCGCGCAACTTCCGCAGCGACCGCAGTCGCCGGGCACGCCTAATTCCTTCCGCAGGTCGGCGAGTTTTTCCGTTCCTCGTTCCGCCGCCGCGATGATCTGCCGCTCGGTTACGGCTTGGCAAACGCATACATACATGAGACTTCCCCGAAACTCCCGCTGTTGTTGAAAACATGATAAGAATGAGTCGCATTTGTGTCAAGATGTCTTTTGGCGCCTCTTCAATTTGTTTTTTAAAGGTCGAGTCCAGATGAAATCCCACCCGTCCATCAATCAGCATCACAACGCGGTGCTCAAGGAAGCGCTGACCGCGATCAATCAATATTTCCTGCACGCGCGGATGCTCGGCAACTGGGGATTCAAGACGCTGGAGAAACGGGTTTATCACGCATCGATCGAGACCATGAAGGAGGCCGACTCGATCGTCGAGCGCGTGCTCTTCCTGGAAGGGTTGCCGAACCTCCAAGACCTCGGCAAGTTACTGATCGGAGAAGATGTTCCCGAGATTCTGCACGGCAATCTCACGATGGAGCTGCGTTATCGCGAAGCCCTTGCCGGCGCCATCGCCCACTGCGAGCAGCAGGGCGATTTCGTCAGCCGGCATCACCTCGAAGAGATCCAGGAGTCGAGCGAGGAGCGTATCGACTGGATCGAAACCCAACTTTCACTGATCGCGAGCGTCGGACTGCCGAACTATCTCGAGTCGGCGATCTGACTACTGCAGCCCCGGAGACCAAAACATGAAAGGTAACCCCGAAGTGATCGCCCACCTTCAGCGCCTGCTCTCCAACGAGCTGGCAGCGATCGATCAGTATTTCATACACTCGCTCATGTACGAGGACTGGGGTTTCGCCAAGCTGTTCGCGCGCATCGAGCACGAGGCCACGGAGGAGAAGGAGCACGCCACGATGTTGATCCGGCGCATGCTGTTCCTGGAGTCGACGCCGGATCTCAGCCAGCGCGACGGTCTGCGCGTCGGCGCGAACGTTCCGGAGATGTTGGCCAACGATCTACAGGTCGAGTACGAGGTCGCGGCCGCGTTGAAGGAAGCCATCGCCTGTTGCGAGCAGCACAAAGATTTCCAGACCCGTACCGTTCTGTTGCAACTGCTCAGAGACACCGAGGAAGATCACGCCGACTGGCTTGAGCAACAATTGGGCTTGATCGATCGGGTGGGGCTCGAGAACTACCTCCAGTCCCAGATGCATCCCTCCGTTCCGGCCTAAGCCCTACCTGGTCCTCCGTCGGCGCTCGTCGGGAGGATCACGTACCGATACCCCGTCGACGGTCGCGCCCCCGGTCTCTCGGCCCTCCGCGAGGGTCGAGACTCGAAAAACGCGCTGCCGAGCCACACGGCGCGTCGGTGACAAGCGTAGTGTCCAGCCATACAATCCCCCGCAGTCTTTGGGGAGACGCCCGTCAGTGGCGCCTCCCGGCTTCAACGTCGGTCTGTCGGGAGAAGACATCTGTGAAATACGCTGCAAAGAGAACCTGGCCGGATAAGCCCAAGTCATGGGAGGCCAAGGGTGAGGCGGAAACGGCCGAGGCATTCGCCCTGGGATTCGCTGCCGACCAGGGGCTGGGTCTGGGGACCGAGCTGGTCGTGATCGAACGCGAAGGCGAGGATGCCGAGATCCAGTTCTTCAAGATCGCCAGTACCTCGCCGTATCAACTCGTGCAGGCGGAGCCGAGAGCCGGCGCGGGAGGTACGCCGCGGCAAGAGGCTATGCCCGAGCCGTCTTCGATGGCTTCGAGCGTCGCTGCGGAAGACGCGAGCGCGCAGGTCGCCGCCACGCCAATGGACAACCTGCGCCCCTTTAAGACCATGGTCCTCTATATGATCAAGGTCGCCCTCGTGGCGTTCGGTGCGATCTATGCCCTCGGGTATCTGTTTCGATATCTGCGCTCCGTCCTCTGAGTCGATCCCGCGTGGGCGATTTTTCGCCCACCCCGCCGTCCCCCTTCACCATCCACGGCGCGTCCCGACCGTCCCCACATTCTCGCGCCTTGGCGCCCCGATGCCGCGCGCGGGTTGCGTCTGCGTCCGTTGAATCCCCCTTTCCGACCTTCCGGCCTTTCCCTTTATTTTTTTATGTAAAAGAAACTTGACATCTCAGCCTGTCAAGCTAAGATGACACACAAGGACAGCAAGTCAGTCCGAACGTTCCGGGTCATAAGGAACGAAAGCGTGTTTCGTGGAGGTAGTCGGTGCCACGGAGGTTCGCCCCCCGATCGATATCGGCGGCGCATTCACTCATTCTCACGACGGAGCTTAAACCATGGCTGAGCAAGCAAGCCTTTCGGGTTTAACCGAGCAGCAGGCGAAAGAGTTTCACGAGCAGTTCAAAGTCACCTACACCGCGTATGTCGGCCTCGCCGCGCTGGTGCATCTGTTCATCATCGCAGCCAATCCCTGGTTCTAAGAGGAGAGACCCATGAACGTATTCGACTACAAACCTCTTGAGCAGGACTATCGGATTTGGCTGGTGCTGAATCCTGCGACTTGGCTGATCCCGATGTTCGCCGCCCTGCTCGTCATCGCGCTCGCCGTTCACGTCTATGCCTTCTCGTTGTCGGGCAATGCTTGGACGCCGGCTGAAGCTGCTGCCCCGGTTGCCGTAGAAGCTCCTGCGCAATAAGACACTTGGCCGCCGATTTTTGAAGCGGCGCCATAATTACACCTCTCTATCGGAGATACATCGATGGCCGAGCAATCCTTGTCGGGTTTGACCGAACAACAAGCGAAAGAATTCCACGAGCAGTTCAAGGTCACCTACACCGCGTATGTGGGTCTTGCCGCGCTGGTGCACCTGTTCATTATCGCTGCCAATCCTTGGTTCTAATTAACCCGACTACGACGAGAACAAGATCATGAGCGAAATCGCAAAACCGAAAAACCCGGAAGACGATTGGAAGGTGTGGCTGGTTCTGAACCCCGCAACCTGGCTGATGCCGATCTTCTTCATGTTGCTGATCATCGCGCTGGCGCTGCATGCCGTCGTGTTCCAGATGGGATTCGGCTGGGCTTGATGCCTGTGCATGGCGGGGCTGCCGTCGAGTAGTCCCGAGGACGATAGGCCGGCGCCGCATGGCGCGCCAATCGTCGACGGCGGGTAGTGAGTGGCAGATCTGCCACTCACACCCGCCGTATCTCGTTCAAGAGCCCTCATTTTCCAGTCCGATACGATCGACCGTCTTCCCTCCCGTCATTTGCTCGGCACCCGCTCCCCCTCGCTCTTCCGCTTTTTGCAACCGAAATTGCCGGGTTTCGTGGACTTGGATCCACTCTCTGGGATTGCTTCGGTTGGTGTCGGCGGACGGTTTCCTGACCAAGCTTGCGATTGTCTTCTCTCCTCCTGTACTGCGGGCCGTCTGCGGCCCCTGATCCACGGCCGAGGCGTGTCTAGGCGTTCGGTGCGCGTCCCCTGGACCCTATCGGATATGAGGTCGCCTGGGCCGAGGCGGCCGTGCGCGACTCAGTTCGCTGGGAGCACGCTGGCCCTGATTGCGCAACAATATGAAATATATGTAGTTATTGACCTGTTCAGAGGAGCGGAAAAGTTATTTGTCTAATCTTCTTGACATTGCTGAATGTAAAGCTAAGATGACACACAAGATCTCTGGTCAATTTGAAGTTTTGAAGCCCGGTGAGATCGGGCGCAGAGAATGGGGTGCGATTAATGCACCCAGGTCGCCGGCCGTTTTCATCGAAGCGGCGGTATCAGCAACCCATATCATGGAGTTCAAACCATGGCCGAACAGGCAAGCATTTCGGGTCTAACCGAGCAGCAGGCGAAAGAGTTTCACGAGCAGTTCAAAGTCACCTACACCGCGTATGTCGGCCTTGCCGCGCTGGTGCATCTGTTCATCATTGCAGCCAACCCCTGGTTCTAAGAGGAGAGACGTAAATGAATGTCATGAATTATAAGCCTCTTGAGCAGGACTATCGGATCTGGCTGGTGCTGAATCCTGCGACTTGGCTGATCCCGATGTTCGCCGCGCTGCTCGTCATCGCGCTTGCCGTTCACGTCTATGCCTTCTCGTTGCCGGGCAATGCTTGGACGCCGGCTGCTCCGGTCGCTGTTGAAGCGCCTGCTCAATAAGACATTTAGTCGCTGATTTCTGAAGCGGCGCACTCATACAACTCTCTATCGGAGATACATCGATGGCCGAGCAATCCTTGTCGGGTTTGACCGAACAACAAGCGAAGGAATTCCACGAGCAGTTCAAGATCACTTACACCGCGTATGTCGGTCTTGCCGCGCTGGTGCATCTGTTCATCATTGCTGCCAATCCTTGGTTCTAATTAAACCGACCACGACGAGAACACGATCATGAGCGAAATCGCAAAACCGAAAAACCCGGAAGACGATTGGAAGGTGTGGCTGGTTCTGAACCCCGCAACTTGGCTGATGCCGATCTTCTTCATGCTGCTGGTCATCGCGCTGGTGCTGCATGCAGTCGTCTTCCAGATGGGATTCGGCTGGGCTTGATGCCTGTGCATGGCGGGGCTGCCGTCGAGTAGCCCCGAAGACGATGGGCCGGCGCCGCACGGCGCGCCCATCGTGGTCGAAGGGCGGGGATGGTCCTACCTGGCAACCCCGTCCTTCGAAAACCCGATGACCGCCGAGCCCCAGACCCCGACCGACATCGACGTCCCTCCCGAAGCCGCTCACCCGTCGAGCAGTCGACCCCTCCTTAGGATTGCCTGTCCGGTGCCCACCCGCGCCGTGCGTGATCGGGTATGCCGCCTTTCGGTCCTGACCCGAGCATGGTGGATCATTGATGCCCCGAGTGCGATAATCCCCGTCCCTCACGACATCGCTCTCGTTTCCGAGCCTAATTCACCTGTGGAGCTGAACCCGGCATGAGTCGTAACGACGATCCCTGGGCGCAAGCCTGGCGCGAGCTGCTGCCTCGGATACTGCCTTTTTCCGATGTCTCGTCGGCCGATTTTCCGCTGCGCCGAATCCTGCGTTTGTCCCTGTTTCAGGTCTCGGTCGGTATGGCCATGGTGCTGTTGCAAGGAACCCTGAATCGGGTGATGGTCGTCGAGCTAGCCGTGCCCGCATCGCTCGTCGGTCTCATGCTCGCGCTGCCGCTGGTGTTCGCACCTCTACGTGCATTGATCGGCCATCGATCCGATTACCACCACTCCGCATTCGGCCTGCGCCGCATCCCCTATATCTGGCTCGGCAGCATGATGCAGTTCGGCGGATTTGCGATGATGCCGTTCGCGCTTCTGTTGCTCGCCGATGTCAATAACCAGTTCAACGTTCTCGGTCAGCTTGGCGCCGCACTTGCCTTTCTGTTGGTCGGCGCCGGACTCCACACGACGCAAACCGCGGGTTTGGCGCTCGCTACCGATCTCGCACCGCCGGAGAAACGCCCTCGCGTGGTGGCATTGCTTTACGTCACCCTCCTGGCCGCTTGGGCGGGAAGCTCGCTCCTGTTCGGTCAGCTGCTCACCAACTTCAGCAACGAGCTGCTGATTCAGGTCATCCAGGGTGTCGCCTTGGCGACGATCATTCTGAACGTCGTCGCCCTCTGGAAGCAGGAGGCGATGGACCAGCAACGTGCGGCCAATCCGGTTCCGCGCCCGCCGTTCATGGAGACCTGGCGGAACTTTACCCGTGGCGGGCGGGCGAGCCGACTGCTGGTGGTCGTGGGTCTCGGGACGTTCGGTTTCACGATGCAGGACATCCTGCTGGAGCCTTACGGCGGTCAGATCCTCGGACTCAGCGTCTCCCAGACGACCGCGCTCAACGCCATTTGGGCGGCGGGATCATTGCTCGCCTTCGTGCTTGCCGCGCGCCTGATGGGACGTGGCAGCGAGCCCTACCGGATTGCGGCGATCGGCGCCCTGATCGGGGTCTTCGCCTTTATCGCGGTGATCCTGTCAGCCCCCCTGGATGCAGTCTGGCTCTACCGAACCGGTGCAGGGTTGATCGGTTTCGGTGGCGGGCTCTTCATGGTGGCAACCTTGACCGCTGCGATGGCGCTCGCCGAGGGCGGCTTCAGCGGTTTGGCGCTCGGCGCATGGGGCGCTGTTCAGGCAACCGCGATGGGCCTTGCCTTCGCTGCCGGCGGCATCTTGCGTGACGTTGTCATGGCGATGGCGAATCGAGGTGTCTTCGGAGAAGACCTGGCCTGGCCAGGCCTGGGATACGATGTAGTTTATGCCCTCGAGATCCTTTTCCTCGTCGGCACGCTTGTGGTGATTCTCCCGCTGGCTCTTCGCCCCGGAGATGCCAACACCCGAGCCGGATCGAAGATCGGTCTCGACCACATGCCTTGAGGCATTGGTCTCGCCGCCCCGCCGCGCGAAGGCCGGCGAGGCGTTTCCTGCCTCGCCCGATTCTGCAAGCCTGCGGAGCAGCTCGGCGCTCGCCGAGCCGAGCGATTGCTTCAGGCCGCAAAGGTCTCGATCGCCAAGGCGAATGAGGAGATCCCCGAGTTGCCCAGCAGGGCATGCGGTTTCTCGGTGCGCTTACAGAAACGTTTGGTCCGATAGTAAGCGCCGTGGCTGACGTAGTCGGTTGCGCAGACGACGATGTCGGCCGATGCGAGCATTGCCTCGAGCCGGTGTTGGCTGTCTTCCATGCCGCCGTCGTGGTGGTCGAAACGACCGTTGCAACCCGCCACCATTGCACGATACTGATCGACGAGCTGCTTGCGCCCGCCCACACAGAGCACTAAACGTCCACCAAGATCCTTGGGTTGCACGCACGTCTCCGATGTACAGCCGTCGCACCGATCCGCGAGCAGATGCGCGAGCAGGCGTTCGGTCGCCCGGCATTCGGCCTCCGCCGCGCGCCTGCCGCGTTCCGATGCGTTGGCCTCTTCTCTTGCCTGTGTACCGACGCATCGAAGGTTTGCGTTCTCCTCGCGGAACCGATTCAGCTCGGCGTCCAAGTCGGCGACCCGATCGGCAAGTGCGCTCATCCTCTCCTTTAGGCGTGGACCCTTGAATAGCTCGAGTTCTTCACGCAGGGCCCGCTCCTGCGCACGAGAGTCGGCATAGTCGCTCTCGCGGCTCGCCAGAGCGGTCTCGAGCGCGCGCATCCTCGCCTCGCGTAGGTCCGCCTGCTGACGGGTGCGCGTGTGCAGGTCATCGAAATCGCGTTGCAGCTGCTCGAGCTGCGTGCGCGTCTCGGTGAGTCGCTTGAGATCGGCGCGTTGCCCGGCGCCGATCTGATGCGACAGCATGTGGATCTCCTCGTATGCGCGTGTCATGACCCGGTGGTCGGCGTGCGGGTGTGTCATGAGTGCCCAGAACCCGCCGGGAACCTCCCCGGTTTCGAGCGATTCGCGCCAGAGCCGAAGGAGCGCGTCGGCGTCGCGTGCCTTTGCATAGCGTCGCACGCTGATGCTGAATTTCTTCTCCAGTGTCTTGTGTGTCGCCAGCGACAACGGATTCTTCTCGGCCGCTGCCGCGACAAAGCTCACGTGGATGTCGAACTCCGATAGGGGTGCCTCGGGCCGTTGCGCCGTCCGGTCGGCGATTCGGCGCAGCTCGTCCACGGTGAGACAGGTCCCGATAATCGGGCAGTGGTATTTGTGCGGGATGTCCCAGAGTCTGCGTCGTCCGGTCGATTTCAGGGCTGGCAGACGGCGCGGTGGGCCGGACGGCTCGGTCAGTGTCGCTGCGGAAGCGGCGGCCGAGATCGATGGGCTCGGCGAGCGCGCGAGCGCAATCGGCGGCGACGCGCGCCCATCTGGTTCGGGGAAGAGCGCTTGCGCGATCTTGCTCTGCACGCGTCGGGCTTGCGGAAGGTTGTCAACCGCCGAAACCTCGGCATGATGCGCGCAACAGGTGCGCTTGCGTGGGCCGCTGCCGATCCGCAGCTCCTCGAACATGCGATGCCATGATGCACCTTCCACCTCGGCGAGCAGCTCCTGACTCTCGAAGTCATAGATCGCGAGTCGCGCAGCCTGGTCGGAGACCTCGAAAATTAGCCGTTGCATGGAGGCGCCCTCTTAGACCGCCGTGTTCTGCTGGTGCGCTCCCAAGCGTGCTCGGGAGGCCGGCATGACGGCTGCACTCGGCATATTTTCAAGCTCGATGTAGGGCGGCATTGCGCACTCCTTGATTGATTCCGGAAGGTCGGCGGACGCGCATAGGGGCGAGGCCCTGTTTAATGCGCGACGGTGGCGGCTCTTTGTGCGAGCCAGCGCCAATGACGCGCCAGTCGGCGATAGGCACAAAAGCGTTCGGCATCGGACCCGAGATCAGGATGAAGGTAGAGGGTCTCGATGGATTCGACGACCCGTTCGGCCAGATCGGCCGACCTATGCCGAACGTAACGGCGAATGAGCTCTCCGAGATGCAGTTCCAGCTCCTCCGGTTTGAGCCGAGCGAGATCGGAGTGTGAAACCAAGGGGGAATCGACGGGCATGGTGTGTCTCCTGAAACATCAAGCGGTTGTCGAACAATGCCCCGCTGGCGATACGGACGAAGCGTCCGGGATTTGGCTGACGGGAGTCCCGCATCGAACGGGACTGGAAACTGTCGCGAGCGCTCGGCGTGTGCTCCGGTCAACGCCGTATCAGACTCGACTGCCGGCTAAAATCTTAATAAGAATTGTTCGCATTAAAGATAGATGGTGGACTGAGACTTGTCAACGGGAAGCTGCGGCGCGAGTCCTCGGCAGGCGCGGGCTGCTCCCGCGGAGAGGCGGATCCGATAGTTGACACGCCCGCGTAATATCTTTTTACAATGGATCATACTGTCGGGTTGCGACATCGACGACGGCAGGCAGGTTCAGCGTCCGAGTACCTCGAATCGAAAACCCTCCGGGACTCCCCGAACCTTCTTTAAGGGCACCTCATTTCCATGGACAATCGCTTGGCCTTAGGCGCTGTGCTCTCCTGTCTCACCCTTTCCGCGAATGCCTACGACGTCACCGACAGCTTCTCGATCGGCGCGGTGTTGGGCGCGGCGGGTCAATGCCAGGAGGGTCTGGGCGGGTTGGTCGACGAGGACGGGCAGGGGCTGGAGGGCAACACCTGCCGGG
>NZ_JAABRP010000078.1 GCF_011390875.1 Thiocapsa sp.
CTGCGGCTACGGCGGCTCATGCTTCCCGAAGGATGTGCGTGCGCTCGAGCGGACCGCACGCAACCTGGGATATGACCCGCAGCTGCTGCATGCCGTCGAGGCGGTGAACTTCCGCCAGAAGGATCTGCTCTTCAAGAAGATCAACGCGCATTTCAACGGCGATCTGCAAGGCCGCACCATCGCCCTTTGGGGGCTCTCGTTCAAGCCCAACACGGATGATATGCGTGAGGCATCGAGTCGCGTCTTGATGGAATCGCTCTGGGAGGCCGGCGCAAAGGTGCAAGCATTCGACCCGGTTGCCATACCGGAGACACGCCGCATCTACGGCGAGCGAGCCGATCTTGCACTGCTCGACGATGCCGAATCCGCGTTGGAGGGGGCCGACGCGCTCGCCGTCCTAACCGAGTGGGCGCAGTTTCGAAGCCCGGATTTCGGGATGATCAAGGACAGGCTCAAGGCCGGAGTGATCTTCGACGGTCGCAACATCCTCGACGGACACCTCGCGACCGCAACCGGACTGACCTATATCTCGATCGGTCGCTTACCGATGACGGCGCAATAACGACCGAAGCGGATCGCCCGCGGGCGCGGGCCCCGAGTCCGACCCGACAAAGGCGGCCACGACGCTCGCCCGACAAGGCGCAGGGCAAGCGTCGTCGACGGCCCGTCAGAAGCGGTGATTCCAACCGATCTGAATATCCATCTGCTCCATGTAGATGGATCCCGATTGAGCCTGAGTGATGCTGGGGCTCGTGCCGCTCAACTCTTCCTCCGGCATGTAGGAGAAGGCGAGTGCGAACTCATCCTTCTCCGTAAAGCGGTAGGATGCGCCCAAGGTAAGGTGCCAACGAATGGTCGCTGGCGCCATGATGTTCAGCAGGGCCTGCCGTCCGGAGGCGAACTCGGTGTTGTAGCTCACGCCGCCCATCAGACTCAGCTTCTCGTCGTGATCGTAACGCACACCGACCTTGAAGATGTCCATGCTGTCCCATCCAAACCCGAGTCCGTCATCCCCGCCCAAACAGAACGCGGGTTTGGGACCTGAGGTGAAGCATGGAGAGATGTCGTTGTCGTTCGAGTTGGAAATCGACGAGACCTCGCCGTAGAAGATCCGCTCGTAGTCGAACGCAAATGTCAGGTCCGGCCGCGCCTTGAACGACACGCCGAAGTTCAACATCGCAGGGATATCGAACTCACCTCCATCGGCGAACAGTCCCTTGTAGTCGTCGAACTCCGACATCCACATCTTGGTGCGATACGACATCCCGAACGCCAGTTGATCGGTCACCTCGCCGTACCATCCCAGATGCAGGCCGGCGCCGTAGGACCAGTCGGTTCCGTTGTTCGAGACCTTATCCGGGTACAAGGAGGCCGCGCGGAAAGGCTGAAGCCCTTTGACCTCAATACTCTGCATCGCAAAGACCGGTGCGATACCGACCGATTGCTTGCCGTCGGCAAACTTGAAGGTGTAGGGGATCTCGATAAACAGCTGCTCGAGGTTGACCCCGGTCGAGCCGGTCGCGCTCAGGAAACCGCCGGGGTTGGCATTGTTGCCGTTCGGCGGCGGGGGCATGTTCGGGTCAGTGACCGGCATCGGCGGATTGGTCTGCGTAAACAGAAGACCGCCGGGGCTCGCGATGGTGCCGGGGGGCGGCGCCATGCCGGGTCCGATCGCCAGCTGATTGGGTGCCGCGGCGAAGTTCTCCCAGACCGGACGGTCCCGATAATCGCTGTTCATCCCGCCGTTGCCGAATACGCTAAAGCCGATCGTGCTTTTTTCATCGAGCTCGTAATTGAAACCGAAGCTCGGGATCAGAAACCAATCCCCTTCGCTGTCGTATCGGCCGGGAGTAATGAAAGGCCCGGTCGGAAAGCCCGAGGCGGGGTCGACCGCGAAGTCGTTGTTGGCGTCGTAGCCCCGCGGCGAGGGACTAAAGAATGCCAAACCTACATCAAGAGAGGTCCCTACGAATGCCATTCCGGCGGGGTTCGTGGCCGTGACGAGCGTGTCCTGCGGCAACGCCGCAGCGACACCCGCCATCGCCTTGGATTTAGTGCCCCAGCCGTGGGAAAAATATCCATTGGTCGCCAATGCCAGTGTGGGCACGGATGCGCACGCAATGACTGCAGCCGTCAACGGCCACTTCGCTGTTCTGTTCATGTGCGAGAAGTCCTCCAATCGTCATGCCGTTTGAACGGCTAATTTTGTCGTTGGGACGGTCGAACCCCGTTCGACGGGCAAGCCAAGTCCGGGATCGACGGAAAGTCGAATTCGGAGTTGAGCCGTCATTGAAAGCCGCGGAGACGACCTCGCCCGCCGACCGGTCGGAGGACTTCGGATTCAGTGCGAGCGATTGCCCGATCCCGAATACGGCGTCATTCGACGGGATGCTTGCGGAAGGCGCGGTTAGGCACTTTTAGGGAAAGAGCCGAGCACACGGCGATCACGGAGATCAGAGGGAATACTCGGCTCGGGATTGCGATTTGTCAAACTCCGCTAAACCGCGTCAGGAGTCAACGATCGACACTTGCTGCTGACTCGCACTCGACGGACATCGTCGATGCTGTCGCTGACGCGGTTTAGGAAGAAAAATCAGAATCTTAAAGGATTTCAGGCGTGGCTCTCACGGGCTCGGCCGTTGCGGGGTCGAGTGCGCGCGAACCACACATGGGAACCGAACGACACTCAATCGCGCCGTTGGGAATGGAGACGATTCATGGCGATCTGAAAGCGGCCGGCAACGAGGTCCTCGAGGATCCGCTCGGCATCGGCAAGGGATGCGTTGATCTGCTCGGCGTCGGCCTTGGACGGACGTCCGAGGACATAGCCTGTCACCAAGGTGCGGTCGCCGGGATGGGCGATCCCGATCCGCAGACGCCAAAAGTCACGGCTGCCCCCGAGCGCGGCGATGGTGTCGCGCAGCCCGTTGTGCCCGGCATGACCTCCGCCCTGTTTAAGGCGAACCTGGCCGACGGGGTGGTCGAGCTCGTCGTGAGCAACGAGGATTTGCTCGGGAGGGATGGAATAGAAGCGGGCAACCGCGGCTATCGATTGACCGCTGCGGTTCATGTAGGTCGAGGGCTTGAGTAAGCGCAAATCCGCGCCGCCGACTCGAGCTCGGGCGAGCTGGCCGAAGAACTTGGACTCGGCGCGAAAGGTCTCGCGAAAATCCTCGGCAATCCGATCGACGAGCCAAAAGCCGACGTTGTGACGCGTCGCCTCGTACTGCTCGCCGGGATTGCCGAGACCGACAATGAGGCGGATGCCGGCGGGTTCGCTCACCGGACACCACCGCTCGAGAGCCGCCCCCCGCTCGGCGAGGGACGGCGCAATCGAAACGCTCGGCACGGGCATCGAAGGCCGGAGAACCGGCCCTCGTACCTTCGGCGGTCATCGAGTATCCCTTGCTCAGGGCGGCGAATCCGCACCGTCGTCGTCCGCGCAAAGCGCCCGCTGATGTCAGACGCCTTCCTCTTCGCCTTCGCCTTCGGTCTCGTCGCCGCCCCCGCGCGGACCGTAGACCATGGCGACGGCTTCGTCCGAGTCCGGGGTATGCGCGAGGCTGACACCCTCGGGCATCGAGATATCCGACAAATGGATGATTTGGCCGATATCCATATCGCCCATGTCGACGACGATGAACTCAGGGAGATCCTTCGGCAGACAGACGATCTCGAGCTCGGTGATGTTGTGGGACACCTGCCCGCCCATCTTGACGCCTTTGGAGGTGTCCTCGTTGATGAAATGCAAGGGCACGCTCATGCGCAGCTTCTCGTCCTGCGTGATCCGCAGAAAGTCCACATGCTGCACGAAGGGCTTCGCGGGATGGCGCTGCAGGTCCTTCAAAACGACCTTCACCGAGCGCTCCCCGATCTTCAGGTCAAGGACGTGCGAGTAGAATGCCTCGTGCTCGAGGTGCTTGAGCAGCTCGTTATGGCCGACCGAGACCATCTCGGGCTCCTGATGACCACCGTAGACGATGGCGGGCACCTGCCCGGTGCGACGCAGGCGGCGGCTCGCACCCGTTCCTGCCATGGCGCGGGTCTGCGCGTTGATCTCGAAACTGACGCTCATCGGCGTTCTCCGGTTGATGATGACAACAAAAACGCGTCGGATCCCGCGACCAGGACCGCAACGCTGGAATGGATGGGATGCTAGTCCACGAACAGCGAGCTGACCGACTCTTCGTTCGAGACGCGCCGCATGGTCTCGGCAAGCAGCTCCCCGATACTCAGCTGTCTGATCTTGGGGCACGCTTTCGCCGCCGGACGCAACGGAATGGTATTGGTGACCACCAGCTCGTCGAGCTGGGAGACCGAGATGTTGTCGACGGCCGGCCCCGAGAGCACCGCGTGGGTGCAGTAAGCCACGACCCGACAGGCACCGGCTTCCTTCAGCGCCGCAGCCGCACGACACAGGGTCCCGGCCGTGTCGACCAGGTCGTCGACGATGACGCAGGAACGGTCTCGAACATCGCCGATGATGTTCATGACCTTGGCCTCGTTGGCCCGCGGACGGCGCTTGTCGATGATCGCGAGATCCGCATCGTCGAGACGTTTCGCAAGCGCGCGCGCCCGAACCACGCCGCCGACATCCGGCGAGACGACCATGAGATCGTCGTAGCGCTTACGCCAAACATCACCCAATAGGATCGGCGAGGCGTAGACGTTGTCGACAGGGATGTCGAAGAAACCCTGAATCTGGTCCGCGTGCAGATCGACCGTCAGAACACGATCGGCGCCGGACTGGCCGATCATCTTCGCGACCAGTCGCGCAGTGATCGGAACGCGCGCGGATCGCGGCCGTCGATCCTGCCGGGCATAGCCGAAGTAAGGGATGACAGCGGTGATGCGCTTGGCCGACGCCCAGCGCAGCGCGTCGATCATCACCAACAGCTCCATCAGATTGTCATTCGTCGGAGCCCCCGTCGGCTGCACGACGAAGATATCGCGCCCGCGAACGTTCTCCTGGATTTCGGCCATCACCTCGCCGTCGCTGAACTGACCGACGACGGCCTTGCCGAGCGGGACGCTCAGATAACCGGCGATCTCGACCGAGAGCTCCGGATTGGCATTTCCGGAAAAAACCATCAAATGGCTGGCGGGCACTGGCAATGTCCTGACGTCTCGCTGGAGGGATCCTAAAATCCAGCCTCGAATGACAACCGACGACTCATCGGCAGACATGCGAGGCCAAGGTAAGCCGAGCCCTTGAAGAATCGCTGCAGACGCAAAACGACTCCGGGCTCGCGGCCGCCGCGCGACGGTGACAGGCGGCCCACGAAGGCCGATCTCACATCAATCGGCACATGTCGCGGGACGCGGCTCGACAGGGTATGGCTGGGGCGCCAGGATTCGAACCTGGGGGTGCCGGGATCAAAACCCGGTGCCTTACCGCTTGGCTACGCCCCAAAAACTGAACTCGACTTCAAAAGCACGCGGTGTCCCGATACAGGGTTACGGCAATGTGTCAATGTACGCAAGCAAGGGCGAGCGATTCAGCCCCCGCGCGACGAATGCACGCATCTCGGGCGGGCACTGCTCAAGCGCTCGCAGCGCCTCGGAGCGGTCTTCGAAGACCGCAAACACACAGGCTCCGGTTCCGGTCAACCGCCCGCCTCCCCAGCCCGAGAGCCAATCGAGGGCCGCGGCAACCGGCGCGTACTCCTGCCTCACGACGCTCAGACAGTCGTTCACAACTTCGCCCGCAACGAAGTCGGCTAGTGTGGCGGGCGTCGAATCTCGTGTCAACTCAGGATGCGTGAACACATCCCTTGTAGAGACCGAGCACGGGGGAGACAGCACCAGATACCAGGGCTCGGGCAACTCCACCGGCGTCAGACGCTCGCCCACGCCCTCCCCCCAAGCCGCGAGTCCGCGCACGAAGACAGGCACGTCGGCACCCAATGGCAAGGCGAGCTCCGCGAGGGCGTTCTCGTCGAGACCGGTTGCCCAGAGACGATTGAGCGCAACCAGCGTGGTTGCTGCGTCGGAGCTGCCGCCGCCGAGTCCGCCGCCCATCGGCAGCACCTTTTCGCAGCGGATGTTCGCCCCGAGGCGGCACCCGGTCGCCTCCCGGAGCGTCAGTGCGGCGCGCACCGTAAGGTCATTCTCGGGCGCGACGCCGGGGACCTCGGCGAGACGGTTGATCAATCCGTCCTCGCGCACCTCGAGTCGAAGCCGATCGCAACGGTCGATGAATTGGAACACCGTCTGCAACTCATGATAGCCGTCGGGTCGACGCCCGACGATGCGTAGCATCAGATTGAGCTTCGCGGGCGCGGGCCACATCGTCATGCCGGACGGCTCGAGCGTGAATGACTCGCTCATCGGGCCGGCTCGCCGCCGGAGGCCCGGTGACGCTCCATCACGTCTTTGAGATAGTCGTGATCCGGATACTCCTTCGCCGCCGCCTCCCATATTTCCAGGGCCTCTTCACGACGATTCATGACCCACAGGACCTCGCCGAGGTGTGCGGCGATCTCCGCGTCGCTCATCAGCTCGAGCGCGCGCTGCAAATACTCGACCGCGGTCTCGTAGTCGCCGAGTCGGTAATGAATCCACCCCATGCTGTCGAGGATTGCCGGCTCTTCCGGCTTGAGTGCGTAGGCCTTTTCGATGTAGACCTTGGCTTCCGCGTAGCGGTCGGTTCGGTCCGCCAAGGTATAGCCGAGTGCGTTCAGGGCATCGGCATGCTCCGGGTCGATCTCGATGATCCGCCGCAGATCTTGCTCGGCGAGGGCGATCCGATCGAGCTTGACGGCCGAGAGTGCCCGCGCGTAAAGCAGGTTTTCGTCGTCCGGAAAGGCTTTCAAAGCACTGTCGAAGACGCTCATCGCCTCATCCGGCCGTCCGACCGATTCGAGAATCTCGGTCTCGACAAGGTAGAGAAGCACGGCGTTCTCGGGCCCGCGGTCGCGCAACTGCTGGAGGATCTCGCGTGCTCGGTGAACATCGCCGCCCTTCGCGCTCAACAACGCGGTGCGGATTTGCGCATCGACCGCATTTGCGCCCCCGACCTTGGCGTACCACTCCAGGGCGGCCTCATTGTTCTCGGCACGCTCCTCGACTTGGCCCAGATAGAAAGCGGCGTCGTCACGACGCTCTCCGGTCTCGTAGAGACGGGAAAAGTAGATGCGTGCCCCGTCCGTGTCTTCGAGCTGCAACGACAGTACCCCGACGGCAAAGAGGACATCCGGCTCTTTGGGCCGATTGTCCAGGAGCCGCTGAAAGACATCCCGCGCGCCGGAGAACTCCTCCTCTTCGACGAGGAACTGGCCGTACAACATCCGCAGTGCCTGATCGTCCGGACTGCCTGCGAGATATTCCTCCAGCAACGACCGCGCTTCGCCGCGCTTGTCCGAGGAGATCAGCAACTTCACGAGAAAGAGTCTCGGCTTGTTCCATTCCGGACGCAGCTCGAGTGCCCGGCGCGCGGCGGCATCGGCGATGTCGAGCTGCGACGCGCTGGCGGCCACCATCGCGAGCGACTGCTGCGCATGTGCGCTGTCCGGAAACTGGTCGGCCAGGGCCTGCATCAGTCCGACACGGGCCTCGGAGGTCGGTGCGCGCGAGATGATCGCCGCGGCATGACCGAACGCCGCGTCCGGGTCCTCCGGGGAGAGCTGCACGAGGCGCATCAGATGCATGAGCGCCCCCTCATGGTCGTTCGCCTTGATGCGGGAGAAGGCGCCGACCTGATGTGCGCCGGTGGATTCCGGATCGAGATCCAGCCACTGCCGCAGGCCCTGCTCGGTCGCCGCGTCGTTGCCTGAATTGATGGACGCACGCACGGCCAGCTCGGCCAAGCGGGGATCCCGCGTCAGATTCGCGGCCTCCAAGTAGGAGGTAAATGCCGTGTCCATGTCGCCACGTCGCGCGGCGATCTCGGCAACCAGGACGGCGTAGACCTGATCGGCCGTCAAACCCTCCGAGACGACCGATGCGGCAGCCTTGGCGGGATCGGCAGACGCGTCGGCGGAGCGCTCGGGTTGCGGGGAGGTCGGCACCGAACTAGGCGCGGGACTCGGCACTGGATCCGAGGACTGCGCAAAAGCCCCGGCGAACGAGAGCGCCGAAACGACAAAGAAACCGCCGACGGCGGAGAGCAAAAACGAGCGTGGCATGGATTTGATCCGGCAAGAGCCAATCGAACGACGATTGTGATCGTGAGAGCCCAGTATAACGAAGCAGTTCCGTCCGCCCACACTCGAAAAACCACAAGATCCACGTCGGTGGGTTTTCATCGACCCCCGAAAGTCGGACAATCGCGAGGATCACCACCTGACATCCTCAGAACTATGAAGCTGCTTGTCCTCGGACTCAATCACAAGACGGCGCCGGTCGATGTCCGCGAGCGGCTCGCCTTCGGCCCCGACATCATCGTCGGCGCCTTGCGCGACCTCACCAATTGCGACGGTATCGCCGAGGGTGTCGTGCTCTCCACCTGCAACCGCACCGAAATTTACTGTGCGGTGCAGGATTGCTCCGAAGAGGCGGCTCGGCACTGGTTGAGCCGCTTCCACGGGGTCGAGCACGAGCGGGTGGGACCGTTTCTCTACGCCCACATCGGGCGCGATGCCGTCACCCACCTGCTGCGTGTGTGCAGCGGGCTCGACTCGATGGTCCTGGGCGAGCCGCAGATCCTCGGTCAGGTGAAGACCGCCTACCAAACCGCGACGGACTGTACCGCCACCGGGAAGCTGCTCGGACGTCTCTTCCAGCACGCCTTCTCGGTTGCCAAGACCGTCCGCACCGAGACCGCAATCGGCAGCAGCCCGGTCTCGGTCGCTTTCGCCGCGGTGAATCTCGCACGCCAGATCTTCAGCGACCTCTCCCGACAGACCGCACTCTTGATCGGCGCCGGCGAGACCATCGAGCTGGCGGCCCGCCATCTGCACCGCGCCGGAATCGGTCGCATCATCGTCGCGAACCGTACCGTCGAGCGCGCCCATGAGCTGGCCGCCCAGTTCGACGGATACGCGATCGCCCTGGCCGAGATCGGCAACCACTTGGCCGAGGCCGACATCGTCATCGCCTCCACCGCCAGCCCCTTGCCGGTGCTCGGCAAAGGCACGGTGGAGCGCGCACTGAAAAAGCGCAAGCATCGTCCGATGTTCATGGTCGACATCGCGGTGCCGCGCGACATCGAGCCCGAGGTCCGGGAGCTCAGCGACATCTATCTCTACACCATCGACGATCTGCAGGGTGTCATCGACGAGGGCCTGCGCTCGCGTCAGGCCGCCGCCGCTCAGGCCGAGGACATCATCGCCTTCCACGCCGACGAGTTCATGGCCTGGCTGCGCTCGTTGGATGCCGCCGGGCTCATTCAGGACTATCGCCAACGCGCCGAAGAGCTGCGCGACGATGTCCTCGCGCGCGCGCAGCGCCAGCTCGACGCCGGCAAACCGCCGACCGAGGTCCTCAACTATCTCGCCCACACCCTGACGAACAAGCTGTTGCATGCGCCTAGCTCGCGTCTGCGGCAAGCTGCACGCGAGGGCGAGGCGGAGATCCTGGTGGCCGCCAACGAGCTCTTCCAGCTCGATCCGAACCGGGCCGTCTCCACGCAATGAATCCATCGATCCGGGGCAAGCTGGAGCGTCTCTCGGAGCGCTTCGGCGAGGTGGTTGCCTTGCTTGCCGAGTCCGAGACCCAGTCCGATCAGAATCGTTTTCGCGAGTTGAGTCGGGAATACGCGCAGCTCGAGCCCCTCATCGCGGCCTACAACCGGTATCGCGCGGCGGAGCTCGACATGGCTGCTGCCGAAGAGATGCTCGCCGATCCGGAGATGACCGCGCTTGCGCGCGAGGAGATGGCCGAGGCAAGCGACCGGCGCGCGCAGCTTGAGCCCGAGGTCTTTCGCCTCCTCGTCCCTCCGGATCCCGACGATCAGCGCAACGTCTTTCTCGAGGTCCGCGCCGGCACCGGCGGTGCCGAGGCCGCACTCTTCGCCGGCGACCTCCTACGCATGTACCTGCGCTATGCCGAGCTGATGCGCTGGCAGGTCGAGCCGATCGCCGAGAGCCTCGGCGAGCTCGGCGGGTACAAAGAGGTCATCGTGCGCATCATCGGCAACGGCGTCTTCTCGCGTCTCAAATTCGAGCCCGGCGCGCACCGCGTGCAGCGTGTTCCGGAGACCGAGTCCCAAGGCCGGGTCCACACCTCCGCCTGTACCGTCGCAGTGATGCCCGAGGCCGATTCGATCGATTCCATCGCGATCAACCCAAGCGAGCTGCGCATCGACACCTATCGCTCCTCGGGCGCGGGTGGTCAGCATGTCAACAAGACCGACTCGGCGATCCGCATCACCCACCTACCCTCCGGGATCGTCGTCGAGTGCCAAGAGGAGCGCTCCCAGCACAAGAACCGGGCGAAGGCCATGTCGCTGCTGCAGGCCAAGCTGCTCTCCGGCGCACGTGAGACCCAGGCCTCCGAGCAGGCACAATCGCGCAAGCTCCAGGTCGGCAGCGGCGACCGCTCCGAGCGGATCCGAACCTACAACTTTCCGCAGAACCGATTGACCGACCATCGCATCAACCTGACCCTCTACAAGCTCGACGAGATCATGACGGGCCAGCTCGATCAGATCATCGACCCGCTCCTGCAGGAGTATCAGGCCGAAGAGCTGACCGCGATGATGCATGACTGAGACCGGATCGGACGAGGCCGCATCGCAGCGGACCGGGTCGGAAACGGCTGGTTCTGAACGTGTTGCCTCGGAGCCGGAGACAGGACCCCGCGGAACATCGCGCGCAGTGGAGCTCAGCGTCGACACCGTCCTGCAGGAGGCAACGTCGGCGCTCGCCACCATCCCCGACGGTACGCCTCGCTTGGAAGCCGAGCTGCTCCTGACCGAAGCGACAGGCTGGTCGCGGACCCGACTCTTCGCCTGGCCCGATCACCCCGTCGCACCCGATGCCTACGCCCGCTTCCACGCACTCCTCGGCCGCCGTTTGGCCGGCGAGCCCATCGCCTACATCCGCGGTCGCCAGGAGTTCTGGAGCCTGGAGCTCCACGTCACGCCCGCAACCCTGATCCCGCGCCCGGAGACCGAGCTGCTGGTCGAGACGGCGCTCGAGTCTCTACTCCCCGACGCGCCCCTACGGGTCGCCGACCTCGGCACCGGCAGCGGCGCGATCGCTGCCGCCTTGGCCACCGAGCGACCCGCGTGGCACCTCTTCGCGACGGATCGCTCTCCCGACGCGCTCGAGATCGCTCGCGAGAACCTCGTCCGCCTCACTCTGGGAAACCTGTCTCTGCTCAGGGCAAACTGGTCGGACGCGTTCGCGCCCGCCAGCCTGGATGCCATCGTGAGCAACCCCCCCTATGTCGCTGCAGGCGACCCGCATCTCACCCGCGGCGATCTTCGCTACGAGCCCCGCGAGGCACTCACCCCCGGCGGCGACGGCCTCGAGGCCTATCGTGCGATCGCGGCCGATGCACGCCGCTGCCTGAGTCCCGGCGGATGGCTCCTCCTCGAGCATGGTTACGACCAAGGCACCGATATTCGCCGCATCCTCGCCGAATTCGGCCTGAGTGCGCCAAGCACCCGAACCGACCTCGCCGGCCACGACCGCCTGACCCTCGCCCGCGGGTGATTGGGGGTCTTCCAGAAGGTGTCCAGTGAGCCGAATGAGCGACAAGCCACGGCTGATGGCTGATGGCCGGAAGCCGGAGGCTGGAGGCTGGAAGCCAGCCGCTGCCGGACCATTTCCCGACTACTTGACTCAGACTCCGACCGTCAGTATATTAGCATTAACTTATTTTATACCAGCGCAAAGACTCATGAAATCAACCTCGATCCTCCTGATCGCTACCTTGGTCGGCTCATCCGCCGTGGTCGCCGACACCCGGCCTCTCGCAATTAGCCTCGACGGCAGCTTCGAGAACGAACCTAGCTTCGCGACGCAGGCCGGTCACGACTGGTATCAACAGCAGCGCCGGATCGCCGCCGAGCTCATGGCCGAGCACATGCTGGCCCGGCTGCACGAAGCATCCGACGAGGTCGTGACAGATGCCTGCATCCATGGCGACGCCTCGCCGAGCGGTCGGTTCGCGAGTGCCGAGTTGGAGCAGATCGCCCACGCCTTGGCGGATCCGCGTGTGATCGAGCTCTTGGAGAACAGCGCCTACTACGCTGCGGTCATCGAGGGGCGCGGATCGGTCACGAACTAACCGCGTCGGGTTTCGGCAAACAAAGCCGGGGCGTTTTCCAGCGACCCGGCTTTTTTGCGTATAGAGCGACCGCCCGCCCCTCACAGGTGTTCGAGCGTGGCGCGAATCCAGTCCTCCGCCGACTCGTTCACCGCCTTCGGGGTCTTTCCCGCGCAATCGATCGGCTCGCCGATGACGACCCGGATGGTGCCGGGGAAGCGCCACAGCGACCGCGCCGGCCAGCAGTCACCGGCGTTGTGGGCGATCGGAACGACCCGTCGCCCGGCACGGCAGGCCAACATAGCGCCCCCGGCATTGAATCGCGCCACACGACCGGGCGGTTGACGGGTGCCTTCCGGATAGATGACGACGCTGATCCCTTGATCGAGCCGCTCCTGGCCCAGGCGCAAGATGGTCTTCAATGCCTGTCCCGGCTGGCCTCGATCGATCGCGATCGGCCGCAGCAGGATGAGCGCCCAACCGAAGAAAGGTACCCAAAGGAGCTCGCGCTTGAGCACCGTCGCCTGGGGCATGAGGAGCAACTGAAGGTAGAAGGTCTCCCACTGGCTTTGGTGATTGGCCAAGACCACCACCGGCTCGCCCCGCGGGAGTTTCTCCAGCCCGCTGACCTCGATCTCGACACCGTTGAGCCGACGCAGCAACCACATGGTCGCTTGCGTCCAGAGGTTGACGAATCGATAGCGCTGCTCGAAGGTCTGGAAGGGAGCCACGGCGACGGATGCGAGGCTGTGAACGATCCCCATGAGGTTGTAGAGCACGAAGAAGAGGATACTGCGCAGCCGGATACCGAGGCCGATCCGACGCGAGACGCGAGCGTCTCGGCCGGATCGTTCCGGTCGCTCGGGGTTCCGCCCCTGCCGGAGTGCAATATCTGCGTCGGGAAGGTCTCTTTCGGTCATGCGCTGTCCCATGACTGGTTACCCTAGATCGGGCAGTATTCCGCTTTGAGAATTCCGATGCCGCGATTAGCATAAGGATACCATGCACATCTCAGACGCCGACCGCATCAAGTCCCGCGAGATCCCCTTCCAGGAGATCCATCCGGATCCGCATCAGGCGGCTACCGCCGCACGGTTCCTGAAGGATGTGGACGGCATCCTCGACATCGACCCCATCGCGCCGATCCTTCTCAGGGTCACCTACGACGTGCTCGTCACCCGCCTCCAAGAGATCGAAGAGGCCCTGACCGAGCTGGGTCTCCACATCGACAACCACTTGATTTACCGTGTAAAACGTGCTCTCTACTACTACACGGAAGACACGTTCCGCGCCAACTGCGGCTGCCCGAACGGCGAGAGCAACTGCACCAAGAAGGTCTTCGCCAAGCGCTACGAGCTGATCGAGCACGGATGTCGGGACGATCGGCCGGAGCATTGGCGGCGGTATTTATAGCTTCCAGACGCCAGCCTTCAGCCTCCTGCCTTCAGCATGTTGACCGCGGCCATCACCCCGATTTCCGTCCTCAAGCGAGTCGCACCTGATGCGCGTGACCTGAACGCTCGGCGGCCGGTCACCGAAGGCAGACCCGTCGGCGGAATGCTCCAAGCAACGACGGGCCGCAGGCCGGAAGCCGGAGGCTCCGAATGACCGACGCCGAGCTTCTGCGCTACAGCCGCCAGATCCTGCTGTCCGATTTCGGGATCGAGGGTCAGGAGCGGCTGCGGGCATCCAGCATCTTGGTGGTCGGGCTAGGCGGACTGGGCTCGCCCGTCGCCATGTATCTGGCTGCGGCCGGCGTCGGGCGGATCGTGCTGGCGGACTTCGACGCGGTGGATCTCTCCAACCTCCAGCGCCAGATCATCCACACGAGCGCGCAAATCGGACGGCCGAAGGCGGAATCCGCCCGCGTCGCACTCGCCGCGCTCAACCCGGATGTGGAGCTGGTCACCGTCAAACGTAGTCTCGTCGAGGAGACGCTGCCGGGCATCGTCGCCGATGTGGATCTGGTGCTCGACTGCTGTGACAACTTCGCGACCCGGTTTGCCGTCAACGCAGCCTGTGTGGCTTCCGGTGTCCCGCTCGTGAGCGGCGCGGCGATCCGTCTCGAGGGCCAAGTCACGGCCTTCTCCGGCCAACCCGGCGGACCCTGCTATCAGTGTCTCTATCCGCGTGACGGCGGCATCGACGAGACCTGCTCGGCCAACGGGGTGCTGGCCCCGGTAGTCGGCATTATCGGCAGCATTCAAGCAACCGAGGCGATCAAGATCCTAACCGGACTGGGCGAGCCCCTGTTCGGGCGCCTCTTGCTGCTGGATGCGGCGTTGATGCAATGGCGTAGCCTGCGCTTGCCTTCCGATCCGCAATGCCCGATCTGTTCCGTCACGCGCGCATGAGTCAAGAGGCCGATGATTCGCTCTTCACGGCGGGCTTCAAGGACAGCCGCTCGAGCGACTGACACGCGGCGACAGATCCACGTGCATCGGTGCGCGTTTTCGCGAACAGGCGCACCCGGTTTTTTCACACGAGCAGTCCAACAGGTCACCCGTCTCATGCGTTTCGAAATCAGCCCCGATCAAATCAAAAAGGCCAACGTCCCACACGAACTGTTCCTGACCAACCTGATCGCCAACCACATCCTGCTCGCTGTCGCGATGGGCGGCTTGGCCGGAAGCTTTCCCTGGGTAATGGCCATCATCCCGGCCATTTCCTTCAGCATCCTCGGCTTCACTCTCTGGCGCGCGAAGCACGGCATCGGGCGAGACTCCTGGTACGTCATGTGTCACTGGCAGGTCTGCGCGAAACGCAGCCGGATCTTTCTGGTGATGCTCGGTCTGCTTCTGACCGCCGTCGTGCTCGGCTGGGTCGGCTATACCTACGGCGGGATGATGAAGGAGGCGGTCTGGGCGCTGGTGATCGGCGTCGGAATCCTACCCGTAATGGCTACGGTTCTCGTCTTGATCATCGTCGAGTCCGATGCCCTCTATCACGCCAATCAGGCCAAGCTCCCGGATTGGGTCGTCGCGCGCTTCCCGAACGCGGAGGCCCGGATCATCGAGGATGAAACGCACATCACCCATCCCGCACCTTGACACGCGAAACCGATCTGGGCAGATCAGTCGATCCGACCGGGATCACGCTCCCGTGGCGAAGGCATAGTCGAGCACCAGCCCGACGAAGATCGCCATGCCGAAGTAGTTGTTGTTCAGGAATGCCTTGAAGCAGGGCCCCGGCGCTCGCTCCCGAATCAACGCCTGTTGATAGAGCGCCAGCCCCGAGGCGACGGCCAAACCGCCGAAGAAAAACAACCCACGCCCGGCCAGCTGCCCGATCCACATCAACAACCCGAGCATCAGCACCTGCAGCACCCCGATGACCAAACGATCCCGCTCGCCGAACAGAATCGCGGTCGATTTAATCCCGATCTTCAGATCATCCTCGCGATCGACCATGGCGTACTGGGTGTCGTAGATCAGCGCCCAGAGCAGGGTCGCGACGAACAAGAGCCAGGCATACCCCGGAATGCCGCCGGTCACCGCCGTGAAGGCCATCGGAATGGCCCATCCAAAGGCCGCGCCGAGAAACAACTGAGGCACATGGGTGAAGCGCTTCATAAAGGGATAGATCAGGGTCAGCAGGGCCGCGACCACCGACAGCGCCACCGTCTGCCAGTTCATGAAGAGCACCAACCCGAACGCGACGAGAGACAGAATCACGAAGACCGCCACCGCCTCTTGCGGAGAAACCGCACCGGTCGCCAGCGGCCGTTCACGGGTGCGCGCAACATGCCCGTCGAAATCCCGATCCGCGAAATCGTTGATCGCGCATCCGGCCGAGCGCATCAACACGACCCCGAGCACGAAGACCGTGACCACCTGCCAAGGCGGCTGACCGTCCCCGGCCAGCCACAAGGCCCAAAGCGCCGGCCACATCAAGAGAAAGATGCCGATCGGCCGATGCAGACGCACCAGCAACACGTAGGCATGCAAGCGCTCGCGCCAGGACAGCGAACGCCGGCTGCCGGTCTTGACCTCGGGAAAGCTCATATCGCCAATCGTCATCCGGGCTGATGTGAAGATCGAAAATCGCGCCGAATTATCGCACAGGCACAGACGCAGGAAGACGCGCGGTTTAGAATCCGCGCGTCGTGATACCGCGCAGTCCGGTTCGCCGGCGGTCCACCACCGCGTTTAACCTTAGGTTTAATCCGCCAACCCGAACACGAGGAATCCATCCCGTGCGCCATTCAACGATCCTGCTCTTGGGCATCGCCGTGCTCTTGCCCCATGCGACATTCGCCGCGGAGACCACCGGCGCGGTGCGTATCTTCACCATCCCCGGAGACGCGCAGTTGTTTGTCGACGGCGAGCGCAAAGGCACCTCGCCGAGCACGACCCAAGAGACCTTCCTGATCCATCTCGCCCCGGGCGAGTATCGCATCGAGGCCCGCCGAGACGGCTTCGACCCGGCCGAGCAAGAGGTCTTCGTCGCCGCCGGGACTGAGCAAACCCTGCAACTCAGCCTCGCCCCGGAGATTGCCATGGTCTCGATCTCCGCCGGTTGCTTCCTGATGGGCAGTCCGCCCGACGAGCCCGAGCGCGATCCAGACGAGGGACCTCAGCATGAGGTTTGCGTCCCCGCCTTCGAGATCGGCAAGCGCGAAGTCACCTTCGCCGACTGGGACGCCTGCGTCCTCGACCGGGGCTGCACCAAGAACCCATCCGACGAGGGCTGGGGCCGCGGCGATCGTCCCGTGATCAACGTCTCCTGGGACGACATCCAGGAATACCTGCGCTGGCTGAACCGTCTCACCGACAAGGGCTACCGACTGCCCACCGAGGCGGAATGGGAGTACGCCGCACGCGCCGGCACGACGACGCCCTTCAGCACCGGCGCCTGCATCAGTACCGATCAGGCGAACTACGACGGCACCTTCGAGTACGCCGGTTGCGGACAACCGACCGACGTCAATCTGGGCCGCACGGCGCCGACCGGCAGCTATCCGCCGAACCCGTGGGGGCTGCTCGACATGCACGGCAACGTCAACGAGCTGACCCAAGACTGCTGGAACGGCGGTTTCGACGGCGCACCCACCGACGGAAGCGCCTGGCTTGAAGGCGATTGCGCGAAACGGGTGATGCGCAGCGGCTCCTGGTACGGCTACGCCGGCTACATGCGCTCGGCCTACCGCTGCCGCGTCGGTCCCGGATTCAACCATCGCAGCATCGGGTTCCGCATCGCGCGCTCGCCGGGGGCCTGAGGCGAATTCCGGGAACTGAACACCTCGATGAACCGGTAGGATGGGTGGAGCGTCAGCGAAACCCATCCTCCAAAGCGCCGCGTTGCCGGATGTCGGTCCAATGCGCTTGGCGCGGGCTGGATGGGTTTCGCTTTGCTCTACCCATCCTACGTGTTTCGGTTGTTTTTGAATCGCTCCTAACGCCCGTTCAATGGCCGCTTAAAACGTCGAAATACCCCTTCAGCACCAACCCGGCCAAGATCAAGCCGATGATGATCATCCAGCCGGTGACCTTGCGCCCCGCCTGACGTGCGCGTTCGGTCGGCGGCTTGATCAGATATTTCTCGAGCTCGCCGCTCGCCTCGAGCCGCTCGTACTCGAGCGCGTGCTCATGCTTGAACTCCTCGAGCGGCACGGCGCCGGTCGCCATGACGATGTCCATCGGCCACTTCTCGGGGCGGAAATGGACGTTGAAGTAGTGCACGGTGAAGAGGAAGACCGCAGCCAGAATTGCCTCCTCGGCATGCACGATGGTCGCGATGTTGAACACCCAACCCGGCAGGAAGGACGCGGTCACGGTGGGGAACCAGAGCATCAGACCGCTCAGGCCGATGATCATCATGCCCCAGAAGGGCGCCCAGTAATCGAACTTCTCCCAATAGGACCAGCGGTCGAACTTCGGCCGCGGCGCCATCCCGAAGAACCACTTGAACATGGCGCCGATGTCGCGGATGTCCTGCCAATTGGGCACCATCGAGGTCGGACCGAACCACCGGAATTCCTTGCCTGCACGCGCGATGTTGACGATGACGACGATCAGGTGACCGAAGAAGACGGTCGCGAAGGTCACCGCGGCGACACGGTGGATCACGGCGGCGACCTTGGGCCCGCCCAGCAGATTCATGACGTACTGCGCCCACGCCTGCTCGGCGAAGAGCACGGCCGTGCCGGTGAGGACCAAGACCATGACGGCGATGGCCAACACACCGTGCGCAAGCCGCCAGCCGCCGCTGAAACGCCTGAAATAGACCTGGGGCGGATTGGCCGGATCGACGCGGTAGCCCTTGCCGTCCTTGCGCTCGCGCCATTCGCGATAGATCCATAAGAGCATGTGCGTCCAGAAGAAGAGGAAGACCCCGATGATCAGGAATTCCATGAACCGGGCGGCGATCCACATCTCCGGGTAGTTCTCGAAATCGTTGGCGTCGCCGTGTGCGTGAAAGCCGAGGAAGCCCTCGGGCGCGCCCTCGTGGCACTGGCGGCAGGTCTCCAACCGATTGTTCGGATGCACCTTCGACGCCGGGTCGTCGACATCCATGATCCCGTGACTGCCGTGACAGTCGTAACACTTGGCGGTGTGCGTATAGCCCAGACGCACCACCTGGCCGTGATAGGACTTCTCGTAGGTCTCGACCTGCTTCTGATGACAGCTCCCGCAGTTCTCGGTAATGGCGAGCTTGACCTTGGTCTGATCGGGCGAGTCGATGTTGTGCGGGGTGTGGCAATCCGAGCAGATGGCGGAGCCTGCGTTCTGCTTCTCGATGACGGCGGTGCCGTGAACGGACTCCGCGTAGTGCTCCTTCTGCTCCTCGTGACAGCGACCGCAGACCTCGTGAATCCGGCTGCGATGCTCGGCGCGCGCCGCGCTGCCCACGGTGCCGATGTCGTGACCGTCATGGCAGTCGTAGCAGGTCGCGTTTGTCTTGGACTGATCCAGCAGATTGGGCCGCGCGTGGACCGAGGCCATGTAGCCGTCGATCTGAGACAGGACCACATCGAGCCGCCGGTACTCGGGATCCGTGCTGCCGTACTGAAGCTCGGCCGTCTTGAGATGGCAGGCCACGCAGCCGATGCTCTTGGGCAGCGGGATCTCGTGGATCGCCTTCTTGACCGTGTTGTGGCAGCCGACACAGGGTTGCTTGCCGTGCACGCTGTGCTCGAAGCGCTCGCGATCCACATAGATGTTGATCACGGTGCCGTCGTCGCGCTCGGAGGTCTTCTCGTCCTCGTCGTTGTGACACTTCAGGCAGCGCGCGTTCGGGATCGACGGAAGATCCAGCGCCTCGGCAAGGGTCGGCGGTTTTTCGGCCGGAGGCGAATCCGACCCGGCCTTCTCGTCACTCGCCGCCCCGGCGAGTCCCGCCGAAAGCACTAGGCCGAGCACGAGCAACGCAGGGAACCATATAAGACGGTTGCGCAATCTAGGGGACATCGATGTCCTCGCCGAAACAGGTTGAGATCAAGTGGCCGCGGTGCGCGAAAACGCTGCGGTCCTCCTGCTGCGGGGCGCGATGCTGCATTGGCCCGGTCGATGCCGCCGGGATCAGGAATCGACAGGCGCGTTTATACCATCGCCCGAGCTGCTCCGACAGGGGCGAACGCCCTCCGGCGAAGCGCGCTCGAGCAACAACCACCGTCGAGCTTGCACGACGCTGTCGATTGCGTCGCATCCCGCGCATGATTCGGTGTCGCCCGGCCCCACCTCCGCGGCGCTGCGCTGTACAATCCGCGCCATCGCGACTTTGCACCATGCGGCCGTTCGAGGCCGCCCCCGGGAGCACTATGACCAACCGCGTCCCCGTCTCCTTGCCGCCCCCCCGAGAGGTTCGGGCCGGCATCGCTCGGCGCTCGGACAAGGCCGCCCTGCCCCGCCTCCGACTTGAACTCCAGCCCGATTCCCCGCCGCCCCCGCATTCCGGATGAGGATGTTGGCGCATATCCCTTGCCCCAAGGAGAGGCATCGCCCATGAGAACGACGCTTTCAAGAACACCCGGCCGACGCGCGGGCGCGTGGCTCGACGCGACGCTGCCGATGCTGACCGCTTCGCTTCTGACCCTGACGGTCGGCTCGACGGCGCTCGCAGCGGATAAGCCCGCCGCGGGCGCGGACAAGACCCCTCCCCCGCCGGCCGTCGTGGTCGCCGCTGTGGAGACCCAACTGGTGGACCACCACGGCCGCTTCATCGGGACCATCCAGGCGATTCAACAGGTCAACGTCCAGGCGCGGGTCGAGGGGTTCCTGGATGAGGTCGCATTCAACCAGGGCTCGCTGGTCAAGACCGGACAGGTCCTCTACCAGATCGAGCAGCCCCCGTTCCAGGCCCAGCTCGACGCGGCCAACGCCGAGTTGGCCTCGGCCGTCGCCGAGGTCGCAAAGGCCGAGGCAGACCTGCTGGACGCGCAGGCCCAGTTCGAGCGCTTCTCGGCACTGGTGAAGAAGGGCGACACATCCCAGTCCGAGTTCGACCGGTCGCGGGCCCAGCGTGACATGGCCCAAGCGAACGTGGACAAGGCCAAAGCCGCCGTGCTTCAGGCCCAAGCGGACATCAAGACCGCCCAGATCAACCTCGGCTACACGACCATCGCGAGCCCGATCGACGGGCGCATCGGCGCGACCAACTTTACCGTCGGCAACCTCGTCGGGCCGAGCAGCAAGGTCCTCTCCACCGTGGTGCAACTCGACCCGATCCGTGCCGTCTTCTCGATCCCGAGCGCGGACTTCGTGCGTGTCACGGAGAAGGCCGGCACCCCTGGAGAAAACTTCGGAGACTACGTGCCCGAGCTGATCCTCCCGACAGGCGCGACCTACGGCGAAAAAGGGACGATCGCCTTCGTCGACAACCAGGTCAACGCCAGCACCGGCTCGATCGCCATCTATGCGGACTTCCCCAACCCGGAAGGCGTGCTGCTGCCGGGCCAGTTCATCACGGCGGTCATCCACACCGCGGAGCAGAAGCGCCAGCCCGTGATTCCGGCCGGTGCCGTCATCCAGACCAAGGACGGCAAACAGGTCTATGTCGTGGGTCCGGACAATCGGGTGGCCTTACGCACCATCAAGACGGGCAGCCAGATGGGAACCGACTTCGTCGTCGATGCCGGATTGAAGGAAGGCGAGATCGTCGTCGTCTCGGGCATTCAGAAGATCAAGCCGGGAATGGTGGTCACGCCGACCCAAGCGGCTGCGACCGAAGGAACGCAGAGTGCCAAGGCCGAAGGCACAAGCGACGCTTCTTCCGAGAAGGCACCTACCGCGCCCGCGAGCGAGACCGGCGGCACCAAGCCCGAGCCGACAAAGCCCGAGCCGACAGAGCCTGAGCCAACGGAGCCGGAGAAAACGAAGAAAGACGGCGCGGAGCAGACCACACCCCAACCTGCGTCGAAGACAGGGAGCTGATTATGATCTCCAAGGTCTTCGTCGATCGACCACGCCTCGCAGCAGTGGTCTCGACCATCATCGTGGTGGCCGGGCTCCTGTCGATCTTCAGCATCCCGG
>NZ_JAABRP010000079.1 GCF_011390875.1 Thiocapsa sp.
CTTAAACCGCACCAGCTCTAACGGTCGTCAAATCTGCCGGAGTCGTTCCCATCCAAAAAAGCTCGCATACCGCGCTGGGCGCGGTTTAGACGGGAGGTCAGAGCGGGCTGCGTCGCTCCGACTCAAAGCGCTCCGGCGTCCGTCAAGAGCCGGTGAACCGCCTGGGCGACCTGCCGATACCCGGCCGCGTTCGGATGGATTTGATCGGCCTTCAGATCACGGTCTGCGAGGACATCGGCCAGCACCTCGTCCTCGAGCGGGACCTCGAGCGCGTCCGCCAGCTCTCTATAGAGCGGATGGGTGCCGAGGAACAACCCCGGCTTGGGGATGCCGAGCAGCACGACCGATGCGCCCCGGTCGCGCGCGAGCATGACCATCTGCCGGAGATTGGCCTTGGTCTGCTCCAGGTCGCGTCGGCGCAGCATGTCGTTGCCGCCGTGACCGAGGATCACCAGACTCGGTTGCACGGCGTCGAGCACGCTCGGCAGCCGTGCGAGACCGGCATCGCTCTCCTCCCCCGGTACACCGGCGTTCACCACCTCGCGGCCGCTCGATGCCGCCAAGACCTCGGCGAAACCCTCGCCGCTGCCTGCCCCGGTCCCGCGTGTGAGGCTGTCCCCGAAGGCCAAGATGACCGCGTCGCTCGGCAACCGCGGCAGCTCGGGCGCGCGGCTGCAGCCGACGAGCAGCAGTACGGCCAACGCAAGGATCAGAACGCGATGGGTCATCTCGCTCATGCGTCCCGCATCGGGATCAGGACATCGGGTCCGTCGCCATCTCATTACCCCACCACCCGACGCCAATAGCTCATGCGCCAGTAATAGAGCACGGTGGTGTCCGGCCAGGGATAAGAGTCGGCGTACGGGGTTCCGCGCATGGGTTGCTCGATGTTGTCGCGCGAGGGATCGAGGGGCCGCCAGCCGTCATCGAGTGTTTCGCCGTCGACCGGGGCGCGGGTGTTGCCGATGCTGCGGCGCTCGGATGCGCCGTAGTCGCGGTAATTGCGTTGGGCCTCTTCCAGGCTCACGGTGTTGCTGCTGCCCGGCATCCGTGCGAAACGCAATTGGGTCAGATCGTCCTCCCAGCCGCAGATGGGGCAGACCTGGTGAAAGCCGGGTTCGCGATCATGGACAAGGTAGCCGCAGCAGGGGCAGGGGAATTTGGTGTCGTCGGTCAATGCGGTCTCCGTGTGAGTCGGGGTGGCGCGTGCGGTTGGGCGTCGGCGTTCAGCCTCCGGCCTCCAGCTGTCAGCCACCAAAACACTGGCCTCGCGACGGCGCGACGCCAAACGAAAAAGGGGCGCTTGTGCGCCCCTTCGTTTTCTTCCAAACCCGCGGATCGGCGCCTAAGCCCTGTCCGAAGTGACATACGCTGTTCTCAATCAGCCGGCAATATTCCACCGACCAATAGAGCTCCGTATCGCAGCGGCCCAAGACGCTTGTCCTGCATCATCCCAAAACCATCCTAAACCGCGTCCGCTCCGACGCTTACGGATGCCCCGAGACCAAGCCACAAGCGAAAACAGCGCATATCACACCGAGAGGCGGTTTAGTTGACCTTAGGCTCGAGCTCGCCCTTGGCATAGCGGTCGGTCATGGCCTCCAGAGACATCGGCGTAATCTTGCTGGCATTGCCGGCGGTGCCGAAGGCTTCGTAACGCGCCTTGCAGATGCCCTTCATGGCCTTGGTGGCGGCGATGAAGTATTTGCGCGGATCGAATTCCTTGGGGTTTTCGGCCAGGAATTTGCGGATAGCGCCGGTGGAGGACATGCGCAGGTCGGTGTCGATGTTGACCTTGCGCACGCCGTTCTTGATGCCCTCGACGATCTCCTCGACCGGCACACCGTAGGTCTCGCCCATGTCGCCGCCGTACTGATTGATGATGGCCAGCCAATCCTGCGGGACGGAGGAGGAGCCGTGCATCACCAGATGGGTGTTGGGGATGCGCTTGTGGATCTCGCGCACGCGCTCGATGGCGAGGATGTCGCCGGTGGGCGGACGGGTGAACTTGTAGGCACCGTGCGAGGTGCCGATGGCGATGGCGAGCGCGTCCACACCGGTCTTCTTCACGAAGTCCGCGGCCTCTTCCGGATCGGTCAGGAGCTGGCTGTGATCGAGCGTGCCCTCGGCGCCGATGCCGTCTTCTTCACCGGCTTGTCCGGTCTCGAGCGAACCCAGGCAGCCCAGCTCGCCTTCGACCGAGACGCCGCAGGCATGGGCCATCTCGACGACGCGACGGGTCACATCGACGTTGTACTCATAGGAGGTCGGGGTCTTGCCGTCCTCGCCGAGCGAGCCGTCCATCATGACGGACGAGAAGCCGAGCTGGATGGAGCGCTGGCAGACCGCAGGCGAGGTGCCGTGATCCTGGTGCATGCACACCGGGATGTGCGGCCATTCCTCGATGGCGGCCAGGATCAGGTGGCGCAGGAAGGGGGCGCCGGCATACTTACGCGCACCGGCGGAGGCCTGCACGATCACGGGGGAGTCCGTCTCGTCGGCGGCCTCCATGATGGCGCGCATCTGCTCGAGGTTGTTGACGTTGTAGGCGGGGACGCCGTACTGATGCTCGGCGGCATGGTCGAGCAATTGACGCAGCGAAATCAGGGCCATGTGGGTTCTCCTCGTATCGGACTGACAGCAAAAAAAACGGGCGGGCGAGCAGCAAGGATCGCTGGCTCAGTCTTTCGTCAGGAGCTTGTGCTCGCCGACCCGCATGATTTTCAAGATATTCGTTTGGCCTTCGACCCCCGAGCGATCGCCCTTGGTGATGATCACCAGGTCGCCGTCGCGCACCGTGCCGCGTCGCATCAGCTCCTCGATGACCTCGCGATTCACCTCGTGGATGTCCGTGCTGGCCACATCGAAGCTTACCGGATAGACACCGCGGAAAACCCTGACTTTGCGTCGGGTTGGAGCGGAGCGGGTGATGGCGTAGATTGGAATCCCGGAGCGGATACGCGACATCCATTTCACGGTCGAGCCGGTCTCGGTCAAGGCCGCTATCGCCTTCACGCCCAGGTGATTGGCCGTGTACATGGCGGCCATGGCGATGGCCTCGTCGACGCGGCCGAAGACCGAATCGATGCGGTGCCCCGAGCGCGTGACATGCTTTTCGGCTTCCAGACAGATGCGGTCCAGTGCCTCGACCACCTTGGCCGGGTTCTTCCCGATCGAGCTCTCGGCCGAGAGCATGACCGCATCCGTGCCGTCGAGCACTGCATTGGCGACATCGAAGACCTCGGCCCGCGTCGGGATCGGGTTTTCGATCATCGACTGCATCATTTGGGTCGCGGTGATGACGACGCTGTTGAGCTCGCGGGCGCGGTTGATGAGATTCTTCTGCGCGGCCGGCAGCTCTGCGTCACCGATCTCCACGCCCAGGTCGCCACGCGCGACCATGATGACATCGGCGGCGTTGATGATGTCGTCGATCGCCCGCAAAGATTCGGCCCGCTCGATCTTGGCGACGATCCCGCCGTGACCGCCGGCCTCGTAGAAGAGCTCACGGGCGAGCCGGACGTCGTCACCGTTGCGCACGAACGACACCGCCAGATAGTCCGCATCGATCTCGGCCGCGAAGCGGATGTCTTCCTGATCCTTCTCTGTCAAGGCCGGGGCCGACAGGCCGCCGCCCTTCTTGTTGATGCCCTTGTTGTTGGACAAGATGCCGCCGACGACCACCTTGCAGTCGATCCGTCCGCCGTCGACAGCGTCCACCCACAGCTCGATCGCGCCGTCGTCGAGCAGGAGCGTGTCGCCGTGGCGGACATCGTCGACCAGCTCGGGGTAGGTGGTCCCGACCCGATGGCGATCACCGGCATCCAGAGGGCAGTCGGCATCGATGGCGAAGGCGTCGCCCCGCACGAGCAGGATCGGACCGTCGGCGAACTTACCGATACGGATCTTGGGTCCCTGCAGATCCATGAGAAGCGCGATCTCGCGCCCGGCCGCAGCCGCACGCTCGCGGATCCGCTCCGCACGCTCGCGATGCCGGTCGTGGGTGTCGTGCGACAGATTGAGACGAACCACGTCCACCCCGGCCGCGATGATCTCGTCCATCACGGATACCGGGTCGGTCGCGGGGCCGAGCGTGGCAACGATCTTGGTGCGTCTTGGCATGTGTAGCCTCCGGCCGTCTGCCTCCGGCCTCCAGCCCCGGCATCCGAGCAAATCGCTGGAGGCCGAAGCTGGCGGCTGGAGGCGAGTTGCGCTGATCAGTCCTTCGCTCGGGCCTCGAGCATGGCCACTGCCGGCAGCGTCTTGCCCTCCAGGTATTCCAGGAAGGCGCCTCCGGCGGTGGAGATGTAGGAGACCTTGTCGTAGATGTCGTACTTCTGGATCGCCGCGATGGTGTCGCCGCCGCCGGCCAGGCTGAAGCCCGGCGCTTCGGCGATGGCCATCGAGACCGTCTTGGTCCCGCCGCCGAACTGATCGAACTCGAACACGCCGACCGGGCCGTTCCAGACGATGGTCCCGGCCTTGGCGATGACCTCGGCCAGCTCTTGTGCCGACTTAGGTCCGATGTCGAAGATCATGTCGTCCTCGGTGACATCGGCGACGTCCTTGGTGACGGCCGGTTCGTTCTCGTCGAATTTCTTGCCGCAGACCACGTCGACCGCGATCGGGATGCTCGCGCCGCGCGCCGTCATCTTTTCCATCAGCGCCTTGGCGACGGGAATCAGGTCGTGCTCGCAGAGCGACTTTCCGACCGGGAAACCGGCGGCGGCGAGGAAGGTGTTGGCGATACCGCCGCCGACGACGAGCTGATCGACCTTCTCGGACAGGGCCTCCAGCACGGTCAGCTTGGTCGAGACCTTGGATCCGCCGACGATGGCGACCATCGGGCGTGCCGGAGCGGCGAGTGCCTTCTGGAGCGCATCGAGCTCTTCGGCGAGCAGCAAGCCCGCGCAGGCGACCGGTGCCTGTTGGCCGACGCCGTGCGTGGATGCCTGGGCGCGATGGGCGGTGCCGAAGGCGTCCATGACGAAGACATCGCAGAGTGCGGCGTACTGCTTGGCGAGGTCTGCGTTGTCCTTGCCTTCGCCCTTGTTGAACCGGACGTTTTCCAGCAACACCAATTCGCCGTCGGCGACCTCTGGAGTCTGCTCGAGGTAATCACGCACGACCCGGACCTCGCGGCCGAGCTTGGCGCTCATGGCTTCCGCGACGGGCTTGAGCGAGTCGGCCTCGGAGAAGACACCTTCTTCGGGGCGACCCAGGTGCGACATCACCATGACCTTGGCGCCGGCCTTCATACAATGCTCGAAGGTCGGCATGGATGCGGTGATGCGTGCATCGGAGGTGACCTTGCCGCCCTTGACCGGGACATTGAGGTCGGAGCGGATCAGCACCCGCTTCCCGGCGAGATCCAGATCGGTGAGCTTGATGAAGGACATAGCGAAGCCTCTGTATCGAATGAGATGGAAAGCGTTCAGGCCCAAGGTGTGCCTTGCCTGAAAACTCTCGTCGAGCGCACGACCGGTACCGGACCTCCGGCAACCAGCCGTTCAGGCTGGAGGCTGGAGGCCGGCAGCTGGAGGCTTACTTCGAGACGTGCTCCACCATGCGCAGCATATTGCAGGTGTAGCCGTACTCGTTGTCGTACCAGGCGACGACCTTCACGAAGGTCGGGTCCAGCGCGATACCGGCCTCGGAATCGAAGACCGATGGCGTGGGGCAGCCGCGGAAATCCGTGGAGACCACCTTCTCGTCGGTGTAGCCCAGCACGCCTGCGAGCTCACCCGATTCCGACGCTGCCTTCATCGCCGCGCAGATGTCGGCATAGCTGGCCTCTTTGGTCAGCTCGACGGTCAGGTCCACGACGGAGACGTCGGAGGTCGGCACGCGGAACGCCATGCCGGTCAGCTTGCCGTTGAGCTCGGGCATGACCTTGCCGGCTGCTTTGGCCGCGCCGGTGGAGGAGGGGATGATGTTTTCCAGGATGCCGCGACCGCCGCGCCAGTCCTTCATGGAGGGACCGTCGACCGTCTTCTGGGTCGCGGTGGCGGCGTGCACCGTGGTCATGAGGCCGCGCTTGATGCCCCAGTTGTCGTGCAGCACCTTGGCGACCGGCGCCAAGCAGTTGGTGGTGCAGGACGCGGCGGAGATGATCTCCTGCCCGGCGTAGGTCTTGTGGTTGACGCCGTAGACGAACATCGGGGTGGCGTCCTTGGAAGGTGCGCTCTGCACGACCTTCTTGGCGCCGGCCTCGAGGTGCTTGCGGCAGGATGCATCGTCGAGGAAGAAGCCGGTGCACTCGATGACCAACTCGGCGCCGACCTCGCCCCACTTGAGGTTGGCCGGATCGCGCTCGGCGGTCAGACGGATGTTCTTGCCGTTGACGATCATGGTGTTGCCGTCGACGGCGATGTCGCCCTTGAAGTTGCCGTGGACGGAGTCGTATTTCAGCATGTAGGCCAAGTACTCGGGGTCGAGCAGGTCGTTGATGGCGACGACCTCGATACCGGGGAAATCCTTCGCGATCGCGCGGAAGGCCATCCGGCCGATGCGTCCGAAACCATTGATGCCGACTTTAATTGTCATCGAGAGAAACTCCTCTTAAAGGGGAATAAAAACCTGTATCGCGCGAATCAGGCATCCAGGATGCCGAAGGGTCGGGAAACCCGCGATTCGAGCAAGGACCAACATTTGATGGGTTTGCGCGCGGTGCCGTGGTCGGAAGCGCCGCGACGCCGAGCGGTGATCGCCCGGCGTCCCCGTCTAGGAAGCGGCCGTGCGGATCAGAGCACGCCGCGGACCTTGGCGACCAGATTCTCGACCGTGAACCCGAACTCTTTGAAGAGCGGGCCGGCGGGCGCCGATTCACCGAAGCGGTCGACACCGAGGATCGCGCCCTGGTGACCGACATACTTCCACCAGCCGTCCGTGACCGCCGCCTCGACCGCGACCCGGGCCGTCACGGCCTTGGGCAGAACCGATTCGCGATAGGCGGCATCCTGCGCATCGAAGGTGTCGGTGGACGGCATGGACACCACGCGGATCGCCTTGTCGGACATGGCTTCCGCGGCCTTCATGGCCAGCTCGACCTCGGAGCCCGTGGCGATGATGATCGCATCCGGGGTGCCGGCGCAGTCGCGCAGCACATAGCCGCCGCGCGCGATGGCGGCGAGCTGCTCCGGGGTCCGGCTCATGTGCGCGAGGTTCTGGCGCGAGAAGATCAGGCAGCTCGGGCCGGTGCGCCGCTCGATCGCGAGCTTCCATGAGATCGCCGACTCGACCGCATCGCACGGACGCCAGACGCTCATGTTCGGGATCATACGGAGCGTTGGGATCTGCTCGACCGGCTGATGGGTCGGGCCGTCCTCCCCCAGGCCGATGGAGTCATGGGTGTAGACGAAGATCGATTGGATCTTCATGAGTGCGGCCATGCGCAGCGCATTGCGGGCGTACTCGGAGAACATCAGGAAGGTCGCGCCGTAAGGCACGAAACCGCCGTGCAGCGCGATGCCGTTCAGCATGGCCGACATGCCGAACTCGCGCACGCCGTAATAGACATAGTTGCCGGGCGCGTCGCCCTTGCCGATGCCTTTGCAGCCTTTCCACAGGGTCAGGTTGGAGCCGGCGAGGTCCGCCGAGCCGCCGAGCAGCTCGGGCAGCAGGGGACCGAAGCCGTTGAGCGCGTTCTGCGAGGCCTTGCGCGATGCGATGGTCTCGCCTTTCTCAACCACGGCGGCGATGAAGGCATCCGCCTGAGCAGCCCAGTCGCTCGGCAGCTCGCCGGCCGTGCGACGCTTGAATTCGGCAGCTTCGGTCGGGAATTTTGCGGCGTACGCGGCAAAACGGTCGTTCCACGCGGACTCGGCCGCGGCGCCGCGCTCCTTGGCGTCCCAACCCTGATAGACGGCGTCCGGGATCACGAAGGGCGGATGGTTCCAGCCCAGTGCCTCGCGGGTCAAGGCGATCTCGTCCTCGCCGAGCGCGGCGCCGTGACACTCTTCCTTGCCCTGTTTGTTCGGCGATCCGTAACCGATGATGGTCTGACAACAGATCAGGCTCGGCCGGTCGGTAATCTCGCGTGCGGCTTCGATGGCAGCCTTCACGGCCTCCGGGTCATGGCCGTCGACCTTGGGGACGACATGCCAGCCGTACGCCTCGAAGCGCTTCGGCGTGTTGTCGAGGAACCAGGCGGGCGTGTCGCCGTGGCCGCGAACCTCGCCGTCGATCGAGATGTTGTTGTCGTCGTAGACCGCGATCAGCTTGCCCAGACCCAAGGCGCCGGCCAGCGAGCAGGCCTCGTGCGAGATGCCTTCCATCAGACAGCCGTCGCCGAGGAAGACATAGGTGTAGTGGTCGACGATGTCGTGGCCGGGCTTATTGAACTGCGCGGCGAGTGCCTTTTCGGCCAGCGCCATGCCGACCGCATTGGTAATGCCCTGACCGAGCGGCCCCGTGGTGGTTTCGACGCCCGGGGCGTAGCCGTATTCGGGATGCCCGGGTGTTTTGGAGTGAAGTTGGCGGAACTGCTTGAGGTCCTCGATCCCGAGCTCATATCCCGTCAGGTGAAGGAGCGCATAGATCAGCATCGAGCCGTGACCGTTCGAGAGGACGAATCGGTCGCGGTCGGGCCAGGCCGGATTTCCCGGATTGTGCGTCATGAAGTCGTTCCAGAGCACCTCGGCGATGTCGGCCATGCCCATCGGCGCGCCCGGGTGACCCGAATTGGCTTTCTGGACCGCGTCCATCGCGAGTGCTCGTACGGCATTGGCAAGATCTTTACGTGAGGACATCAGTCCCTCCTAAGTTCAGAAGCAATGGTCAGTCGGTCAAGCGTGTCGAGACCGCCGGCCGCGTCGCGGCGGGCGCAAGTCGGGAGATGGCACGACGTCGGAATGCTGTGCAGGGCTAGCGGCCGAAGCGATCACGGCTGCGCTCGGCGAGAGTCGCGCTTGCGCGAACGCATTTGCCGGATCGAAACCCTTGCGAAGGTCGGTCATTGTGGACGAAGAGCGTCGACCCGAAAATCAAAACAAACTTATACCGTCAAAAAGGAAGTTATCAGTTCCTAATATTAAGAATTGCGCGAGAGAATGACCAGTAATTTCGCATGGATCGACGATCTCGCGCCCTTCGCGACGGTCAGTCCGACTTCCATTTGATCGAGCATCCGATGCTCGGGATCTGCCGTTCGGGCCCGGTTCCGCTTAGTGCAACCTGTTGCATGGCCTCGAAAAGATCGCGTTGCGCACCGTCCGGAGCCGTCTCCTTGCGACTGGCATCGAGTCGGCCTCGATAGTGGAGCTCAAGCGCTGAGTTGTATCCGAAGAAGTCCGGCGTGCAGACGGCCCCGTAGGCCTTCGCGACGGCTTGGGTCTCGTCGAGCAGGTAGGGAAACGGGAAGCGAAACTCTTCGGCGACCCGCTGCATGTTCTCGAAGGAGTCTTCCGGGTAGTCATGCGGATCGTTGGACATGACGGCAACACAGCCGATTCCGATGGCGATCAAATCGCGGGCATCTCTAACGATGCGCTCCCGAACCGCTTTGACGTACGGGCAATGGTTGCAGATGAACATGACGAGCAGGCCGCGCTCGCCGGCGCAGGCGTCGCGGGTCCAGACTTTGCCGTCGGTGCCGGGCAGGGCGAAATCCGGCGCGGGGCGCCCGAAGTCGCAAACAGGGGTTTCGAGCGAAGCCATCGAGGGTCTCCGAGTGAAAGCCGAGGCCGAGCAAAAGCCCAGGTCGGATCGGACGTGATGGCATGTTACCGAAAGGGCGGCGATTTCTAAATCCCCGGCATCGATGAGCGGCGAGGATCGGCATCCGCAACCAGTGGTCGGTTTTGCGGTTTTCTGTCAACTCGTTATCATAGCGCATCCAGACACGCACCTCAGCGGGACAGAAAGCAGGTTATCGAACTTATGAGCAAGGACTATATCTTCACCTCCGAATCCGTTTCTGAAGGCCACCCGGACAAGATGGCTGATCAGATCTCGGACGCCGTACTCGACGAGATCTTTCGCCGCGACCCGAACCATGCCAAAGCGCGTGTCGCCTGCGAGACCCTGGTCAAGACCGGTTTCGTGGTGCTGGCGGGGGAGATCACGCTCACCGACGGTAACCTCAAGATCGATTACGAGAGCGTCGTGCGCAAGGTCGTCACCGATATCGGCTATGACGGCTCCGAGGTCGGCTTCGACGGGCAAACCTGCGGCGTTCTGGTCGCGCTCGGCGAGCAGTCCAAAGATATCAACCAAGGCGTCGACCGCGAGAGCGAAGAGTCACAGGGCGCCGGCGACCAAGGCATGATGTTCGGCTACGCCACGAACGAAACCGATCAGCTCATGCCCGCCGCGATCGATTACGCGCATCGCCTGGTCAAGCGCCAGGCCGAGGTCCGCAAGAACGGCACCCTGCCGTGGCTGCGTCCGGACGCCAAATCGCAGGTGACCTTCCGCTACATTGACGGGAAGCCGGCTGCCGTGGACGCCGTGGTGCTCTCGACCCAGCATAGCCCCGAGGTCAGCCAAAGTGTGCTGCACGAGGCGGTGATGGAAGAGATCATCAAGCCCGTGCTCGGCGGCACCGGCTGGATGAACGGCGAAACCAAGTATCACATCAACCCGACCGGCCAGTTCATCATCGGCGGACCGGTCGGCGATTGCGGTCTGACCGGACGCAAGATCATCGTCGACACCTACGGCGGCATGGCGCGCCACGGCGGCGGTGCCTTCTCCGGCAAGGATCCCTCGAAGGTCGACCGCTCGGCCGCCTATGCCGGGCGTTATGTCGCCAAGAACATCGTCGCCGCGGGTCTTGCGGAAAAGTGCGAAGTACAAGTGTCCTATGCGATCGGTGTTGCCGAGCCGACGTCCCTGTCGATCGACACCTTCGGGACGGCCAACATCAGCGAGCATCGCATCATCGAGCTGATCCGTGAGCACTTCGATCTGCGTCCCTACGGCATCACCCGCATGTTGGATCTCACCAACCGGGATCTGATCACGTATCGCGACACGGCGGCCTATGGTCATTTCGGGCGTTCGGAGCCGGGCTTCACCTGGGAGCGTACGGATAAGGCCGAGATGCTGCGGGACGCGGCGGGTATCTAGGGCTCAACCGCGTCCGGTGAGATCTGAGATGTTCCAGGTGCGCTCGTTCTTGGGGGCAACCCGCGCCATGGTGAGACGCGGTTGAGGAGTAAATACTTCTTTGACTCGCGTCCGTGCCGGTCTGCATTTGAGCATCTTGCCCCGACGTCTTGGTCTCTTTGTGGGCTTGTCGCACGGGCGTGACGATTCATAAACGACTCTGATTGAACTTCTTTACACCTCGCTACCGAGGAGCGTTGCGACCCGGGCCATCGGAGCCCTGGCCAGGCTCGGCGGCGGGGTTGACACGACAACGGCGCTCACTCACGTTTCATCAGGAGCTGATAACCATGAGTGAGTTTACCGATTACAAGGTTGCCGATATCTCCCTGGCCGATTTCGGCCGCAAAGAAATGAACATCGCCGAGACCGAGATGCCGGGTCTGATGGCCCTGCGCGAACAGTTCGGCGAGAGCAAGCCGCTTGCCGGCGCACGCATCACCGGCAGTCTGCACATGACCATCCAGACCGCCGTGCTGATCGAGACGCTGGTCGCGCTCGGCGCCGAGATCCGCTGGTGCTCGTGCAACATCTTCTCGACACAGGATCACGCCGCCGCCGCCATCGCCGCGGCCGGGATCCCCGTCTATGCCTGGAAGGGCGAGACCCTGGACGAGTACTGGTGGTGCACCGAGCAGGTCCTGAACTGGCCCGACGGCGGCGGCCCGAACATGATCCTCGACGACGGCGGCGACGCGACCCTGATCGTGCACAAGGGTGTGGAGTACGAAAAGGCCGGCGCCATCCCGGCACCCAAGGCCGACGACAGCGAGGAATGGCTGTCCATTCTGGGGCTCCTCTCGCGGACCTTTGCGCGCGATCCCAAGCATTGGCACGGCATCGCCGAGGGTATCCGCGGTGTGACCGAGGAGACGACCACCGGCGTTCACCGTCTCTATCAGATGTTCCGTGACGGTCAGCTCCTCTTCCCCGCCATGAACGTCAACGATTCGGTCACCAAGTCGAAGTTCGACAACCTCTACGGCTGCCGCGAGTCGCTGGTTGATGCGATCAAGCGCGCCACCGACGTCATGATCGCCGGCAAGATCGCCTTGGTTTGCGGTTACGGCGATGTCGGCAAGGGCTCCGCCGCGTCGCTGCGCGGTTTGGGCGCGACCGTCTGGATCACCGAGGTCGATCCTATCTGTGCGCTTCAGGCGGCGATGGAAGGCTATCGCGTCGTCACCATCGAGGATGTCGTCGGCATGATCGACATCTTCGTCACCGCGACCGGCAACACCGACATCATCACCCACGATCACATGATCGCCATGAAGGATCAGGCGATCGTCTGCAACATTGGTCACTTCGACAACGAGATCCAGGTCCAGTCGCTGAAGCGGTACGAGTGGGTCAACATCAAGCCGCAGGTCGATCAGATCATCTTCCCGGACGGGCATCGCATCACCCTGCTCGCCGAGGGACGGCTGGTCAATCTGGGCTGTGCGACCGGGCACCCGAGCTTCGTGATGTCCAACAGCTTCACCAATCAGGTGCTGGCTCAGATCGAGATCTTCACCAAGCCAGAGGAATATCCGATCGGCGTCTATGTGCTGCCCAAGCATCTAGACGAGGACGTCGCACGTCTGCATCTGGGCAAGATCGGCGCGAAGCTTACGACCCTGTCAAAGGCGCAGGCCGACTATATCGGCGTCCCGGTCGAGGGTCCTTACAAGGCCGAGAACTACAGGTATTAAACCGCGCTCGTTGTTTTGATCCAGCGAGGTTTACGGGTTTCGCGGCCTCGCGGGCTCTTACGAGCTTGGAGCTGGCGCGGTTTAAGTCTTTGAAGAAGAGGCTTGGATCGCGTTGGCTTCAGCCCCCGGGGGCTCGCGCCCGGTGGATCGACGACGGCAATGATGCCTATCCGCGTTGATGTCCTGATCTGCTCTCGACACCGCTTGCCGGGTCACGCCTGTGTCGGGTGCTCCGCGCGGACTGCGCGGATCACGCCGGTTGGCGTTCGATGCCTGTCGCGGCGCCGCCCATCTCAACCTATTCGCCGCCGGATCGAAGCCCCTGATCGCGCTGTCGTTCACCGCGCGGGAGGCCGAGGGCCGGAGGCCGGAGGCTCTCAACCATGCCCCCCGTATCACAGCAAACCCCGACCTACAGCGTCGAGCTCTTCCCGCCCAAGACCCCGGAGGGAATGGAGAAGCTCAAGCTTGAGATTGCACAGCTCAACAGCGTCTCGCCGGGCTACTTCTCGGTGACCTACGGGGCCGGAGGGTCGACGCGCGATCGCACCTTCGAAACCGTCGACTGGCTGCGTGGCCACAACATCGAGACGGCCCCGCACATTGCGTGTGTCGGCTCGGCACGGGCCGAGATCCGCGCGATCATCGGTCGTTACCGAGAGCAGGGGATCCGGCGCCTGGTGGCCTTGCGCGGCGACCTTCCCTCCGGCATGGGCGGGGGCACCGGCGGCGACTTCCGTTATGCCAACGAGCTGGTGTCCTTCATCCGCGACGAATTCGGGGACGCCTTCAAGATCGAGGTCGCAGCCTACCCCGAATATCACCCGCAATCCGGCAGCCCCGAGCGCGATCTCGCCAACTTCAAACGTAAGGTCGAGTCCGGTGCAAATGCCGCCATCACCCAGTATTTTTATAACCCGGATGCCTATTTCGCCTTCGTCGAGAGTTGCGAGCGTGTGGGCGTCACCCTGCCGATCATTCCGGGCATCATGCCCATCTCCAACTTCACCCAGCTCGCGCGCTTCTCCGACGCCTGCGGTGCAGAGATCCCGCGGTGGATCCGACGCCGACTCGAAGGCTACGGCGACGACGTGGAAAGTCTGCGTGCCTTCGGGCACGAGGTCGTGCTCAACCTCTGCCGTCGACTGATCGACGGCGGTGCGCCGGGACTGCACTTTTACACAATGAACCAATCGGGTCCGACGCTGCGCTTGTGGAAGGAACTTGCGCTTCCGCTCCCCGCCTGAGCTCGATCGATCGCGAAGGGGCGCCGCGCCGGGGTCTCCCCGGATTCAAGGCGACGATGGTGCGCATGTCCGCACCTATGGGCCGGAGCCCACCTCCGGAGCGATCGGCCCCGGCGAACCTGCTGCGCATCGACCGTGCCCTGCCCGGATGCGATTTTAACCAACGTAATAAATAAGGTTTGTTCCTCGGGCGCGTGTCGCGGTGTCGGTCGAGGGATGAGTCCTTTTCGTGATGGAAGCCACTGTTTAAGCTCGAATGCCGTACTCGGCGGCGGCTTGCGTTCGTCGAAGAGAGGGCTCGCCGGCATCGTCTGGCGCACCTGATCAAGGCTCGGTCGCGCCGTTTGGTACCGTTTAATACGTTGCGTCTGCACGTCATCGACGCCTATACTCGATCTGCTTCTACCGGTAATGAGCGGCCCGGGCTTCTTCGCAGGGTTAGCCGTTACTCCGATGGGCCGTCGAGCCCGCAACCTCCCCTTCTGCCCGGATTTGTGCAACTCGGCAAATCGCGCCGGTCGGCTGTTTGCGCCCTCATACGGTTCACCTCGGAGCTCAGTCCGAACCCACAGGGTTCGGCCGCTGGCTCCACATCAAGCCCGCAGTCGGAGACAACAACATCCCCGGCTTCGGAGACCACATTGCGGGCACGCCCGCGCTCAACGTTTCCTGATTTTAGAGGTAGGACGAACATGAATAAAACGATCAAGTTTGCAGGTCTTGCAGCCGTTGTCGCTTTGGCCGGTGCTTCCTTCTCCGCCAGCGCATGGTGGGGTGGCCCGGGTTACGGCGGTCCCGGCGGCTACGGCGGTGGCCCCGGCTACGGCAGCGGCATGATGGATAACTTCGGCGACATGTTCGGCGACGGCACCGGCGACTTCAACATGAACATGAGCGGAAGCGGTCGCGGCTACGGGCGTGGTCAGGGCCGCGGCTATGGTCGCGGCTACGGCTACGGCGAGCAGTACGGCTACGGCGCGCCTTACGGTTATGGTGCCCCCTACGGCGCGCCCGGTTACGGCGCTCCTTACGGTGCGCCCGGCTATGGTGCTCCTTACGGCGGCGCAATGCCTGCCCCGATGGCACCTCAGGCTGCTCCCGCACAATAAGGACGAGTTCGTCGTCTAGGGGTCTCGGCGTAGGCCGAGAGTCCCGAGCCGATTCGGATACAGGGACGTATCCAACCCATCTTCCGCAACACCTCCCCCGCGTGCACTCGGCCTTCTCGACCGACGCGCACTTCAAACATCCCTCGCTCTTCTGCACTTGCCTGGCGCTGTTTTGATCCGATCACGTCCGCCTGCGGCGTCCGATCCCTGTTGCTCCGCGATATCTCTTCCTGATCTGCTCTCCACATCACCAGCATTTATGGTGATAATTGAGAAACACCGGGTCCAGTCGGACATCCGGGCACATCACGGCGAGGCTCGGCATGGCTGAAAAGCATCTGTATCTGTCCCTGATTCCGCAGGCGCTGATCGCGTCGATGCTCGAGCCGGAGGCTTTCGGCAGCTATTACGCGGTTGGATCCAAAGCCCACGTGAAAGGCGAGGCGATCTTTTTCGAGGTCGACCCGGCGTTCCGCTCCGAGGACTTTCCCTTCCATCTGATGGACGAGCGTTGCATCACCCAGCCGGATGGCGCCCCGAAACGCTCGGTCTATCTCTCGATCTATCGCGTCTTGTCGCGCATCCCGGTGTCCGCGCTCGGCAACCTCTATCTGGTGACCAACGACGGCAAGACGCTCGAGCTGCCGCGCTCGGTCTATGTTCCCGAGCCCGGCGGTCGTCTGCATCTCTATCAAGAGTTTTGCCCCATCACCCCGATGGTCGCCAGCCGCTCGGAGCCGCATGAGTTTTGCGACACGATCACGGATCCGTCGCACACGATCCATGTGCCTCGTCTCGTGTTCTCCGAGCTTCGTCTCGGCGCGCTCGCGACCGATCCCGAGAACGGCGCGGCCGATGATCTTCCCTATCCCAACCTCGCCCATCTGCGCGACGTGCTCTACGAGCTCAAACACAACGACACCAAACCAAGCAAGCTGGTGTTGAAGCAAGTCAAGGAAGGCGTGCTCTACCGCATGGTTCAAGGCGGCTTCTATGTCGGCGACCAGACCGACTTTGCCTTCTACCGCTTCCCGGATCTCGATGAGCTTGAAAATCACCATCGGGGCTGGTGGCGCTCGGCCCTGGTGACCGGGCTCGAGTGATCCGCGGTCCGCGACCCTCCTGAGTCCCGGACTCAGGTCCTCCTGCCCGACGCACCTCCGGCGGCGGGTTCTTTTGGCCTCCCACGTCCATTGGAATACCCATGAACGAGCCTGTCTTTTGGATCGCACCGATCGCCGCGTTGTTGGCGATGATCTATGCCCGCAAATTTTTCAAAGAGATGCTCCGGCAGGACCAGGGAACAGCGTTGATGCAGGAGATCGGCGACCATGTGCGCCACGGCGCGATGGCGTATTTGCGCCAGCAGTACAAGATCATGTTTCTGGTGTTCGCGGTCCTGACCATCGTCTTCGGCGTCCTTGCCTATTACTACCAGGTTCAAAACACCTGGCTTCCCTTCACCTTCGTTTTCGGGGGCTTCTTCTCGGCGCTCGCCGGTTACTTCGGCATGCAGACCGCGACCCGCGCCTCTACGCGCACCGCTGCGGCCGCTCGGACTTCGCTTCCGGAGGCACTTAAGATCGCGTTCCGAAGCGGTGCCGTCATGGGATTGGTGGTGGTCGGGCTCGGGCTCGGCAACATCGTGGTCTGGTTCATTCTGGCCGACCTGCTGATCCCGGACAGTGCGGCCGGTGAAGGTGTCCGCATGGTGCTGGTCACCACGACCATCCTGACCTTCGGCGTGGGTGCTTCGATGCAGGCCATGTTCGCGCGTGTCGGCGGCGGTATTTTCACCAAGGCCGCGGACGTGGGTGCCGATCTGGTCGGCAAGGTCGAGTCCGGCATCCCGGAGGACGACCCACGCAATCCGGCCGTCATCGCGGACAACGTCGGCGACAACGTCGGGGATGTCGCCGGCATGGGCGCCGACCTCTTCGAATCCTATTGCGGCTCCATCCTCGCAGCCTCAGCGCTCGGGGCGGCCGCTTATGTCTTGGACCCCACGCTTCAGATGAAGGCCGTGGTGGCCCCCATCGCCATCGCCGGCATCGGCATCCTGCTGTCGATCGTCGGGGTCTATCTGGTCAAGACCAAGGAAGGCGCGACCCAAAAGGATCTGCTCGGGTCATTGTCGCGCGGAATCAATGCCAGCGCGCTTATGATCGTCGTCGCCTCCGCCGGTTTGCTGCTGCTGCTCGGCATTCCGAACGTCTGGGGGATCTGGGGCGCCGTGGTGACCGGCCTGATCACGGGTATCATCGTCGGTCGCTCGACCGAGTATTCCACCTCTCCGAGCTACGGGCCGACCCGCCTCATCGCCGCCCAAGCCGAAGGCGGACCGGCGACCCTCATCATCGCAGGCGTCGGCGTGGGTATGCTGTCGACCGCAATTCCGGTCCTGGCGGTCGGCGCCGGAACCATGTTGGCCTTCCTCTTCGCGTCCGGTTTCGACCTGACCCAGATGAACCTGGGCCTCTACGGCGTGGCTATCGCGGCGGTCGGGATGCTTTCCACCTTGGGCATCACGCTCGCCAGCGATGCCTACGGACCGATCGCGGACAATGCCGGAGGCAACGCCGAGATGAGCGGTCTCGGCGCCGAGGTGCGGGCGCGTACCGATGCGCTGGATTCACTCGGCAACACGACGGCGGCGACCGGCAAGGGGTTCGCGATCGGCTCCGCGGCCTTGACCGCCCTCGCACTCATTGCCTCCTATATCGAGGTGATCCGCATCGAGCTGGTGAACACCGGGCAGACGCTCTTGACGCTCGGCAACGGTGCGACCATCGCGACCGCGCAGGCGACGCTGACTGATTTCATGACCTTCTTCAACGTGACCCTGCTCAATCCGACCGTCCTCGTGGGCCTGCTGATCGGCTCGATGGTCGCCTTCGTCTTCAGCGGCTTGACCGTGCAGGCGGTCGGGCGCGCGGCCATCATGATGGTCGAAGAGGTACGCCGGCAGTTTCGCGAAGATCCGGGCATCCTTCAGGGGACCTCGCAGCCGGACTATGAGCGCTGTGTCGCCATCTCCACCGTTGGTGCGCAGCGCGAGATGGTGCTGCCGGCCCTTCTGGCGGTCATCGCGCCGGTCGTGGTGGGTCTGGTGCTGGGTGTTGCGGGCGTGATCGGTCTGCTGATGGGCGGCCTCGCGAGCGGTTTCGTGCTTGCGGTCTTTCTTTCGAATGCCGGCGGCGCCTGGGACAACGCCAAGAAATACATCGAGTCCGGTTATCACGGCGGCAAGAACTCACGCGCACACCGGGCATCCGTGATCGGCGATACGGTCGGCGATCCCTTCAAGGACACCTCGGGACCGAGCCTGAACATCCTGGTCAAGCTGATGAGCATCATGGCCATCGTGATGGCCGGGGTGACCGTGACCTACAGCCTGCTCTGACCCCGGCTCGGGACAGATGAACCGCAAAGGCGGCCAGCGCCTTGCGGGCGGACCCGGCGTATGTGCTTTCGGTTCTTCCGGGCGTGTGCCCTCGGGATGATGATTCCCGGAGATGAACGACCAAGGTGTAGGGGGCGACTGAAGCCGCCCCTACGCTCTTGCGGGGATGTGCAGTCGGGATACGGATTCCCGGACATCGCCTCAGTGGTGGTGGTAGAGATCGTCCAACGGGCTTTCGTGGGCGAGGGGGGTGCCGAGCTCCGCCCAGGTGAAGAGATTGAAGGCGCGATGTCCGTTGTGGTCGAGCACGCGGAGGCTGTCCGACTCCGTAAACCCGTTCATGACCTTCTCGAAATGGCCTTTGTAGCGCTCTTGGGCCAACTCCATCGGGATCTCGTATGCCAGGAATTTCGGGATGCCTTTATCCTTCAGACGCTCGAGCAGGTCGGAATTCTCGAGCGAGTCGTACGAGGTGACGATCACGATCGGACCGTTGCCGGTCACCAACATTGCGCATTTCATAGGGCTTCTCCACCAGATTGATCGCCCAAGCCGGGCGAAATGAATTTACCGAGCGCACGCGGGTTCTCCGCCGCATTGCACGCCCCGCGCACGCCGGGCCGGCGTTGCGCCTCCTCGCCGTAGGGGCCGCTACGCCTCGTCGGCGCGCCTTGTCCCGACGCGCGCGGGACGCACCCTGCTTTCCGGAAAACCCACGTGCGCTCGGTATCGATCATCGGTTTTCGCCCAAGCGAAAACCGATCGTCAGACCGGCTTGCCTCGGAAGACGACCATCTCGGCGCCCTTGGACTGTGCGTAGTTGTCGTAGCCGACGAGACGCACATGGTTGTCCGGGTGCGCCTTGTGGCAGGCTTCCGCCTCGGCCAGGATGGTGTCCACATCGGTCTCGCCGAACATCGGCAGCTTCCACATGTACCAATAGTGGTCGAACGCGTTTTCCGGCTCGCTGTGCTCGATGGCCGGGTTCCAGCCCTTGGCGACGATGTACTCGACCTGCTTGCGAATGCGGGCCTGATCCATCTCGGGGAGATAGGAGAAGGTCTCGAACTTGCGGCTGCTCGGATCGTCGAGGCTGGATTGATAGTCCTGCATGGTGCTCATGGGTGTTACTCCGAAACTGGGTTCGTGGTGAAAATCGGTTGGAAAATCGATCGTAAGCGTCGCTGGCGTTGAGCTTTCAGCTGTCAGCTCTCAGCAACAGGCCGGCGCTTCGCGCCGATCGCCTGTGGCTGATCGCAGACAGCTGATGGCTGACAGCTTACTTGTGCGACACGTCGAGCTTGTCGACCGTATCGAACTCGAACTTGATCTCCTTCCAGGTCTCCATGGCGATCTTGAGCTCGGGGCTGCTCTTTGCGGCGTTGGTGAGGATCTCCTTGCCTTCCTTCTCGATCGCCACGCCTTGGTTGCGTGCCTCGACGCAGGCTTCGAGCGCGACACGGTTGGCCGCGGCGCCGGCTGCGTTGCCCCAGGGGTGACCCAGGGTGCCGCCGCCGAACTGCAGGACGGCGTCGTCGCCGAAGATGTTCACCAGAGCCGGCATGTGCCAGATGTGGATACCGCCGGAGGCCACGGCGAAGGCGCCGGGCATCGCGCCCCAGTCCTGATCGAAGAAGATGCCGCGCGAGCGGTCTTCCTTGATGTAGGACTCACGCAGCAGGTCGATCCAGCCGATGGTGGATTCGCGGTCGCCCTCGAGCTTGCCGACGACGGTGCCGGTGTGCAGGTGATCGCCGCCGGACAGACGCAGGATCTTGGTCAGAACCCGGAAATGGATACCGTGGTTCGGGTTGCGGTCGAGCACCGCGTGCATCGCACGGTGGATGTGCAGAAGCACGCCGTTGTCGCGGCACCACTGGGCGAGGCCGGTATTGGCGCAGAAGCCGCCGGTGATGTAGTCGTGCATGATGATCGGCGCGCCGATCTCTTTGGCGTACTCGGCACGCTTGAACATCTCGTCCGGGGTCGGTGCGGTGACGTTCAGGTAGTGACCCTTCCGCTCGCCGGTCTCGCGCTCGGCCTTGTCGATCGCGTCCATGACGAAATCGAAGCGTTGACGCCAGCGCATGAAAGGCTGCGAGTTGACGTTCTCGTCGTCCTTGGTGAAGTCCAGACCGCCGCGCAGACACTCGTAGACGGCACGGCCGTAGTTCTTGGCGGACAGACCCAGCTTCGGCTTGATGGTGCAGCCGAGCATCGGGCGACCGTACTTGTTCATGATGTCGCGCTCGACCTGGATGCCGTGGGGCGGGCCGTTGCAGGTCATGACATAGGCGATCGGGAAACGCACGTCTTCCAAGCGCAGCGCACGCACGGCCTTGAAGCCGAAGACGTTGCCGACCAGCGAGGTAAAGACGTTGACGACCGAACCCTCTTCGAACAGGTCGATCGGGTAAGCGATGAAGGCATAAAAGGCGTCGTCGTTGCCCGGGACGTCCTCGATGGCGTAGGCGCGGCCTTTGTAGTGGTCCATGTCGGTGAGCAGGTCGGTCCAGACCGTGGTCCAGGTGCCGGTGGACGACTCGGCGGCGACGGCGGCAGCGGCCTCTTCACGCGGAACGCCTGCCTGCGGAGTGATCTTGAAGCAGGCGAGGAGATCGGTCTCCGACGGGGTGTAATCCGGCATCCAGTATGTTTCGCGATACTCTTTGACGCCCGCGCTGTAGGTCTTTGCCATGTTCGCTTGTCCTCAGGAATTGTGAAGGAAATCGCCGGTCCAGAATGCTGGTCCGTAGTCCCGCTTGGTGCGCATCGCGCCTGGAACTTGAGGCGGCAGTATATGCAAAAGCCTTATAATTACTAGTTAATATTGCTTATAGTCGTCATAAGCATAGACTTATGTCTATGGTTCTGCCGCCAGCCGCCAGCCGCCAGCCGCCAGCCGCCAGCCGCCAGCCGCCAGCCGCCAGCCGCCAGCCACCAGCCGCCA
>NZ_JAABRP010000080.1 GCF_011390875.1 Thiocapsa sp.
TCGTCCTCGATCCGCTGAATGGCGGTCAGCGAAGGACGACGGGCGTTGCGGCTGATATAGGCGGGCGACAGGGAGAAGCGCTCGCCGGCGAGCGCTTCGCTCATGTAGGGGCGTTCGCGCCGATCCCGACCCCAATGCTCAGGCAGAAGGCCCTGCGGGGAGACGTTTGCCGTCAATTGGCGGGCGTCATGGTCGAGCACATAGAGATACTTGCAGGACGCGAGCGTCGGCATCGCCGCGAGCAGGATTGGCTCCAAGGCGGTGCGATCCGGCCAGGCCGCGCGACACGGCTCGACCAGCCGTGCGAGCGATGCCGCCAGGCGACCCTGCAAGAGGATGCGTTGACGTGCGACGACCGTTTTGAGCGCTTGGCTCATCGCAAAGGTCTCCCGATTCGAGTGAAGGGCGGATTCTATCCGGAATCGGACCGCACGGGCCGATCGCACGTGATGCCCTGGTCGGGCACGTCGAGAAATTCGAACAAAATCCCGACCGAATCGGAAGGATTAGGCGTTTTGATTCGCATCTGGATCAACGACATTTGGACAACACAAAAACCTTGGAGGAGACTCAAGATGCGTATCCCGACAGCAACCGATCTTTCGAATGCCATCGATGCGGCGATTCGAGTCCGCGATCGCCTCGCATCCATGGATGCGGGGAAGGTCGCCACGCGCACCGTCGGCGGCGCCGTCGTCCTGACCGCATCGTTCTTGGTCGTCGCCAACCCACACACCACCCCGACCCCGGACCCGAGCGCGGTCGTCGCGTCACGCATCGCACCCGTGGGGACCGTGCAACTCGGCGCACCGATCATGGCATCGGCAATCGAGTAAGGTCGGCGCTCGACGACTGAGCGCCCGGGATCGTCATCGCGAGGCCATGCACGCGTAAAGGCGCGAAGGATCGTGGTTCCTTCGCGCCTTCCTCGTGCGGTGAGTGCCCGAGCGCTATAGGACTTCCCCCTGCAGTACCCGCTCGAAGCTGAGCTGGCCGTTCTCCAAACCCACCTCGATCAGATCGCCGGGAGCGAACTTTCCCGACAAGATCTCCTGTGCGAGCGGGTTTTCGAGCTGCGCCCGGATGGCACGCTTGAGCGGACGCGCGCCGTAGACCGGATCGAAACCGGCCTCGCCGAGATGGTCCAAAGCGGCATCGCTGACCTCCAACGCCATATCCCGATCGGCCAAGCGCTTGCGTAGATAGTCAATCTGGATACGCGCGATCGCCCGGATCTGCGCCGGCTGCAGCGGATGGAAGACCACGATCTCATCGAGCCGGTTGATGAATTCGGGCCGGAAGGCCACCCGCACGATCTCCATTACGGCGTCCTTCATCTCGGCATAGTTGGCCTCGCCGGCAACCTGCTGGATCACATCCGAGCCCAGGTTCGAGGTCATGACGATGACGCTGTTGCGAAAATCCACCGTGCGCCCTTGTCCGTCCGTCAGTCGCCCGTCGTCCAGCACCTGAAGCAGGACGTTGAAGACATCCGGGTGCGCCTTCTCGACCTCGTCGAGCAGGATGAGGCTGTAGGGACGGCGCCGAATCGCCTCCGTCAGATAGCCGCCCTCCTCGTAGCCGACATAGCCCGGCGGGGCCCCGATGAGGCGCGCGACCGAGTGTTTCTCCATGAACTCGGACATGTCGATGCGGACCATCGCCTCTTCGGTGTCGAAGAGGAAGGCCGCGAGCGCCTTGCACAGCTCGGTCTTGCCCACACCGGTCGGTCCGAGAAACAGGAATGAGCCGATGGGGCGGCCCGGATCCGACAGTCCCGCACGCGAGCGTCGGATGGCGTCGCTTACCGCGCGTACCGCCTCGGCTTGCCCGACCACGCGCTTCTCGATCTCCTGCTCCATGCGCAGCAGCTTGTCGCGCTCGCCCTCGAGCATGCGCGAGACCGGGATGCCGGTCCATTTGGAGACGATCTCGGCGATCTCCTCCTCGGTGACCTTGTTGCGCAGGAGCTGGTTCTCGCCCTGCTCGGCATCCGCTGCGGAGGCAAGCTGCTTTTCAAGCTCCGGGATACGCCCGTATTGCAGCTCGGACATGCGCGCGAGGTCGCCGGCACGTCGAGCGGTCTCCATCTCGACACGCGCCCGGTCGAGCGCCTCCTTGATGTGCGCCGTCCCCTGCACCGCCGCCTTCTCGGACTTCCAGATCTCATCGAGATCGGAGAACTCGCGCTCGGCACGTTCGATCTGACTTTCCAGGTCGGTCAGGCGTTTCTTGGATGCCTCGTCCGACTCCTTCTTGAGTGCGACCTGCTCGATCTTCAGCTGGATCAGACGCCGGTTGAGCCGGTCCATCTCCTCGGGCATGGAGTCGATCTCCATGCGGATCTGGGAGGCCGCCTCGTCGATCAGGTCGATCGCCTTATCCGGCAGCTGCCGATCGGAGATATAGCGATGCGAGAGAACGGCCGCGGCAACGATGGCCGGATCGGTGATCTCGACCGCATGATGGACCTCGTAGCGTTCTTTGAGTCCGCGCAGGATGGCGATGGTGTCCTCGACGTTCGGCTCGTCGACCAGGACCTTTTGAAAGCGCCGCTCCAGTGCGGCGTCCTTCTCGACATACTTGCGGTACTCGTCCAGCGTCGTCGCACCCACGCAATGCAGCTCGCCGCGCGCCAGCGCCGGCTTGAGCATGTTGCCCGCGTCCATCGAGCCCTCGGCCTTGCCGGCACCGACCATGGTGTGCAGCTCGTCGATGAAGAGGATGATGTTGCCTTCCTGCCGGCCGATATCGTTCAGGACGGCCTTGAGACGCTCCTCGAACTCGCCGCGGAACTTGGCCCCGGCGATCAAGGCGGCCATGTCGAGCGAGAGCAGGCGCCGACCCTTAAGGCCCTCGGGTACCTCGCCGTTGACGATGCGCTGCGCGAGCCCCTCGACGATGGCGGTCTTACCCACGCCGGGCTCGCCGATCAGCACCGGGTTGTTCTTGGTGCGGCGTTGCAGAACCTGGATGGTGCGCCGGATCTCGTCGTCGCGCCCGATGACCGGATCAAGCTTGCCCTGCTCGGCACGCTCGGTCATGTCGATGGTGAACTTCTCGAGCGCCTGACGCTGCTCCTCGGCGTTGGGGTCGTTCACGCTCTGCCCACCGCGCACCCCCTCGATCGCTTTTTCGATCGCGCCCTTGCTGGCGCCCGCCTCGCGCATCGCGGTACCCAGAGCGCCGCGATCCTCCAGTGCGGCCAACACGAAGAGCTCGGAAGAGATGTACTGATCGTTGCGCTGCTGGGCGAGCTTGTCGGTCTGGTTCAGGAGCCGATTCAGATCGTTGCCGACATGGACATCGCCACCCGCGCCCTCCACGGTCGGCAGTCGGTCGAGCTGCTCACCCAGCGCCGAGCGCAACCGATTGACGTTGACGTCGGCGCGCGTCAGCAAGTGCCGCACCGAGCCACCCTCCTGATCCAGCAGTGCAATCATCAGGTGAAGCGGCTCGATAAACTGGTGATCCCGTCCCACGGCGAGGCTCTGCGCATCCGCCAAGGCCATCTGAAACTTCGCGGTCAGCTTGTCCATTCTCACGGTGAATGACTCCTGAGTTTTTATAAGGTCATTGCGGAAGTGGGGAATCGGCTGGGGGCAATCAAGCGGGGACTGCGTTCGGGGTTCGGGGTTTTGGGCGAACGGAGGAAATCCCTTCGCCAAGCGGCGCATCGGAGCGCTCCTCGCGGCGAGGGCCGTGGGTTGTGCCGAACCGTGCGAGGAACGCGCTGAGTCGCGAACCCTTCAAAAACAACCAAAACGCGTAGGATGGGTAGAGCGAAGCGAAACCCATCCTCCCGGCACCACGCCCGAAACGAGGAACCCACCCGAGCGAAGCGAAACCCATCCTCCCGGCACCACGCCCGAAACGAGGAACCCACCCGAGCGAAGCGAAACCCATCCCGAGCCAAGGGCATCATACCGCAACCAATCCACGCGGCGGTTTGGACAGCTGGAGGCTAACGCCCCGCCGCTGTATCATCGCTGCGTGAACCTCCGAGACCTCAAATACATCCTCGCCGTCGCCGAGACACGCCACTTCGGGCGTGCCGCGGAGCGCTGCTTCGTGAGTCAGCCGACCTTGAGCGGGCAGATCAAGAAGCTCGAGGAGGAGCTCGATGTGGTCATCTTCGAGCGGACGAACCGCTCGGTCGAGATCACACCGGTCGGCGAGGCGATCCTCGGGCATGCGCGGCTCGCCTTGGAGCAGGCCCAGGCGATCGAGCAGGTTGCGCGCGCCCATCAGGATCCGCTCGCCGGCCCGCTGCGCATCGGGGCCATCCCGACACTGAGCC
>NZ_JAABRP010000081.1 GCF_011390875.1 Thiocapsa sp.
GACACTGAGCCCTTACCTGATTCCGCAGGTCTTGGTTCCGCTGAAGCGCACCTATCCGAATCTCAAGCTGATCCTGTCGGAGGAGATCACGGATCTGCTCCTCGGTCGCCTCACACGCCATGAGATCGATGCCGCGTTGCTCGCCACGCCGGTCGACGACACGGATCTGGACACGATGCCGTTATTCGACGAGCCCTTTTGGCTCGCGCATCCACGCAACGACCCTTTGTACGAGAAGGACGAGATCACGGCGAAGGACCTGGAAGAGGTGGACCTTCTGCTGCTGGCCGACGGGCACTGTCTGACCCATCAAGTCATGGAGGTCTGCCGTCTCGCCGAGCGTCCGACAAAGGGCGAGATGGCTGACCTGCGCGCCGCGAGCCTGGAAACCCTTCTGCAGCTCGTGGGCGCCGGCTTCGGCTGCACCCTTGTCCCGGCATTGGCGATCCGCGGGGCCTGGATGACCGACAGCGGCATCATCGCGCGCCCGCTGGGCAATCTCCCTGATGCCTTCCGCCGCATCTCGTTGGTCTACCGGCGCAGCTTCCCGAGACGCGCGGCGCTGCAGGCCTTCGCCGACGTGATCCGGCAGAACCTCCCGAACACCGTCAGACGTCTGAGCTGATCCCGATCAGGGAAGCATCCGTTTTTCGCCGCTTGAAACCCACACACCGGTCACTGAGATTCGAAACGAATTCGCTCCTGTTCGGCACCTTTTGTCTTGCAAAGCCCGACACTGCACGCACGTTTGCCAGACTTCAGCCGACGTCAATGCGTTGCGGAAAAGAATCATGAGTGTTGCGATGCCGACAAAAACGCTTCCATGCGCTAGACTCCGGGTGGGGTCAACGACAAAACGCATGTTTTTGTCTGTTGCGAAGCGGCTACAAATCCTGAGTAGCCAGGGGTCTCGGCGAGATGGCGCGACTTGTGCATTGATCGACGCAAGTCGTCATTGTCCGTCTTCGGACCCATCGTCAGGGGATACGCGTCATGAGCACACAACGATCACTCGCCTCTTGGGAACTCTGCCGTCAAGGACTTCCGCTGCTCGCGGATGCAGCCAACGAGTGCTGGGAGCGCGGCAAACGATTCGAGCTGAGGAACGACATTGCGGTCTCGAGATCGCTGAAGGTTCTGATCGACCGGTGCAACTGGGAGATCGAGCGCACGAGCCGAGCGGCCTGATTCGCATCCTTCGGGCCTGCCCCGAATCCAATCCGACCCTCGGCGCACGGGCGCGCCTGCCGAACGCTCGATGCCGTAATGACTGATCTCGAAGGTTATCTGGTCGTCGAGACACGTGCCGATCGGCCGGGTCTGGTACGCGTTTTCAGTACACCGCAGAACCCGACGCCTTCGGACTTCGAGGCAACCGACCCGTCACGGCCGCTGATTCGCTACGTCGCCTTTTTCCCCGCACTCCATGTCGCCCGGATGCACGCACAAACAGCGCTGCGGCGCGGCATGGTCGATGCGGAGGCCGGCCTCTACCGAACCGATCCGGTGACCGCGGTCGCCGCCGTCGACGCAATCGATTTGAGCCATCGCCGCGTCTATCTGGCGCCCGAGATCGAATCCGACCCGGCCTTCGCCGCTGCGCGCGAGCAACGGCGCAGGCGTCAGCGCCTGGCGAACCGCATCTGGACGATTGTCGGGGTCTTGGCGATCATCCTCCTCGTCCTGTTCGCCCAGATCCCGGTCTTCTGAGTCCCGACACATGCGCATCGTCGAAGTCATTGCAGATCGTAAGCACGCCAAAACGCTCGCCGGGATGGCGAAGTTCTACGGCGCCGAGGATTTCTGGTGGGGCGGCGACGCAGAGGACGGGCGCTGCAGCATCCGCATGCTGGTCCCGGACGATCACCGCCAAGCACTGATCGACTCGCTGCAGGACCTGTTCACGGCCAACGACCGCGCGCGCATCGTCATTCAGTCCATCGACGCCGTCTTGACCCATGAGGGACAGGACGACAAGGACCTCGAGAACGATAAGGACAAAGATAAGGCCAAGGCCGTTGCAGCCACCCGCGAAGAGCTCTACAGCCAGATCGCCAAGGGCGCCCAGCTCGACAGCAATTTTCTAGTGTTGACGGCCCTCTCGACCCTGGTGGCCGCGATCGGTCTTATCGAGAACAACGTCGCGGTCATCATCGGCGCGATGGTCATTGCGCCGTTGCTCGGACCCAACATCGCGCTGGCGTTCGCCACATCGCTCGGCGACAAGGAGCTGACCTGGCGCGCCTTCAAAACCAATATCGCAGGCATCGGCCTGTCGATGCTGATCGCGGTCGCGATCGCCTTGGTTCTGCCGGTCGGGCTCGACAGCTCCGAGATCCTGTCCCGCACGGATGTCGATCTCGGCGGCGTCGTCTTGGGACTGTCCTCGGGTGCCGCGGCGGTCCTCTCGCTGACGACCGGCTTGTCCTCTACCCTGGTCGGCGTCATGGTCGCCGTCGCCCTGCTCCCGCCGACAGCAACCATGGGGATGATGTTGGGCGCCGGACGCTGGGAGGAGGCGCTCGGCGCCTTCCTGCTGCTGATCGTCAACATCGTCTGTGTTCTGCTCTCGGCGAAGGTCGTCTTCCTGCTCAAAGGGGTCCGACCGCGGTCGTGGACCGATCGCAACCGGGCCAAACAATCCAACGCGATCTATCTCTCGCTCTGGGCGATCCTGCTCGCGCTCCTGATCGTCGTGATCCTGATCCGCGCTGCCGGTTGGCACGTTCCCTGGTAGTGTCAGGGCGGCGCGCCGGGGGGCGCGACGGCCTTCTCGTTACGCCCCGTCGAGTCTTATCAATCGTCGCTGAGAGGCGCGAACAAGAGATCGAGGTCGGCAGGGCTCAAGACGCCGGATGCCGCGCCGCCGCCGGCCAGCATGGCGTCGGCAAGGGCCTGTTTGCGTGCCTGCAGATCGGCCACCCGTTGCTCGACGGTCCCCTCGGTCAAGAGCTTGTAGACGAACACCGGCTTGTCCTGGCCGATACGGTGTGCGCGGTCGGTCGCCTGACGCTCGGCCGCAGGGTTCCACCAAGGGTCATAGTGGATCACGGTGTCGGCGGCGGTGAGATTCAGCCCGGTCCCGCCGGCCTTGAGACTGATCAGAAATAAGGGCACCTCCCCGGCCTGGAAACGATCGACCGGACGATCGCGATTGCGGGTCCGCCCGGTCAGCTTCACGAAGTCCTGATCCTCGCGCAGTCCGCGTTTCATCAGCTCCTCCTCGATCAAGGCCAGCATGCTCGTGAACTGCGAGAAGAGCAGCACGCGCCGTCCCTCCTCGAGCAGCTCGGGCAGCAGGGTCATCAGCAGATCGAGCTTGGCGGAGCCTTTGACCCGGCGCGCACTCTCGAGCGACACCAGACGCGGATCGCAGCACACCTGGCGCAGCTTGAGCAGGGCGTCCAGGATAATGATCCCGCTGCGCGCAAGACCCTTGCGGGCCACCTCCTCGCGCACCTTCTCGTGCAATGCCAAGCGCAGGGTCTCGTAGAGATCGCGCTGATCGTCGGCGAGGGGAACCTCGCGAATGATCTCGCTCTTGGGCGGCAGCTCGGCGGCGACCGTTTCCTTGGTGCGACGCAACAGGAAGGGGGCGACCCGCCGACGCAGCTCGTCCTGACGCACCTCGTCGCCGTGACGCTCGATGGGGATTCGAAACAGTCGCCGAAAGCGGCGCTCGTCTCCGAGCAGCTCGGGCATCAGGAAATCGAGCAGCGACCAAAGCTCACCGAGGTGGTTCTCCATGGGCGTGCCGGTCAGGCAGAGCCGATGGCGCGCGTTCAAGCCGCGGGCCGCTTGTGCGGCCTTGCTGCGCGGGTTCTTGATGTTCTGGGCCTCGTCCAGGATGAGCAGGTGAAAATCCCGCTCCGCGAGTGCGTCCAGATCACGGGGCAGCAACGGGTAGCTCGTCAACACCAGGTCATGATCGGGGATCGACGCGAACCGCGTATGTCGCGTGGAGCCATGCAGCGACAGGACCCGCAGCGCCGGGGCGAAACGCTCGGCCTCGCGGCGCCAGTTGAAGAGGAGGCTCGTTGGCGCGATCACCAAGCTGGGTTGATCGGCCCGCCCGCTCTCCTTCTCGACCAAGAGATGCGCCAGGGTCTGCACTGTTTTGCCGAGACCCATGTCGTCGGCAAGGACACCGCCGAGCCCGTATTCGCGTAGGAACTGCAGCCAATCGAGCCCTTGGCGCTGATAGGGCCGAAGCTCGACGGTCAGCCCCACAGGCGATGCAATCGTCTCCAATCCCTGAAAGTCACGCAGCCGCCGACCCCAGTCGCGGACCGCGTCCCCGCCCCGCCAACGCAGCGACGGGGCCGCCGCCTCCAGCTCGGCGAGCTGGGCTGCATGGACACGCGACAGGCGCAAGCGACCTTTGCTCCCATGTGATCCCAGTGACCCCTCGGGGTCGTACAGCTCGATCAAGGTCGAGAGTATGGGCCGCAGACGCTCCACCGGCATCAGGATCAGCCGCCCGTCGGGTAGACGCAGCTGCAGGCGCGTCTCCGCGTCCATCGCGGCGAGCGTCCGCGTGGAAAGGTCCACCTGATAGCGCCCGATGAGCTCCACCAGCAGCGGGAGCAGATCCACCCGCTCCCCGTCGACCTCCACCCCCAACCCCAAGTCAAGCCAGTTGCCGCCCTCCCCCTCCGCGACATCCATCTCCCAATCGCCGATCTCCGCGACCCGAAAGTGGAAACCCTCGCCGATCTCGATCCGCCAGCCCTGCGCCGCGAGGTCGGGCAGCCCATCCTGCATGAAGTCGAGCCAGGTCTCGGGGTCGGTGCGCTCGAAGCGGAGACCGTCGGCATCGGACGCCTCCGTGGCGCGATGAAAGCCCGACGCCTCGAGCACGCCGATCGCCGCCCGTTCGGCTTCGGGTTGACGCTCCACCTCCACGAGCACGCCCTGTTCGACGCGGCGCAGCACCGGGGCGCGGTCGCGCGGATCGACCGATATGCCGCCATAGTCGAAATCGAGCTCGGCGTGATGTGTCCACTCGGGCTGACGTTGGATGCCCCAGTAGCGCCCCACGCTGCTTGCCGCAAGATCGACGCTGCGCAGACGCAAACGGGGGACGGGCATCTCCGAGCGGCTGTGACGGCGCTCGGGGCTCTTGGGAAGTTGAACCGAGCGCCCCTTGAAGCGCTCCCGCGCAGCCTTCTCCAACGCCTCCACCGACTCGGGCGCGACCACCGGGGCTGCCGCCAAGACGCCGGCCTCGCGGTCGTCAAGGCCCGTCTCCACCGGACCGCAGTCGCCGGTGTCCGGATCCAAATACCAAGGCGGCGACATCGGCAGCAGCAAAAGCCCCTGGCTGTCGGCCTCGAGGATCACGCGCAACCGTGCATCGTCTCCCAGGCGCCACTCCAGGCGCCCCGCGCGAGGACCCGCGTCGCGCAGGACCGGGCCATCGATCGTGCGCAGATAGCCGCGCCCGGTGCGCGTGATCGCCGCCATGACATCCGCACCGGTGAACGTATCCAGATGGGCCGCGCTCGGGTCACCGCTGCCACGCGCGACTGCAAGCAAGCCCATGATGCGTTGATCTTCCGGACCGATGAAGCTCGCTTTGGAGTGACCGAGGATATTGAAATCCTGGGGTTTACCGTAGCCGCCGGTGAGCAGCTGCCGCGCCTTGGCCGCACGCACCCGTGTGCGCCTGACCCCGAGATGCTCCTCCGGATCGATGAAATAGAGGATCCGATGGGGCTCTTCGGCCGGAACGCCTGTTGCTCGCTCGATCTGATCGAGCCAACTCTTCAATTGAAACGGCAGCGCGGGCACCGTGGCCGGCAAGGTTGCGCCCGTGGTTCGCGTACCCAACGACAGCAATACAGCCGCCACGTGCTTACAGTTGTATCCCACCGGACAGGAGCATTGTCCCACCACCGTCAGGGCGCCGTCGGCCCGTTCGCCGAGTTGCACGATGCACTGATAGATCCGCCCGCCCGAGCCCCGCACCCGCCCCGTCACGAGCCCGCGCTCGGCATCGTGATCCGCGCTCAGCACGCGTCGCTCTTGGAGATAACGCCGGCCCCGCTCCAAATAGGTCGGCGGAATCGCATGTTTCAAGGTTTCGGGGTCGAGCAGCAGTGGAGCGGAAGGCATCGCGTGTCTTGAGGGTTACAACGAGAAAGCCGCGAGCCTACAACCTCGAGGAAGACAACGGAAGGCACGGCGCACAGTTGCAATCGCCGATCACGGGCCGAGGAATGCCGCCGCATTCAGCATCCATTCAGGCTCCCCGTGAGAATCTCCTAGCCGGAGGATCGGATACGGCACTGAATCCGCGCACCGCCGAACCTATCTTTCGACTCGGAACCTTTGCTCGTCGGCGGACATCGATGACTCGGGCCTGATGCGGGCCGTGCCGACAGTTGCCGCGAATCGCCGCCCCCGGGGGCCGAAGGTGTGATTCTCACGAACCCAAGCCATGCGCTCGGAGGCCCCGATGCATTGCACAACCGAACATGGATCCGAATCGACGGCGAGAATCGCCCTGTATTCGCACGACACCATGGGACTGGGTCACCTCCGACGCAATCAACTGATTGCACAATCCCTCGCAGCATCCTCGCTGAACCCGGGCATCCTCACGATCGCAGGCGTACATGAGGCGGGGCTCTTCGCCATGCCGCCGGGCGTCGACCGCTTGACGCTTCCCGCCTACCGCAAGGATCACGGCGGCGGCTACGCCCCGCGCTCGCTGCGTCTGGGCACGGAGGCCCTCACGGCACTGCGTGCACGGGTGATGGGCGCTGCGCTGGAGAGCTTCGAGCCGGACCTGCTCATTGTCGACAACGTCCCGCGGGGTGCTCTCGAGGAGTTGAATCCCGTACTTGAGCGCCTGAAGGCGCGAGGCCGGACCCGCTGTGTGCTGGGCCTTCGGGACGTCCTCGACACGCCGGCGCGGGTTCGCACGGAATGGCGGCGCCGGATGAACATCTCGGCGATTCGCGAGTACTACGACGCCGTGTGGATCTACGGCGATCAGGCCGTCTACGACGCGACCCGTGAATACGCCTTGCCGCCCGACATCGCCAAGAAGACCCGCTTCACCGGTTATCTCGATCCGGCCGTGCGGCTCGGTCGGGCCGATTGCGAATCGCACCCGTCGCTCCCCGAGCGCTTTGCGGAGCAGCCGTTCACATTATGCGTCGTCGGTGGCGGTCAGGACGGCCGCGCGATCGGCGAAGCCTTCCTCCAAGCGCAGCTGCCGCGGGGCGAGCTGGGGGTGCTCGTCACCGGTCCCTTCCTGCCGCCGGAGGAGCAACGCCGCATCGCAGACCTCGCAGCAGACAACCCGCGCGTGTCGATCCTGGGGCTCGTCAACGAGCCCATGCGGCTGATGCAGCGTGCCAGCCGTGTGATTGCCATGGGCGGTTACAACAGCGTCATGGAGATCCTCTCGCTCGGTAAACCGGCCCTTCTGGTACCGCGTGATCGCCCGCGCCTGGAGCAGAGGATCCGTGCCGAACGACTGCGAAACCTGGGCCTGATCGATGTCTTGGGCTCGGAGGATCTGGATCCCCGCTCGCTGTCGCGCTGGATGCACGCGGACGCGGCGACGCCCGGAGCGTCCATCCATCCGCGCGCTCGGATCGACCTTCTCGGTCTCGATCGGGTGCGGACCCTGGCCGGCGAGATGCTCGGACGCGTGCCTCGCTGCTCGATCGACCCGCCCAGACCCGAGCTCTGCGATTCAAGTCTCCGTCAAACGCCGAGGACCGACTATGCCATCGCCTCCTGAAAACCCACGCATCGGCTATGTGATGAAGCGTTATCCGCGCTACTCCGAAACCTTCATCGTCAACGAGATCCTCGAGCATGAGAAGGCAGGGATCCCGATCGAGATCTTCGCACTGCGCCCGGTTCGCGAGACCCACTTTCAAGACGCCCTGGCCGCGGTACGTGCCCCGGTGACCTATCTCTCGGACGACAACCGCAGGTCCCGGCGACTCTGGTCGCTGATCACGGACGCGCGCGCCCGGCTGCCCGGCTTCTGGCAGAGGCTCGATACCCTGGTCGGTCCCGAGGGCCACGAGGAGGATCCCGCGACCGAGGACCTGATGCAGACGCTCGATCTGGCCCTGCACGCGCATGAACGGGGCTTGACCCATCTGCACGCACACTTCGGCACCTTGGCGGCGACCGTCACCCGCGGGGCGGCGCATCTGGCGAACATCCCCTACAGCGTCACCCTCCATGCCAAAGACATCTATCACGAGAGCGTGGACCCGCAGGTCATGCGACGCATCCTCTCGGACGCCGCGGCGGTCGTGACGGTCTCCGACTACAACCGAATGCACCTGGAGGCGACCTACGGCGATGCGGCCTGCGGTGTGACGCGGATCTACAACGGCCTGGACCTGACGCGCTTCGAGCTGATGCCGACGACACGGGCCGGCGACGCGATCCTGGCGGTCGGCCGCCTGGTGGAGAAGAAGGGCTTCGATGTCCTGATCGACGCCTGCGCGATCCTGCGGGAGCGCGGGGTGCAATTTCACTGTCGCATCGTCGGGGACGGGGTCGACGGGGCGAACCTGCGCGAGCGGATCGAGCGGCACGCCCTCGGCGCCCTGGTCCGACTGGAGGGTCCGAGACCCCATGCGGATCTGATCGGGCTCTTCCGCGAGGCCGCCGTCTTCGTCGCGCCCTGCGTCGTCGCCGCGGACGGCGATCGCGACGGGCTGCCGACCGTGCTGCTCGAAGCCATGGCGCTCGGGACACCCTGCGTCTCGACCGCGGTGACCGGCATCCCCGAGCTGGTGCACGACGCCGAGACCGGTCTGTGCGTGCCGCCGCGCGACTCCGAGGCCCTGGCCGATGCCTTGGAGCGCATGCTCGCGGATCCCGGCCTCGGGGCGCGGCTTGCGACCCGCGCCCGAGCCCGGGTCGAGCAGGCCTTCGACATCCGGCGCAACGCCGCGCGACTGCGCGATGTCTTCGCGGCCGCGACGCGGACAGCGGACCGGACTGGATTGGAGGTCGCTTAGGCCATGCGTATCGCCTATGTCTGTACCGATCCGGGCGTGCCCGTCTTCGGGTCAAAGGGCTCCTCGATCCATGTCCAGGAGGTCGTTCGCGGCTTCGCGCGCACCGGGGCGGAGGTCACGCTCTTCGCCACGCGACTCGGCGCAGACCCGCCGAGCGACCTGCGCGGGATCGCGGTGCATCGATTGCCCTCCCCGCCCGGCGACGAGCCCGCGGCGCGCGAACTGGCGGGGCTGGCCGCCAACAGCGCGCTGCGCGCTGCCCTCGCCGAGCATGGCCCCTTCGACCTGATCTACGAACGCTATGCGCTCTGGAGCCGGGATGCCATGGAACACGCCCGAGCAATGGGCCGCCCCGGCATCCTCGAGGTCAACGCGCCGCTCATCGAGGAACAGGCCCGACATCGTATCCTGGTGCATCGCGCCGAGGCCGAGGCGGTCGCCACCCGCGTCTTCGCCGCGGCACGCGCCCTGGTGGCCGTCTCGCCCGGGGTCGGTGCCTATCTGGCCGAGCAAGGCGTCGAGCCCGAGCGCATCCATGTCGTCCCGAACGGCGTCGACCCCGGCCGCTTTCGAGCCGTCGGACCCGAGTGCGGAGCCGAGTACGGACCAACCGCCGCGACGCGCGCCGACAGACCCTTCACGGTCGGCTTTCTGGGCACCTTGAAACCTTGGCACGGGCTCGGCATCCTCTTGGACGCCTTCGCACGCGCCCAGCGAGACGACCCGGACCGACGTCTGCTCATCGTCGGCGATGGGCCGGAGCGCGGGATGATCGAATCGGTCGCCGCGCGGCTCGGCATCGCGTCCGCTGTCGTGCTCACAGGCGCCGTCGCGCCGCATCAGGTCCCGGCCCGGCTCGCCGAGATGGATGTCGCGGTCGCGCCCTATCCCGACCAGCCGGGGTTTTATTTTTCGCCGCTCAAGATCGTCGAATACATGGCGGCAGGTCTGCCGGTCGTCGCCAGTCGCATCGGCGATCTGCACCGGATCGTCCGGCACGAGGTCAGCGGGCTGCTCTGCCCGCCGGGTGATCCGGGCGCACTCGCCTCCGCCATCGAGAGACTGCGGCGAGACCCGGCCCTGTGCCGGAGGTTGGGCGCGGCCGGTCGCGAGGCCGTGCTCGCAGAGCACACTTGGGACGCCGTGGTCGCCCGCATCCACGATCTGGCCGGACTGCGACCCCGACACGCCTCACGACGCGAAGGGTGCTCGGCATGAGTCGACGACAACGCCCGATGACGCTGACCCGAATACTCCCGAGCCTGCTGCGCATCCTGCGCCGTTTCAGGCCCTATCTGCGCCCGCAGGCCCCGCTGCTCGCCGGGGCCTTGCTCGCACTGCTTCTGAGTACGGCCGCACGACTGCTCGAACCCTGGCCGCTGAAGCTCGTGATCGATCGCGTGGTCGTCGCCACGCCCTCGGGCGGTGCCTCGGGCATCGCCGTCGTCGACGCACTGGATCCGACAAGCCTCCTGACCCTCGCGGCGATCGCGCTGGTGGGCGTGATCGCGGTGCGCGGCATCGCCTCCTATTTGAGCACCGTCGGTTTCGCGCTGGCCGGACATCGGGTCCTGAGCGAGGTGCGCAACGATCTGTATCGACATCTGCAGGGGCTTTCGCTGTCCTTTCACGATCGCGCCAAGACCGGCGAGCTGACGCTGCGCATTATCGGCGACATCGGTATGCTCAAGGAGGTGACGGTGACGGCGATCCTGCCGCTCTTGGCCAGCAGCCTGGTGTTGGTCGGGATGATCGCCGTGATGCTCTGGCTGAACTGGCAACTCGCCCTTGCGGCACTGCTGCCGCTGCCCCTGTTGTGGCTGACCACGCTGCATTTCGGTCGCCGTATCCAGGCAGTGAGCCGCGAGCAGCGCCGACGCGAAGGCGCCATGGCCGCGAAGGCCGCCGAGTCCATGGCGGCGATTCGCGACATCCAAGCCCTGTCGCTCGAGCATGGATTCGCCGAGTCCTTCTGCAGCGAGGGCAACCGGGATCTGAAGGAAGGGGTCAAGGCCAAGCGCCTGGCCGCCCATCTGGAGCGCAGCGTCGATGTGCTGATCGGCGTGGCCTCGGCGCTGGTGCTCTGGTTCGGCGCCCGGCTGGTGCTCGCGGGTGCGCTGACACCCGGCGATCTGATCGTCTTTCTGGCCTATCTGAAGACCGCCTTCAGACCCGTGCGCGAGCTGGCGAAATACACCGCACGCCTGGCCAAGGCCTCGGCCGCGGGCGAGCGAGTCGTCGATCTGCTCGACGAGGAATCCGACGTCCGGGATCGACCGGACGCACAACCCGCACCGCCGTTCACGGGA
>NZ_JAABRP010000082.1 GCF_011390875.1 Thiocapsa sp.
GGGATCCGTCCGGTTCGAGCAGGTCTCCTTTGCACACACGCCCGGCACACCGGTCCTGGATTGCATCGATCTCGCGCTGGTCCCGGGCGAGCGCGTGGCGATCGTCGGCCCGTCCGGGGCGGGTAAATCCACGCTGCTCAGCCTCCTGCTGCGCCTGCATGATCCGACCGAGGGGCGCGTGCTCCTCGACGGGGTCGACATCCGCACCTATCGGCTCGCGTCGCTGCGGGCTCAGATGAGCGTGGTGCTCTCGGACAGCCTGCTGTTCGCCGCCAGCATCCGAGACAACGTCGGGTACGGCGCAGCTGGTTCAAACACTGGTGCCGAACCCGTTGCCGATGAGGCCGCAATCATCAGGGCCGCCCGCTTGGCCAATGCCCACGACTTCATCGAGGCGCTTCCGAACGGCTACGACACCCTGGTGGGCGAGCGCGGCGTCACACTCTCGAGCGGGCAGCGCCAACGCATCGCCATCGCCCGGGCGGCACTGCGACCGAGCCCGATCCTGATCCTCGACGAGCCGACCACCGGGCTCGACCGTCACAATGCGCAGTCCGTGATCCAGGCCCTGGAGAAGCTCGCGCAGGGTCGCACCGTCCTCATGGTGACCCATGATCTCGAGCTGGCCGCACGGGCCGACCGGATCCTCTACCTGGAGGCGGGCCGTATCCGCGAGGAGGGATGCCACGACGCGCTGCTGGCACGCGAGGGCGCCTATGCCGCACTCGTTCGGGGCCGCTCGGGTGCCTCCTCGCCGGCCCTGTCACCGGCCACCAGCCGCCCGATCGGAGCCGACTATGCTTTTGGATCCTGATCGCGCGCTCGCGGCGCGCGACATCGCGCTGCCGGGCCTCGGGTTTGTGTTGGACTCGGAGGCGATCCTGGCCGCCGTGCGCATGGCCTGGCCGGATGAAGGGATCGCGTCGCTCGAGACGATCTATGTGCGCTACAAACCCGGCACCAACTGTCTTGCCGGCTATCTTGCCCACACCCCGTCCGGCCCGCTGCGGTTCCAGGCCAAGACCTTCGCCGACGCCCGGGATGCCGTGCACCAAGCACGCAAGGGCGCGAAAGCCGGGATGGGTGCGGGGATCTGCCTGATCGAGGAGCACCGAAGCCTCCTCCGGCGCTTTCCCGTCGACCGTCGTCTCCCTGCACTCGCCGCGCTCGTCGACCCAGATGCACGCGGCCTACTAATGAGCGCGCTGGCGCAGGAGGAGCCCGAGCTCCGCACGGCGGAACTGGAGACACTCCACTACAAGCCCGAACGGCGTTACGTCGGCAAACTGTCCGTCGACGGTGAGGCACGGGCGATCGTCAAGCTCTATGAAGAGCGCGACTTCCCCAATGCCTGGCGCTCGGCCAAGGCGATCCGGGATTTCCCGGCGTCCGAGCGGCTGTCGGTCTCCCGAGCGATGGGGCGCTCCAAGCAGCAGCGCATCATCCTGAGTCGGTGGATACGCGGCGTGCCACTGAATGCATGGCTGCGCGGCCCGACCCGCGAACCGTGTCCGATGCAACAGGTCGGTGCCGCTCTTGCCGCGTTTCATCGTCAAGCGCCGGGGGCCCTTGCACCGGTCATGCGCGAGCAGGAAGCCATGGCGCCGTTGGCGGCTGCCCGTGCCGTGGGCGAGCTTGAACCCCGACTCGCCCCTCCGGCGCAACGGCTCGCCTCGCGTATTGCATCGGCGCTCTTGTCGGCCCCCTTGCAGCACCGATGTGTTCACGGTGATTTCTCCGCCGATCAAATCCTGTTGGACGCAGACAGGGTCGCGATCATCGACTACGACCAAGCCGGAGCGGGCGACCCCGCGGCCGATCTCGGAAGCTTCATCGCACGACTCGAAGACGACTGCCTGGCCGGACGACTCGCCTCGGTGCGTGCCGAAGAGATCGCCGCCGACCTGATTCAAGGATACTGCCATGAGTGCGGATGCGCGCCACCGGCCCGCACGGATCTCTACGTCGCGGCCGGTCTGCTGCGCCTTGCGCCGGAGGCATTCCGGCGACGCGAGTGCGACTGGCCGGAGCGCATCGAGCAGACGCTGCTGCGCGTGGAGCGCCTTCTCGGAAACCAAACAGGAAGACCATCACTCGAGCCCCGTGCACCCCGACGGAGGAGGTCGACAGCATGAGGATCCAGACGAATGACTCGCAACGGACGGTGGATGCGAGTGTCGCCTCGGCCGACACCCGAATGCCGATGTTGCCGCTCGCCTTGAGTCCGACCCGGATGCAACGGCGTATCCGGGCCTGCCCCGCGCTGAGCCGACGGATCGATGCCCACGCACCGGGGCTCGGCATCAAGGCCGTCCGCATGCGCCGGCATAAGCGCGGGATCCGGTGCCTGATCGAATATCGCTTGGCGCCGAGCGTACCGACCGGAGACCCAACTGCACTCGTATTGCTCGGCAAGATCCGAGCAAAGGGTCCGGACCGATACAGTCATGCGGTGCAGACCCGGCTGTGGCACCGTGGATTCGGTCCCGATGCCGAGGATGGCATCGCGGTGCCCGAGACCTTCGGCGTCTTGCCCGATCTGGCCATGTGGCTGCAGCGCAAGGTCTCGGGACAACCCCTCACGGAACACCTGACCACCCCCGATGCTCCGGCATTGGCCCCGCGGATCGCGGCGGCAATCCACAAGCTGCACGGTGCGGATCCGATGTTGGAGCGACGCCACAGCATGCGCGAGGAGCTGCGCGTCCTGCACCGCGCGCTCGGCGAGGTCGCAACGCAGAACCGAACGTGGGCGGGACGGATCGATCGTCTCTTGACCGCCTGCGAGCGTTTGGGCGACTCGCTCGCAGCCGCCACCCCGTGCCCCAGCCATCGCGACTGCTACGCCGACAACCTCATCCTGGACGGCACCCGGCTCTATCTGATCGATCTCGACCTCTTCTGTCTAGCCGACCCCGGTCTGGACATGGGCAACTTCATCGGACACGTCACCGAGCTGAGTCTACGCACCTACCGAGACCCGACCGCGCTGGCCGACCTCGAGCTGGCCCTCGAGGATGCCTTCGTCCGCCTCGCCGGCGAGTCATGCCGGGCCGCGCTGAGGACCTATGCCACGCTGACCTTGGTCCGTCACATCGCAATCAGCCGGCGCATCCCGGAGCGACGACCCTGGACGCCCGCGCTCCTGGAGCTTTGCGAGGAGCGACTCGGCGTCGCCACGAGACGATCAAGGTAAGAAACGATCCAAACACAACCGAAACGTAGGATGGGTAGAGCGCAGCGAAACCCATCCTCCCCGCGCCAAGGGCATCGGACCGAAACCCGGCAGCGCGGCGGTTTGGAGGATGGGTTTCGCTGACGCTCTACCCATCCTACGCACCGGGCGCGGTTTGGCTTTTCCTTTTCTTAAACCGCTCCAGGGAGAACGCCTTTGGTGTCCTCAACGGCGGGATTTCCAGGCCGACATCAATTTAGGGAGCCGGACGTGGTTTAAGCGGCGTTGAGCGCATCGATCAAGGCGCCCGGATCCGTATCGTCGAGACGGGTGAAGAGCGCGGCGGTGCGGCGTTTCAGGTCGTGTGTGTCGGCCTGCAGCACGATCTCTTTGACATCCAGGATGGCGCCCGGCTGCATGCTGAACTCGCGGAGCCCCATTCCGAGAAGCAGGCGGGTGAAGCGCGGATCGCCGGCCATCTCGCCGCACATGCTGACCGGTCGATTCAGGTCGCGCGCCGCCTCGATGGTCATGCGTACGAGCCGCAGGATTGCCGGGTGAGTGGGGTCGAACAGATAGTTGACGCCGTCGTCGAGTCGGTCGATCGCCAGCGTGTACTGGATGAGGTCGTTGGTTCCGATCGACAGAAAATCCAGACGCCGCGCCAGTGCGCGTGCGCAGAGGGCTGCCGCGGGAACCTCGATCATGGCACCGATCGGAAGGCTCGGGTCGTATTCGATCCCGTCACGGTCGAGCTGAGCCTTGATCTGCCGTATCAGCGCCAGAACCGTGTCGACCTCATGGATGCTGGAGACGAGCGGCAGCATCAGCCGAACCGGGCCGATCGCTGCGGCGCGCAGGATCGCCCGCAATTGCGGGCGAAAGAGGTCGGGCTCCTTCAGGCACAGGCGGATCGCGCGCAACCCGAGCGCGGGGTTCGAGACCCCGGGCGCCGGCTCCGAGGCCGTATCGATGCGCTTTTCGACCCCGAGGTCCAGCGTGCGGATGGTCACCGGGATTCCACCGAGCCCCGCGATGATCTCAGCGTAGTTCGCCAGGTGCTCCTCCTCGTCGGGGAGATCGCGGCGATTCATGTAAAGGAACTCGGTGCGATAGAGTCCAACCCCACTGGCCCCGTTGGCGATCGCAAGCTCCACGTCTTCGGAAAGTTCCAGATTCGCCAGGAGACCGATCTCGACCCCGTCGCGGGTGACGGAGGGGCACCCGACCAGCCCGCGCAAACGCAACTGACGGGCCTCTGCCGCGCGCAGCCGGTCACGGAAAAAGCTCAGGGTCAGCGGGTCGGCATCGGCAATGACGGTGCCGGTCTCGCCGTCCACCAGGATGAGCTCGCCTTGGCGCAGATAGCGGGTAATGCTGTGGATGCCCATCACGGCGGGCACCCCGAGACTGCGCGCCAGGATGGCCGTGTGTGACATGGGCCCGCCGAACTCGGTGACGAATGCGACCGCACCGCGATGGTGCAGAAGGATCGCATCCGCGGGAGTGAGGTCGCGCGCCACCACGACTCGACCTTTCAGATCCTGAGCCGAGGGCTCGCTTTGCTCAATTGCGCCCTGCAGGAAGGTCTGAATCTGCTGGACGACATGCTCGACGTCGTCGCGACGCGTGCGCAGATAGGGGTCGTCCATCTCGTCGAAGATACCCACCAGGGTGTCGCGTTGGCGTTGCAGCGCCCACTCGGCATTGCAGAGTTCCTCGGCAACGATGCGCCGCACCTCCTCGACCAGGGCGGCATCCTCGAGCATCAGCAGGTGGGTATCGATGAACTCGGCGATGTTCAGCGGCGTGTGGCGCGGGATCTGGTTGCGCACGGCCTTTAGTGCCTGGCGTGCTGCTGCGACGGCCAAGTCGAGTCGATCGATCTCGGCAGCGACCTCGTCGGCCGCGATCGAGGATTGCGAGGCAGTACGGCCGCCTCGCACGTCCACAAAGGCAGGTCCGAGTGCCAGCGAGCGGCTCGTCGAGATGCCGATTCCCTGAAATGCGGTGGTCATTCCGACTCTCCGAAGCGATCGCCGATCAACGCCTCGATCGCCGCCATGGCGGCATCCTCGTCCTCGCCGCAAGCCTCGACCGTGATCCGAGTCCCTTGGCTCGCGGCCAGCATCATCACGCCCATGATGCTCTTGCCGTTGACGCTTTGTCCGCGCCGCGCGATCTCCACGTGGCTGGCGAACCGCCCGGCGCATTGCACGAGCTTGGCTGCCGCACGGGCATGCAACCCCAGCTTGTTGAGGATCTCGATCTCTTTGCGAATCATGTGCGGTCGTCTCGTCGCGAGCAGAGCAAGACGCCGTCGCGCCCGCCCTGCAGGGCCTTCTCGGCCACGGCATCCAGGTCGAGCGAAGCGTAGGTCAGGGCGCGCAACAACATGGGCAGGTTCAGTCCGGCAATCACTCTGAGCCGCTCATGGATCGTCA
>NZ_JAABRP010000083.1 GCF_011390875.1 Thiocapsa sp.
GGAGGATGGGTTTCGCTGCGCTCTGCTGTCCCGGATCCGAGATGTCGGAGCGGGGAGGATGGGTTTCGCTGCGCTCTACCCATCCTACGCGTGACGTGGATTTTTGGCTTCGAATTTGCTGGGCGTGACCATTTGGAACTCACATGAACACCTTGATCGAGCCGGCACCTGCGTCGGCGTCCCCGAGCTCCGGGGCAGCCCTCATGCCGAACGGAAAAGACCCGACGGACCATCCGTCGCTCTCTGTTGTCATCCCCATGTATCAGGAGATCGACAACGTCGAGCCCATGCTGACGCGGGTCCATGAAGGGCTTGCCGGCTACCGAGGCGCCTGGGAGTTGATCTGTGTCGACGACGGCAGCCGCGACGGCACGGGCGAGCGTCTGCGCAAGGTCGGCGAGCGCTGCGGGCCGCATGTGCGCGTGATTCGGCTGAGGCGCAACTTCGGCCAGACCGCGGCCATGCAGGCCGGCTTCGACGCCGCGCGCGGCGAGCTGATCGCCACCCTGGACGGCGACCTGCAGAACGATCCGGCCGACATCCCGCGCATGGTCGAGGAGCTGCTCGCACGCGACCTGGATCTCCTGCAGGGCTGGCGTCGCCAGCGTCAGGATGCGCTGGTCATGCGCAAGCTGCCCTCCAAGATCGCCAATGCACTCATCGGCAAGGTCACCGGAGTCGCCCTGCACGACTACGGCTGTAGCCTCAAGGTCTATCGCGCCGAGGTGATCAAAGAGGTCACCCTGCTCGGGGAGATGCACCGCTTTATTCCGGTCTGGGTCGCAGGCGTCACCGCGCCGGAGCGCATCGGCGAGACCGAGGTCTCCCATCAGGCGCGCCGGTTCGGGACCTCCAAGTACGGGATCTCGCGCACCTTCCGGGTGCTGCTCGACCTGCTGTCGGCCTTCTTCTTCCTGCGGTTCGGCTCGCGACCGGGACACTTCTTCGGCTCCATCGGGATCCTCTTCGGCGTGGTCGGAAGCATCCTGATGGCCGACATGCTTTGGGTGAAGTTCGGGCTCGGTCAGCACATCGGGACACGCCCGATGCTCTTCGTCGCCATCCTCTTCTTGGTCATGTCGATCCAGTTTCTGACCACCGGGGTGCTCGCCGAGCTGATGACGCGCACCTTCTACGCCTCGGGCGAGCACACGCACCACCGGATTCGCTGGCAGTCCGATCCGGCGGACGCGGGCTGGAGGCACTCGGCATGAGCCCGGCCATCGCCGACCGCGGCCCGAACGGGATGCTCGGGCGCATCCTGACCTCGCCCTGGCTGCTCGTCGCCGTCGTACTGCTGAGCTTTTACTGGCAGTTGGGCGCAGTGCCGCTCTACGATCTGGACGAAGGCGCCTTCACCGAGGCGACCCGCGAGATGCTCGCGAGCGGCAACTTCATTACCCCTCACAAGGACGGGGAGCCCCGCTACGACAAGCCGGTGCTCATCTACTGGTTGCAGGCGGCCTCGACGCAGGCGTTCGGATTCAACGAGCTGGCGCTGCGCCTGCCCTCGGCGATCGCCGCCACGCTCTGGGTGCTCGCGGTCTGGGGCTTCGTACGCGAGCGTCTGGATCGCGAGAGCGCGGTTGTCGCCGGCCTGGTGATGGCCTTGAGCCTCCAGGTCTCGGTGATCGCGAAGGGAGCAGTCGCCGATGCGGTGCTCAACCTCTTCATCGCACTCGCCTTCTTCGAGATCTATCGCTATTTCCTGGACCCGAATCCCGCGACCAACCGGCGCTTCGTGTTGCGCGCATTCCTCTGGATGGGGCTCGGCTTCCTGACCAAAGGCCCGGTTGCGGTCTTCTTCCCGGTACTGGTCAGCCTGCTCTTCTTCGGGTCGCAACGTCAGCTGGGACGCTGGGCGCAAGCGGCCTTTGCACCGAAGGGTTGGCTGGTCTTCGTTCTCGTCGCCCTGCCCTGGTACCTCGCGGTCTATCTCGACGACGGGCCGGGATTCTTCCGCAGCTTCTTCCTGGAGCACAACGCCGGGCGCTTCGGTGATGCCATGCACGGCCACGCCGGATTTCCGGGCTATTACCTGGTCATGCTGCCGATCATCTTGCTGCCCTTCACCGGCTGGTTCCTGCGCCTGTTGCCGGGGCTTCGTGCCGCCTGGTCGGACCCCCTCGAACGCTTCCTCTGGATCTGGTTCGGCACGGTGTTCGTCTTCTTCTCCTTCTCCGGCACCAAGCTGCCGCATTACCTGCTCTACGGGGCCACCCCGCTCTTCATCCTGATGGCGAAGCATCGCGATCTGCTGCAAGGCCGCTGGCTCGCCTTCGCGGCACCGCTGATCTTCCTCGGCCTGCTTGCGGTGCTCCCCGGAGTCGTCGGCCTGGCCGAATCCCAAGCGGACCGGGCACATGAGGTCGCCATGTTCCAAGAGGCCCGCGGGATCCTTGGGCTCGACTATCTCGGCGCCATGCTCGCCGGTCTGGCCGCGATGATCGGTCTGCTCCTCTGGTCGCGCCCGCCCCTCTGGCAGCGGCTGATCCTTGCCGGCGTCATCCAAACGCTGGTGGTCTACGGGGTCCTGGTGCCGCGAGTCTTCGAGGTGATGCAGGCACCGGTCAAGGAGGCGGGTCTGCTGGCGCGCGAGCTGGGCCTGCCGACCGTGGTCTATCGCACCTCGATGCCGAGCTTCAGTGTCTATCGCGATGCCGTCACACCGAATCGCCCACCCTTGCCCGGCGAGCTGGTTTTCCTGCGTGTCGACAAGCTCCACGCCCTCGCCGCTGATTTCCCCGGCCTGCAGCATGACCTCCTCTATCGTCGAGGGCCGGTTGCCCTAGTGCGCATGGGCCAGGCGGACGACAGGCGTGCCATCGAAGCGCAACCCTGAGACTAAACCGCGTCCGGAGCGAGATGCGTAGTCTTTATTTTGCGTTTGGCTTCTGAGATGTCCTCGACCCCGGTGAGACGCGGTTTAGAATTTGATATTTTTTTAAGACTTTCAACCGCGCCAGCTCCGACAGTCGTCGGGGCTGGCGCGGCCAAGCCATTCCAACAAATAACGCATATCGCACCGGGCGCGGTTTAAAGATGCACTCCGACCTCATCGCGTTCGGGAAACAGGATCTTCGCAAGCGCTTGGAGGCTGGAGCCGCGCGGACGCCGCTCACCTCACCGAGCGGCGCGGCCTGGCTGAGACGCTGGGCCGGGATCTGTCTGATCGTCGGCCTCACGCTTTATCTCGCCGTCGGATACGACGCCGGATTCATCCGGATCAACGCCGCCGCAGCGGGCTATCCGGACTGGGTCTGGCAGTGTCTGACGGTCTTGGGCGACGAGCGTGTCCCCTTCGCACTAGCCATCCTCTTCGCGCTGCGCTATCCGAGGATCTTCTGGGCGCTGGTTCTCGCGGCTTTGATCGCAGCCGCCTACAGCCGGGGATTCAAGGCGCTGTTCGACGCGACGCGACCGCCGGGCGTCCTTGCAGTCGAAACCTTCAATCTCATCGGGCCGAGCCACACCCGTGCAAGTTTTCCGTCCGGTCACAGCGTGACCGCAGCGGTTTTTTTCGGGGTCCTGATCTACTTCACACGATGGACGGGGTTGCGGGCGCTATTCCTGGCGCTGGCCGTACTGGCCGGACTGAGCCGGGTGGCGGTCGGCGTACACTGGCCGGTCGATGTGGCGGCCGGACTGTTCGGGGGGGCACTCGCGGCCTGGCTCGGCGCCGTGCTGGCGGCCCGGTGGCCGGGGCCGGCAACGGATCTGCGGGTTCATCTCGCCGTCGTGATCTTGGCCGTGATCCTGGCCGTCACGCTGCTCTTCGACGATGCGGGATACAAGGCGGCGGCAGCGCCCTTGGCGGTGCTCGGCGCTCTCGCGCTGGGGTTTGCGGGGATGCAGTATCTGCTTCGACCTTGGCTTGGATATCGGCGAGCGGTCAAGACCGCAGGGACTATGCCGTAGGTCTGAAAAGGCGCGCCGACACGCTCTCGAATGCTGCCCGCCGAGGTCGATGCGCGCCGTACCCCGACGCTTGCAGCCTTCTCGAGGGTTGCAGGTCGGATGACGCTATCGCGAATCCGACCTAAGGACCCGCCCATGGATTTGGGCGTGCCGTCGAGTCAGGTCACCCTGACCCGACAAACGGCGGATCAGAACTCGCCGGTGGCACCGGCGGTAATGATGTCGAGCATCTGACCGTTGATCCCGAGCGCTAGGGCCTGGAGCTCGGGCGGCAGATCATAGGCGCTGATCAGCATGTCGAGATTGAGCATCTGCAACCAGATCCGGCCGTCGTTGTCCTCCACCAAGGCGATGCTGCACGGCATGTAGGCTGCAAAAATGGTGTTGAATCGCGCCATTTTGACCGCGTCTTCGGGATTGCAGAACTGGAAGATCTCCAAGCGCATCGAATCGATACCGCGGTTTCCGACCTCCTGCCCGACGTTGAGATGCGCGACCAAGCGCATGTTGAGCTCAACCGCCTTCGAGAGCATGGCCTCGCCCGCCGCATCGGCGGAGACACCGGGCGCAAGCCCGACCTTGAGCACGGTGTGCTCGACATCCGAGACGCGGATCTCGGGGGAAGCATCCTCGGCCGCCATCAGCGGCAAAGACGTCAAGACGGCGAGTGCAACGACAAGGCTCAGGTGTTTCATTCTTGTATCCTCAAGATATTCTTATGGATGTGTCCGACGCAGGGCTCAGTTCTTGTCGTCGATCGTGGTCACGAAGCCGATGATATCGAGGATGTCCTGGTCACTGTAGTCCACGAAGGTCTCGTCCTCCGGATCGTTGGCGTGCATCCGCTTGCCGGCCTTGAACTTCTCGATCTGGCGGAAGAGATAGCCGTCGTATTGGCCGGCGAGCTTGGGACTTTCCTTGCGCTTGTTGCCCTCGGCCGCGCGTCCGTGGCAGGTCTTGCAATCGCTCTTGTAGATATCCTCGCCGTTCTCGACATCCGCGCTTTCGGGAGTCGGCACATCCAGCGGATGGACAACGTCGAGGTCGATGCTCGCGATATAGGCGGATAGGCTGGCAAGATCATAGTCCGACAAGGTGCGCAGACCGCCGACCACGGTCATGGCCGCATGCTCGCGCACGCCGTCGCGATAGTCGGTCAAACTCTTCATCAGATAATAATCGGGTAGCCCCGCCAAACGTGGATACTTTCCGCCCAAGATGCCCTGCGAGAATTGGCCGTGGCAGAGCGCGCACTGACGATGCAGGCGTTGACCGAGATCCAAATCCGGCTCCGCCTCCGTCTCCGCATCGGAGGTGCTGGCGAGGACCGAAGGGGTAACGGCCAAGGTGCCCGAGAAAACGAGTGAAAAAGCCAGCGCACGCAGAAAGGGAGAGCTCATACTCCAAACTCCAGGTGGATGATTGTTCTCGTGAGCGGCTACGATAGGAGATCGGCCGCATAGGTGCAACCCATTCAGGATCTTGGGTTTTCTTGCCGACAGAACCCCTTCTTTCGGTAGGGTCGGAACCCGTCCCGGCGGAGTCCGACGCTCGGGCGAGCCCACGCCGCGAGCGCGGGTGAGATCCGCGTCTCAGGAATCCGCCGAGGGCAGGCTCGTGGTGCGCGGTCCGGCATCCGACTGCCCGATCGCATCTCCCGGGCGATTGCCGAGCAGGCTGTTTGCAATCTCCTCCCCCGCACGATGCCCGGAATGCAACGCCCACTGAATCGAGGGCGCCGACCGATATTCCCCGCAGGTCCAGAGCCAATCGGATTGACGCAGCCGCGCGGCACCCGGATAGGCGACAGGCGGCGACTGAACCGGCAAGGCACGCGGCAGCCGATACACCGCCAAGCGTTTCCAGCCCAGGACCTGATCGCCGAACCAGCCGATCAGCTCGCGACGCAGGTCGGTTTCGAGCGCATCCGGGTTATGCTCCGCGCCGTGCACGTTGACCGCGATGAGGTTCTCGCCCCGCGGGGCATAATGATCCGAGAGATTGCTCGGACACAGCAGGCTGTTGATCCGCCCTCGTCCCTCGCCGTTGACCACGAGATATGGCCCCTCGATCGGCGGCACGCTCGCAGCGAAATACACACATGTGGTTCCCCGACCCGCCACCGCGGCGCTGTGGGATCGACCCAAAAGCCGCGCCGTTTCGTTGCCTTCGGTCGCAAGCACGATAGAGCCCGCCCGCAGCCGCTCGCCGGTATCGAGCACGACTTGTTGATCCAGGATACGCTCGACCCGTGCGCCGGTGCGGATGGAGTCGCGCGGTAATTGCAGCGCGAGCTGTGCCGGAAGCTCACCCATGCCGCGCGCCGGCAACGCTGTGTCGCCCAATGCGAAGGCGCGAAACACGAACTCGAAGGCGCGCGAGGACACACCCAATCCGGGCTCGAAGAAGACGCCGCTGAAAAACGGCTTGAAGAAGCGCTCGATCATGCGTGCCGAAAAACCCAACTCGCGCAGCAAGGTCAACGCCTCGCGCTCCGGACGCGAATAGAGCGCTTGGAGATCGCCCGCCAGAGCGCGGCGACGCAGCACGAGGAGTCTCAGCTTGTCGCCGAGGCTTCCCACCGGTGAGACCAGCATCTCGGGGAGCCGTGTCGGACGGCGCCAGATATCGCTGACACGATACAGCTGCCCCTGCGTGCGCACGAGCGCCCCCGGATAGAAGGGACGCAGGTCAAGGCGTGCATAGTCAAAGAACCGCTGCGCCTCCGGATACCAGGTCTGCAGGACCTGGAAACCGCGATCCAGAAGAAACCCGTCGCGTCGATCGGTGCGCACACGCCCGCCGGGGGCATCGGACGCCTCGAGCAGCAGGGGCTCGAAACCACGCTCGCGAAGGGTAACGGCACACGCCAGTCCGGAGAGACCGGCACCGATGATGATGACGTCTTTGCTCATGGTTAAACCGCGTCCGAAGTGATATGGGCTGTGTTCAGTCTGGCTTGGTCTCGAGGCCATCTGCATCGACGGTAGAGACGCGGTTTAAGTGATAAGTGATAACTGATAGCTGAAGACTGACAGCTCTTCCCACCCTCAACCGCTCCCTCCCGTCACCAAATCTGCGCGAAGCGCCTCCGCCTGTCGACGAATCGCGCCGAGGCGCTCGGGATCCAGCCGCGCGAGATTCCGCCACTGCAGCGCAGTGCGCGGATGGTTGGCGAACCGATCCCGGTGCCGATCGAGAAAATCCCAGTACAACGTCGTGAATGGACAGGCGGTCTCGCCGATAGCCTCTTTCGGATCATAGCGGCAGTGCCGACAATAGTTGCTCATTCGATTGATGTATTGGCCTGTCGCCACATAGGGTTTGGAGGCCAACAACCCGCCGTCGGCAAACTGGCTCATCCCGATCACGTTGGGCGCCTCGACCCATTCGACGGCATCGACGAACATCGCCAAATACCAAGCGTGGACCTCGCGCGGCTCGACCCCAAGCAGGAGTGCGAAAAGTCCAGTCACCATCAGACGTTGAATATGATGGCCGTAACCGTAGTCGAGCACCTGTCCGATCGACGCCTCGAGACAAGCGTAGTCGGTATTGCCGGTCCAGTAAAAATTCGGGAGCGGACGATGTGCCTCCAGGGCGCTGGATTCCAGATAGACCGGCCCTTCGCGCCAATAGATCCCGCGCACATATTCACGCCAGCCGAGGATCTGACGGACGAAGCCTTCGACCGAGGCGAGCGGCGCCTGGTTCGCCTCGAAGGCCGCGATCGCGGCATGGATCACCGTGCGCGGGTCGAGCATCTTGAGATTGAGGGCGGCCGAGATCCGCGCGTGGTAAAGATAGGGCTCGTCGGTCCACATGGCGTCCTGCCACGGGCCGAACGCAGCAAGCCGGTTGCGGATGAAGTCGTCGAGCGCCTCCCGGGCTTGGGCCGCGGTCACCGGCCAGTCGAAGCGTTCCAGGGTGCCTGGCGCGTCGGGGAAACGCCGCTCGATCAGGGAAATCAGGTCCCGCGTGACGACGTCGGGTGGGAAACCGATCGGTTCAGGCACCATGCCCGGACCTTGCCGACCGAACGCCTTGCGGTTCTCTTGGTCCAGGTTCCACTGCCCGCCGACGGGTTGCGCGGCATTCGCCGGACCTTCCATCAGAATGCATTCCCGCTTGCGCAGATGGCGGTAGAAGTGCTCCAAGCGGAGCCCTTTGCGACCGGCCGCCCAGCGATCGAACTCGGTTCGAGAGCAGATGAAGTGCTCGTCCGGGCGGATCTCGAGCGCCACTGCACTGGCTTCGGCGACGCCCTGCAAGGCCACGAGAACGCGATGCTCCCCTGGCTCGGCCAGGATCAGGCGCTCGGGACGCAGGACCCGGATCGCCGCGGCAAGGCCGGCCGCGAGCGACGGATCGGCCTCGACATCCAGCGCCCGATAATGGACGCTCACGCCCGCCGCCTCCAAGGCGTCGCGAAAGTGCCGCATCGCGGACAGAAACAGCAGGATCCGAGCCTTGTGCGAGGGCACATGGGTCGACTCCTCGACCGCCTCGCACATCCAAACCCGATCGCGAGTCGGATCCAGGTCCCTCAAGGCAGGGCCTCCGACATCGAGCTGATCCCCGAGCACCAGCACCAGATGTCGACAGAGTGGATGAGTCATCGTTCCTCGGCGGTATTCCGGCATCGGCACCTTGAATCGCGTCCTGAGGGAGATGCTCCTCTTCGAGTGAGCTCGACGCTTGGTGCATCCAAAGCCTTTGGTGTTAAACCGCGTCCAGAGCGAGATGCCAACTTTCGAGTGAGTTCGAAGTTTGGTGAATCCACGACTCTTAGCGGGGACGCGGTTTAAAATTTTATATTTTTTAATACTTTAAACCGCGCCGGCTCCAGCGGTTCTGAAATCCGCCGGGGCCGATCCCATCCAAAAACGACGCATACCGCGCTGGGCGCGGTTTAAGACGAATAGGCGATCTGCCGCCGAAAGAGCGCTTGCACCATCGCGATGTCGTCGGCCTGATCCGCAGTCTTGTCCGGACGATGGCGCTTCACACGCGCGAAGCGCAAGGCGAGCCCGCCCGGATACTGTGAACTCTCCTGAAGCTCGTTGAAGGCGATCTCGACGACCAGCTCGGGCCGTACATGCACCACCGGGCCCTGCTGCGCCACCGCGAGCGCGCTCAGATGCTCGGTCTGCCAGCTCAGCATCGCATCGGTCAAGCCTTTGAATGTCTTGCCCAGCATGACGAAACCGCCAGCCGGGTCGCGTGCGCCCAAATGCAGATTGCTCAGCCAACGGCTACGTCGACCGCTGCCCCACTCCGCCGCCAGGATCACCAGATCGAGCGTCTGCGTCGGCTTGATCTTGAGCCACTGCCGACCACGCGCGCCGGCCGCATAGGGCGCCGCCGGGTCCTTGGCCATGATCCCCTCGTGACCCGCGGCGAGTGCGCGCTCCAGAAAGGCGCGGGCCTGGGCCGCATCGCTCGGCTGCAACCGCGGGATGAGAGCGCGCCCCGGAACCGCCTCGGCGAGTGCGGCGAAACGCTCCCGCGCAGGGGCATCGATCATGAGTGTCCCGTCGCATTGGATGCAGTCGAAGAAGAAGGCGCTCAGCGGCAGCTCGGCGCGCAGACGCGCGACGTCGAGTCTCCGACCGAAGCGGCGCATGCTGGTCTGGAAGGGATGCGGTCGCCCGTCCGCACGCAGCGCAAGGACCTCGCCGTCGAGCACCAAGTCCGCAACGGGAAGCCGCGCGATCAGCTCGGGGATCTCGGGCACCGCCGCAGTCACCTCATGTCCCTGCCGGCTGTAGACCCGCACCGCCTCGCCACGCTTGTGGACCTGCACCCGGGCGCCGTCCAGCTTGAATTCGAGATCGGGCGAAGCGAGCCGGGCGAGCGCGTCGTCCAGGTCCTCCGCGGGCTGGGCAAGCATCGGCAGGATTGGGCGAAAGAGCTCGAGACCGATCGCGCGAAGTCCCGCGGCCCCGGTGTCGAAGGCCGTGCGCGTGACCCGCGCCGGATCGCCGCTCAGCATGAGGGCACGCCGAACCAGCGCGGGATCCAGCCCGGCCGCCTGCGCGACCGCCTCCATCACGAGTGCCTCGACCGCCCCTTGCCGCAGCTCGCCGAGCATCAGCCGGGCAAGAAATCCCTGTTCCTCGCGGGTGGCCTGCTCGAACAGCGCTTGCAGTAGGGCCCGACGCTGCGCCTGAGCGCCGGCACCCTTGACGGCGAGCAGGGCGGCGAATGTCCGATCCAGGTCGCCGAGGGTCAAACGGCCCTGCTCGACCGGGACCAGACCGCGGAGCGCGTCCACCTGCGCCGGCCCCACCCCGACGCGACCTTGCGGGATCTGCCCGGCGAGATAGCTCGCCGCGAGTGCAGTCTCCTCCCGATCCAGCCGACCGAGCACATCCGCAATCAGACCGATCTTGTCACGCCGCGACGAGCGGGTGGTTACGTCAGCGGAGAGTCGGACCAGCGTTTTGAGCGATGTCGCAGAGGTTTCCATGGGGATCCGGCTCGTCGATGCAATCGGTTCCGATCTCCGAATTCCGGATCGCCTAAACCGCGTCCAGAGCAGGATCCTCAATGTCGAGTGAACTCGACGTTTGGCCCATCCACGCCGCTTAGCGGGGACACAGTTCAAAATGATTTATTTTTAGAATCTTAAACTGCGCTGACTCAAACGCTCGTCAAGTCTGCGAGGGCCGATCCCATCCAAAAAACATCGCATACCGCACCGGGCGCAGTTTAATGGTACTGCTCCGTCGTGTACTGTCCGGGCGCGTGCCGCTTATGCCGGGCCAGACCGCGCTCCTCGAGGATGACCTTTACATCCTTGATCATGGCCGAGTTCCCGCACAGCATCACGTGACTGGTGTGATGGTCGATGGCCGCACCGACATGCGATTCCAAGCGGCCGCCCGTCAAGAGGTCGGTGATCCGGCCGGACAGCGCACCCGGAACCGTCTCGCGACTGACCGCCGGCACGAACGTGAACCGCTCGCCACGTCGCTCGGCGATCGCAGCGAGGGTCTCGCCATAGGTCAGATCCGTAGCCTGACGTACGCCGTGCACCAGAACGACGCGCTCGAACAAATCCCAAGGCTCCGGCGAACGCAGGATCGAGAGATAGACACCGAGTGCGGTCCCGGTTGCGAGCAGCCAGAGCGTCTCCGCGGGCTCGACCGTATCGAGCGTGAATATCCCGCCCGGCTTCTCCGAGAGCCAGACCTCGTCGCCGGGATTCAGATCGGACAGACGCGGCGTCAGCGGGCCTTCCGGAACCTCGTTGAAATAGATCTCCACAGGACGCTCCTGCGGCGGATTGACCAACGAATAGGGTCGACCCACGCGATCGCCCTCGATATCCAAGGCGACCTTGATGTACTGACCCGCCTTGAAGTCGGCGACCGGACCGTCGAACTGCATGCTGTAGAGTCCGTCCGTCCAGGCATGCTTACCCGTCACCTTCGCTTTCACCCAGTCGCTCATACCGATCCTGCTCCTCGTTGGTCCCAAAAAATCCCATCGTCGTTCACGAACGGACACTCGTGCCGAAGTCCTCGAAGGCACTCGGTACGACACGCGCCACAAGGCTTTGCAGGTTGGTGCCCGCCCCCCGTTTTCAAATCACTCTTGTCACATCTCCCGTCCTCGGCGCGGAGGCGACGCGTCGCCTCCGCGCCGAGGACGGGATTGTATTCGGCATTTTGTGCATTACCTCGCGAAAGACCAAGTAGGACGACGCATGCCCGACGCCGAAGAGATTTCCCCCGATGATGAAGACCACACTATTTGCATTAGGAATCGCCGCCATGAGCTCCACAGCAAGCGCCGCCGCCCCACCCTGCTCACCCTTGCTCGATGTCGAGATGCGCCGACTCGCGGGCGAGGAGGTCGTCAACCTCTGCGAAGCCTATCAGGGAAAGGTCATTCTGATCGTCAACACCGCAAGCAAGTGCGGCTTCACCTCGCAGTACGAGGGACTCGAAACCCTCTACAGCACGTACAAAGACCGAGGTCTCGTCGTACTGGGCTTCCCGTCCAACGACTTCGCGAACCAGGAGCCGGGGAACGAGGAAGAGATCGAGAAGTTCTGCCGCCTGACCTACTCGGTCGAATTCCCGATGTTCGAGAAGGTCGGCGTCAAGAAGGGTTCGGCCTCCCCGCTCTTCGAGCGGCTCGCCGTCGCCGGTGCTCCTTACCCGAAGTGGAACTTCTATAAGTACTTGATCGATCGCAACGGCAATCTCGTGGATCATTACGTCAGTTTCACCAAGCCGGATGACCGCAAGGTCGTGAGGGCGATCGAAAAGCTGCTGTAATCGACCGGCGCCGAAAGCCGGCTGCCGCGAGTCGACGGTCGGGCCCCGCACGCTTCGTCTCGACGATGATGTCGATTCGCCCTATCGATTGGTACGCCGCCACCGGCCCGTCTACAGTTAGGGCATCGTCGAGGCCGACGATGGCCGTGGCCGTCGGCAGGTCCGGTCCGTCGTCCCCCGGTACGATCCTGCGCTCGCGGAGCGGCCGTGAAGCGACCTGGGGGCGACCCGTCCTCGACGCGCTCGCACCACGGACACCACCGATTCAGGGGAGGTTAACGCATGGCGACGTCAATGAGCCGGGAGGGGAGTCTCGAGGCCCCGACCCGTCACCCGCTCGACTGGCAAAGCGCTGATTTCTACGACCAGGCTTCGCTCGACAAGGAGCTGGAACGTGTCTTCGACATCTGTCACGGCTGTCGTCGCTGCGTCAGTCTCTGCCAATCCTTCCCGACGCTCTTCGATCTGGTGGACGAGTCCGAATCGATGGAGGTCGACGGTGTGGCCAAGGACGACTATTGGAAGGTGGTCGACCACTGTTATCTCTGCGATCTGTGCTACATGACCAAATGTCCCTACGTGCCGCCGCACGCGTGGAACCTGGACTTTCCGCACCTGATGCTTCGGGCCAAGGCCGTCAAATATCGCCAAGGCAACGTCAAGCTGCGCGATCGCATCCTCACCAGCACCGACACCGTCGGTTCGCTCGCCGGGATCCCGGTCGTCAACGGGTTGGTCAACGCGGTCAACGCCAATTCGGCCGGACGACAAGCACTCGAGGCCGTGCTCGGGGTGCATAAAGACGCGCGGGTTCCGCCCTACGTGAGCGACACACTGCGCAAGAGCGAGAAGGCGCGCATCGGTCGCTCCTCCGTCGGCGAGCCGGCCGGCCCGACCACCGGCAAGGTCGCGCTCTTCACCACCTGCTACGGCAACTACAACGAGCCCGGCGTGAACGCCGACCTGATCGCGGTCTTCGAGCACTCGGGCATCCCGGTCACGCTCCCCGAGAAGGAGCAATGCTGCGGCATGCCCAAGCTCGAGCTCGGTGATCTGCAAGCCGTCAAGGCGGCGAAAGACGCCAACATCCCGGTGCTCAAACGCCTGGTCGACGCGGGCTGGGACATCGTCGCCATGGTCCCGTCCTGCGTGCTCATGTTCAAACAGGAGCTGCCCCTGATGTTCCCGGAGGATCAGGACGTGCAGGCGGTCAAGGCGCACATCTTCGACCCCTTCGAATACCTGATGCTCCGTCACAAGCACGGCAAGCTCAATACGGATTTCAAGAAGCCGCTGGGCAACGTCATCTATCAGGCGTCCTGTCATCAGCGGGTCCAAAACATCGGGCAGAAGACCCGTGAGGTCCTGGCACTCGTGCCGGACACGACAGTGGAGATCATCGAGCGCTGCTCGGGCCACGACGGTACCTACGCGGTGAAGAAGGAGTATTACGCCTCCGCGATGAAGATCGTGCGCCCGGTCGCGGGCCGCGTGGAGAAGGCGGCACCGGATCACTTCGGCAGCGACTGTCCGATGGCCGGCGCCCATATCGCGCATGCCCTGGGAAAGGACGGCGAGCAGCGGCATCCGCTGAGTTTGTTGCGGATGGCCTACGGGCTCTGAACCGCGCTGAACCGCGTTCGGCAGGACAGCGAAGACCAGCGTATCGGGTCGGTCTTCGTTGACCATGCGGCAATCGGCGGTGACGCGGTTCAGGATGGGAAAGGGTCTTGCTCATGCGGGCGACCAAGGGCGATGCCGGAGATCCTCGCGAAGCGGCGACGGCCCGGGATCGACGACTTGCAGTCGTCCTCTTCCGCTCTCCTGACGGCTAGCGGGATCGAGCCCGACTCGACGAGTCCGAAAACCGCCCTGAACGCGCTTCGGCCGGGGTCATGAAAACTATCAATCGGTTTGGAGATGACTATGCATCTGACACGAGACGACCTTTACAGCCTCGAGAAATACGCGGAGGTTCGCGGTGATTTCCGGGCGCGCGTGATGGCCCACAAGAAGCATCGGCAGGTGGCGATCGGCGCGCATGCCACGCTCTATTTCGAGGATCGCCTCACCATGCAGTATCAGATCCAAGAGATGCTGCGCGCCGAGCGCATCTTCGAGTCGGCAGGGATTCAGGACGAGCTCGACGCCTACAACCCGATGGTCCCGGACGGGAGCAACTGGAAGGCGACCTTCATGATCGAGTACGAGGACGTCGACGAACGGCGCGATGCCTTGGCGCGGCTACGCGGTATCGAGGACCGGGTGTGGGTCCAAGTCGCCGATTTCGATCGGGTCTACGCGATCGCCGACGAGGACATGGAACGCGAGGACGCGACCAAGACATCGGCCGTGCACTTCCTGCGCTTCGAGCTGACGGCGCCGATGGCCGCGGCGATGAGACATGGCGCGAAGCTCGCGCTCGGGACCGATCACCCGGAGTACGGCTATCAGGTCGAGGCGACCCCCGAGGTCCGTGACTCACTCGCCCGCGACCTCGCCGACTGAATGAAACGCCCGCACCCCCGCGCCCTGCTGCTCGACATGGACGGTCTCCTTTTCCACGGAGACCGGCCCTTGCCGGGCGCGGGGCGGCTGCTCGGCCGCCTGAAAGCGACACCGCACGCCTTCGTCACCAACAACCCGATCCGCACACCCGAGCAGGTCGCCGACGCCTTCGCCACGATGGGGCTGCCGCGACCGAACCCGGAGCGAATCATCACCTCCGCCCTGGCCACGGCGCGCTGGCTGAGCCACGTTCGACCCGGATTCCGCTATTTTGCCGTCGGAGCCGGCGGCTTGGATGCCGCTCTACGCTCGATCGGAACGCCGGACGCCGAGCGCGCCGACGTGGTCGTCGTGGGCGAGGGACCCGGGCTGGATTTCGAGCAGCTCACCGTCGGCATCAACCTCATCCTGAGTCGGGGCGCCCGTCTGGTCGCCACGAATCCGGACACCGCCGTCGACGGCATGCGCAACGGCCGTCATCTGGTCCTGCCCGGCGGGGGCGCCTTGGTCGCCCCCTTTGCGGCCGCGACCGGGGTGACGCCCACCTTCGTGGGCAAACCCGAGCCCCTGCTCTACGAGATGTCGCTCGAGATCCTCGGCTGCACTGCGGCGGAATGCATGATGGTCGGGGATCGTCCGGATACGGACATCGCCGGAGCGGAGCGGCTCGGGATGTGGACCGCGCTCGTACGGACCGGCCAATTTGCCCCGGGTCGCCCCTGGATCGACGGCATGCCGCCGCCGGATTACGATCTGAACAACCTGGACGAACTGATCGACGCCCTGGACCGGGATGTCCGGGGCCTGCTCGCTTGATCCGTTCCCCCGACGCAGGGCGAACGAACGAAGACATCTAAACCGCGCCGACTCCGACGGTGGTCATACCTGCCGGGGCCGACCCCATCCAAAAACATCGCATACCGCGCCGGGCGCGGTTTAAGGCGCCGTCAACCGTACGTCGTCGATGATGTCGGCGTGTCGCTGCTGCGCTCCCGTGAGGGTGTTGCGAATTGTCACGTCTCCTTTGTTCATGCCCCGGGTACAAACGTGGGCCCTGACACTCGACTCCGCAGCCAGCGTCGCCGAGAACACGACCTGTCTGCAGATGTTGTCGACGACCTCGATCATACGTTCATCGAAGCCGGGATTGACGATCTGGATCGTGATCGGCTGGCCTAACCCTCCCGCATGCGGCACGGGGGCAATCGCAAGTAGAAGCAGGCCGATCAGGGCGACGCGAGATGGCATGGCGAAGTCTCGTCGGTTGTTTCGAGTGACGGAATCATAACGCCTGCACCCTACTGCCGAACCCCTTCGATGGACAGAATCATCTCCACGTTTCGGGCGGCCGGACCCAGATCGTAGTCGATCCCGAAATCCTTGAGCGCGAAGCTGGTCGTACCCTGAAACCCGCGACGATATCCGCCCCAGGGATCCGGCCCGTTGCCGATGCGCTGCACCTCGATCCGGACCGGTTTGGTGATCCCCTTCACGGTGAGATCGCCTTCGAGCACCGAGGTGTTGAAACCGGTCTCCTTGTAGGCCGTCGACTTGAAGGATGCCCGCGGAAACCGATCGACATCGAGAAAATCCTTTCCGCGTAGATGTTTGTCGCGCTCGGCATGATTCGAATCCAGACTCGCCGTGTTGATGTTCAGCTCCACCGCGGAGTTGCTCGTGTCTTCGGTATCGTAGGTGAAGGTTCCCGAAAAGTCGTTGAAACGCCCGTACAGCCAACTGTAGGCGAGATGCTTGACGCGAAACTGCACGAAGGCATGCCCGCCCTCGGTGTCGATCACATAGCGCTCGACTGCCGCGGTCGCGACGGCCGGAATCGCGGCGGTCGCGGCCAGGCACCAGATCGCGAGGCGCAACATCTTGATCTTCAATGCGTTCATGCTCTTCTCCTCGAATGTGCAGCGGACCGAGACGGACGCGGGGTGCGGCGCCCGAGAATCCGCAACAGCGTCCGGTCGCGATCGATGAAATGATGTTTCAAGGCTGCAATCGCATGGACTGCGGCCAAAGCAATGAGTGCGATCGCCAAGGCCAGATGGAAATCCCCCGCAATGTCGGCCTGTCCGGGCAGGCCCGCGATGGTGGCCGGAACGCTGAAAAGGCCGAAGACATCGACGGCACGCCCATCCGCCGTCGAGATCAGATATCCCGCCGTCATCACCGCAAAAAGCAGGACGTACAAGAGCACATGCGTGAGGGCTGCAGCAATCCGCTCCAGGCGCGAGTGTGCCGGTTCCGGGACTGGGCGGGGGTTGACCAGCCGCCAACCGAGTCGAGCCAGAACGACGAGAAAGAGGAGGATGCCGACGCCCTTGTGGATGTCTGTCGATCGTCGGTACCAGGCGTCGTAGTAGGTCAGCTCGACCATCCACAGACCCAGCGAGAAGAGGCCGACAACAACCGCTGCCACCAGCCAGTGCAGCACCACGGCGACCACTCCATAGCCGTCATCTGTGTTTCGCCACATGGTCCCGCCCTTCTCGGAGACAACCCGCTTCGCTCAACCACTTTGGAGGAGGTGGCGACCGGGTCGAGTGATGCCAAGCGTCGAGGTCGCAAAACGGCCGATCCGGCACAATGCGAGCGCCCGGCTTGAGGCCGGACGCTCGATCGGGCAGAAGAACAAACCGAGCACACGCGGAGTCTCTGGCGCATTGCACGCCCTGCTTTCCGAAAACCCCAAGAGCGCTCGGTATAGAAGAGCCGAGGTTGGCGACGTCCCGCGATCAGTCGCGCGCCTGCTCGAGGGCCGCGATCCGCTTCTCCAACGGCGGATGGCTGGAGAACAGCACCTTCAGACCTTGGCCGATATTTCCCGAGATGCCGAAAGCCGCGAACTCCCCGGCAGGAAGATCCTGCGGCTGATGGACGCGCTGCAATGCACGCAAGGCATTCGCCATCTGGGTGCGACTGCTCAGACGCGCCCCGCCCTCGTCGGCCCGGAATTCGCGATAACGCGAGAACCACATCACGATCATGCTGGCCAGGAAGGAGAGCAGGATCTCGGCGACGATCGAGACGACGAAGTAGGCGATGCCGTGGCCCTCTTCGTTCTTGAAGACAACCCGGTCGACCGTGTGGCCGATGATGCGCGCCAGGAACACCACGAAGGTGTTGACCACGCCCTGGATCAGCGCCAGCGTCACCATATCGCCGTTCGCAACGTGGCTGATCTCGTGGCCCACGACCGCCTCGACCTCATCCTTGGTCATGTGCTGCAGGAGCCCGGTACTGACCGCCACCAGGGCATCATTGCGGTTCCAACCCGTGGCAAAGGCGTTGGGCTCGGGCGAGTCGAAGATGCCGACCTCCGGCATCTTGATGCCGGCCGCCTGAGACTGGCGCGCCACGGTTTCCATCAACCAGCGTTCGAACGGGGTGGAGGGCTGCTCGATGACCTGCACGCCCATCCCACGCTTAGCCATCATCTTCGACAGGAACAGCGAGATCAGCGATCCGCTGAAGCCGATGATGGCCGACATGATCAAGAGCGCGTTCATGTCGAGTCCGCCGCCCTCGAGCAACAGGCTGTCGATCCCCAGCAACCGGAAGACCACGCTGATGACGACGAGAATCGCCGCGTTGGTCGCGAGAAACAATAAGATCCGCATCATAGATTTAGGCTCCTTGAGGATAGATTCGAAAGCGCGCATACGATGCACCGGCAGCGCGCCCCGCACAAGCCCGCGAGCGGGTTCGCGTCAAGCTGCACAGCATATTGGGTCACGCCGCCCGCAACAAAGCATGAAAACCGGTCTAGACAAACGAAAAGTCCGCCGGTAATATTCCGCGTCTCGACGACATCGGGGCCATAGCTCAGCTGGGAGAGCGCAACACTGGCAGTGTTGAGGTCGGCGGTTCGATCCCGCCTGGCTCCACCAATCAATCGAAAGGATCCGGCACCATGATCACAGTCGGATCGCTGAAAACGGTCACCGTCCCCATCGTCTAGTGGCCTAGGACACCGCCCTTTCACGGCGGTAACCGGGGTTCGAACCCCCGTGGGGACGCCAATCAAAGCAAAGGGTTAGCATCCGCTAACCCTTTTTCTTTGTCTGACGGGTAACAGACGGGTAAATCGAGTTTTCCGAAACCGGTTCACCCCTCGGCACCTAGATTATCGAAGAGTCCCACCGAGTCCACCCTCCATCAGCCGCAGGCGTTGTGCCATCCCGGCGACTGCAGCATTGACGAAAATGTCACGCAGGGTCTACAGCAGCTCGAAGGTCCACCATGCATGCCCTTCGGTCTCAAAAATGCTCGACACTCGGCTCAAGCAACGGGCGTCGCACAAGTCCGCGACCAGATCGCGATGTGAGAACAGGAGCTTGTAGGATAAATCGTGTTCGGCTATCCGGGAGAGCGGGACATTTCCGTCGTTTTAGATTAATACCCCAAACCGACCCGCATGACAGCGTGCGCGCGAGGCAGATGCCTCGAGAGCGCCGGTAAGCCGCCGCTCAGGACAGACCGCTGCCGGGCAGGTAGATCCTGTTAACGGTCACCGTGCAGCGGCCGACGGACCGGTCACGACCCGTTGCAGTCACAGGCATACAAAATCCAGCATCCGCTTCAGCCAGGTCAGCGGACGTTGAGGCTCTGGTCATCGGTATTGGCGGGACATCGGAAATGCCGACCCCGCAGATTGCTCGCCGATAGAGATTCCGTGATACGCCCCCTATCGGTTACCCCGATGCCCCGCAGCATGAAGTGCATGAGGAAACCGGTAGCGATAAAGCGGGCGTGTCGGGTCCAGGTCGATAAAGGAGAGCCGGCCTTACTCGGTCGCGCTGACGACGCGCTGGAATCCGCTTCTGCGCTGAAGTGCTTGCGCCGAAGGCCGGGGCGACAAGTCGGACCGCCTCCAGGGGCCTTCAGAATCATTCGCTGCGTGATTGCAAGACGTGGCCACAACGAACCCACAAACGGTCGTCCTACCGTCCGGGCAGAGCCCCGCATACTCGAAACTTCTAGGTCCCCTCGACAGGCTGCCTGCACTCTCATCGCGCTCCTCCGCCTGACAACATTGCGCCTCCGGTCATCACTGGGGAAAAGACGCAAGCACCCCTCGCGAAACGATTCGGGTATTAGGCAGTGAAACAACGTGAGCGACAACGCAAATTGTAGGGCCCGCTTCGCGACCTGTTGGGTGTACGATCCCGGTAGTGCATTTGGTACAGGAGGTTGCAGCCCACGAAGATCGCGCTTTCGCCGCTGCATTTATGATGCCCCTAAGCCGCCTCAGTGTCTCGCCGGGCGATACGCCGCACCGAACGTTTCGGGGAGGCTGCACCCTATTGCGCCGAGCGATCTTTCCATTGGTGCTGCTTCTCCTGCTGGCGCCCGGCGCGGATCGCGCGCTGGTCGCCGATACGGGGCCCGTGCGTTTGGCCGGGGTCGACTACCTCGCCGACCTGCCCACGGTCATCGCCCGGCACGAGGGTCTGTTCGCCCGGCACGGCCTCGATGTCGATGTCGAGTTCAATGCATCGGGCAGGCGCAACCTCGAGCGACTGCGGGCGGGCGAGGCCGACTTCGCGCTGATGGCGCTGACGCCGATCGTACTCGATCGGCTCGCGGACCCCTCGCCCGGTGAAGCGGACGACCCGGTCATTCTCGCCAGCCTGGTGCATTCGATCCGGCTCAACCACGTGGTCGCACCGGTCTCCGGCCCGGTCGAGCGCCCGGCGGACCTGCGCGGGCGGCGTATCGGCTTGCACAAGGGGACCAATGCCGAGTTCGTCTGGTGGCTTTTTGCGCATTTCCACGGATTCGACCCGGCCGCGGTCGAGCTGGTCGATTACCCGGTCGCGCGGATCCCCGACGCCCTGCGCGAAGGTGAGGTCGACGCAGCGGTGATCTGGGAACCCTGGCTTTCGCGGCTTCGGGAGCCCGGCGGCGAGGAATTCCGCAGCTTCCCCGGCGGCAATATCTATGCCGCCAAATGGGTGCTGGTGACGACTCGCGCGAACGCGCGCGAACAGCCCGGACGCAGCCGTGCGGTGCTCGCCGCCTACCGCGATGCGATCGCGTCGATCAATCGCGATCCCGAAGCGGCCATCACCGTCTATGCCCGGCACGCCGACATCCCCGGGGACATCCTGCGCCGCAACTGGCCGGCGTTGGACTACGCGCTCAATCTCCAATGGTCGGTCCTCGCGACGCTGCAGCAGCAGATCGACTGGGCCCTGCGCGCGGGCCACGGGCACGCCACCGACACGATCGCCGTCCTCGACCTCATCGACGCCACGGCCCTGCGCGCGCTTGATCCGTCCGTGGTCGGGATTCCCGGCGGCCATGCGGATCCGGAGTCGCGGCCGTGAAACTGGTCCATCTCTCCGTTGCCAGCCTCATCGGCTGCCTGCTCGGGCTGATCATTCTGGTCGGGATCACGCTGAACAGCGTCGGCGAATTCCGCGTGAAGCAGGAACAGGTCGCCGAATTGCTGGCCCTGCAGGCCCGGATCGATAATTTCTCC
>NZ_JAABRP010000084.1 GCF_011390875.1 Thiocapsa sp.
ACTACGCGGACACGGAAGTCGGTGCGCGTGAGGTCGAGCAACTGATCGGCCGACTACGCCATGGGGTCTTTTCTTGAGATGGTTTCGTCTGCTCGACGAGGCGTATCTGGAGACGTCCTTCACCGGCGAAGGTGCACGGCTCTTCGGCGGGCGCTGGAATTCACCCGGTGTTTCGATGGTCTACGCGGCACAGTCGCTGTCGCTTGCGCAGCTTGAGCTGCTCGTTCACTTGGAGGCTGAAGACGTCCTGCGCGGGCATTGGCGATACATTGAGCTCGAGGTGGTGCCCGAGGCCGTCTTGGCTTGCGAGCTCGTGGCCGAGCTGCCTGCCGATTACGCCGCGTGGCCGGCACCGGCATCGACGCGATCGATCGGCGACGCCTGGGCCGCATCAGGCGTCTCGGTGGGGCTGACCGTGCCCAGCGCCGTAACGCCCGGCGAGCGCAACCTAATCCTGAATCCGGCCCATCCCGGCTTCGCAGCCGCCGTGGAGATCGGCGAACCGCGATTCGGTTCGACTGCAAGGCTCCCTCCCGTTCGTGATCTCCATTTGTCCCAAACTGGAGCTGAGAAGCGACCGCAGTAGCGCGCAGAGATCGTGGCCATCCGCTCGATAAAGTTCGTGGCTTCAACGTAGGCCCGATTTGGGCCCAAACAAAAAAGCCGGCGCGAGGCCGGCTTTCCAGTTTCTGACTTTATTGGTGGGCGCACGTGGGATCGAACCACGGACCCCTGCCGTGTGAAGGCAGTGCTCTCCCGCTGAGCTATGCGCCCGACTCAGCGGCGCAATTTACCAGGCGAGGTTGGCGCGGTCAACGCCGCCGAGGCGGCGCGAGTCGGCGGTGTCGCTCGCTCGGTCTCGCGTGATCGGGTTCCCCGGGCTAAAGTGGCGTGTGCGGATTCGGTCCGATCCCGTTGGATCGATCCATCTCACGAATGCGTCGGATCGCGAAAGGAGTGCGTTGGGTCCAGCGCATACGTCCACCGTCGATGCAGTCGTCAAAACCAGTCGCAATCGAGGCCCAATGTCCGCTGATAATGTGTTTTTCGTTCCCGTCAGGGATCTGTGTCAACGCGATGTCGTGACCTGCGAGCAGGATGAGTCGCTGGTCGTCGCCGCGGAGATGATGAGCGAGCGGAATATTTCGAGCATCGTCGTGTGCTCGGATCAGGTTCCGGTCGGGATGGTGACGGACCGCGACCTGCGCAACAAGGTCGTGGCACGCGGGCGGGATCCCGGCGATCTGCGTGTGAGCGACATCATGAACAGCCCGTTGGTGACGATCGGCGAAGACGACTATCTCTTCGAGGCGCTGCATCTCATGAGTCGGCGCAGAATCCACCGGCTGTGCGTGGTGGATGCGAGTGGTGCGCTTTGCGGCATCGTGACCGATTCCGACGCGCTGCGGCTGCAAAGCCGCTCGCCGCAGCAGTTGGTGAAGGAGATCGAGGAGGCGGCCGACGTCGATGATCTCAAGATCCTGCACGAGAAGCTGGAGCAGCTCGTCGTGCACCTCTCGGGCACAGGTGTGGCGACCAAGGATCTGGTGCAGACGGTGGCCCACCTGAACGACCGCATCCTGGTGCGTTTGATCGAGTTGGTGCGCACCGCGCGTTACCCGGATCTCACGGACCGCTTTGCCTTCCTTGCGCTGGGGAGCGAAGGTCGGCAAGAGCAGACGCTCTCCACGGATCAGGACAACGCGATCGTCTATGCGGACGATCTGACGCAGCACGAGCGTGAGCGCCTCGCGGCCTTCAGTGTCGATCTGATCGACCATCTCGTGGGGATCGGCGTCCCGCCTTGCCCGGGGGGCATTATGGCCAAGAACGAGGCTTGGCGGCGCAGTCTCGGCGATTGGAAACGTGTTCTCGACAAATGGTTGCGTACGCCGTCGCCGGAGAACATTCTCGCGGGCAGCATGTTTTTCGATCTCAGGACGCTCTACGGAGACGCCAGCTTCGAGGCTGAGCTGAAGCGACATATCACGGAGCAGCTGCGCGCCAACAATCTTTTTCTCGCCTACAGCGCGGCCAACGCGGTCGGATTCAAGCCGCCGCTGGGTTTTTTCGGGGGGATCAAGCCGGAGCGGCGGGGGCCGCACCGCGGCAGCATCGAGCTGAAGAAGGCCGGTATTTTCCCGATCACCGAGGGGGTCAAAGCGATGGCATTGCAGGCGGGTGTCGGCGACGGCGGTACCCGTGGCCGTGTGTTCGGTTTGGAAGGGGCCGGGATCCTGCGCTCGGAGCAGGCGGAGAGTCTAATCGCGGCATTGGATTTCCTGGTGACCCTGCGGCTGCGCGCGCAGCTGCTTGCGCTCGAGGAGGACCGGGAGCCGAACAATTACTTACCGCTCGAGCGCCTGAATCGGATCGAGGAGGGTCGTCTGAAGCTCGCGCTCGAAGAGGTCGGGCATTTCCAGGGGTTTTTGCGAAGCCGGTTTCATCTCAATCAGATCGGGCGCTGAGCCGCGCTTAGGAATGCGGGTGCTTTGCCTCGGGGGCATGGTCCCGATTGCGGGCGGGCCGAGGAGGGAGGCGACTGAAGTCGACCCTAGGAGCCCCTAGGGAACGATTCAAAAACAACCGAAACACCTAAACCGCGTCCAGAGCGACATGCGTCATTTTTCGTTTGGCTTCGGAGATGTTCTCGATCTCGGTGAGACGCGGTTTAAAGTTTAAGATTTTTCAATACTTTAAACCGCGCCTGCTGCGGCGGTCGTCCGAGCATGCGCGGCCAAGCCAATCCAAAAAACGACGCATACCGCACCGGGCGCGGTTTAGGCCCGTATTCAAACATCACAGGTGCGAGATGGCCGAATCCAAGCCTCCGTCGAAACCGATCACGTCCCGGATGCCCGCGTCGAGACCGGATAGCTCCGAGCCCGGCGTGTCCGGTGAAGACCCGTCCGAGCCCGTCTTGGTCTTTCCCTGCCGTTTCCCGATCAAGGCGATGGGCCTTGCCGACGAGCACTTCGAGACGTTGGTCATCGAGATCGTGAGTCGGCATGCAAAGCGACCCGCGGCCGCGGACGTGAGCGCCCGCTTCAGCAGAGGGGGTAAATGGGTCTCCGTGACCCTGACCATTCAGGCGGAAAGCCGCGCTCAGCTCGATGCCATCTATTGCGATCTCACGGCCCACGAGTCGATCGTTTGGGTGATATGAGCGCGGACACGGCAGATGCGTGCCCGCTCCTCCTGGTGCGTCGTCTACCGGGTTATCGGGAGTATCTGCCGACCTTGGAAGCGATGCGCGGGTTCACCGATCTGCGCGGCCCCGACACACCGGACGAGCTCTGGCTGCTCGAGCATCCGGCCGTGTTTACGCTCGGTCAGGCCGGCCGCGAGGAGCACCTGTTGGATCCGGGCCGGATTCCGGTCGTGAAGGCGGACCGCGGGGGGCAGGTGACCTATCACGGCCCCGGACAGTTGGTCGTCTATGTCCTGCTCGACCTGCGTCGGGCCGGACTCGGGGTCAAGCGGCTGGTCGGTCTCTTGGAGCAGGCGGTCATCGATCTGCTCGCAACCCTGAATGTGGCGGCCGAGCGTCGCGCGGATGCGCCCGGTGTCTATGTTGCAGGCGCCAAGATCGCCTCGCTCGGTTTGCGTATCCGCAACGGCTGCAGTTATCACGGACTCGCCCTGAACGTGAACCTGGATCTCGACCCCTTCGGTCGGATCAACCCTTGCGGCTATCCCGGACTTGCCGTCACCCGCCTGTCGGACCTGGTCCCGGGCGTGTCGATGGCCGAGATCGAGGCCGGCTTGGTGGGGCTGCTCGCCGCATCCCTCGAGATGACGGCGAGTCCCGTGCGCGCTTAATGCAGCGTTCGGGGCGCCTCCCGCTCGCCCTCCTTCAGGGGCAATAGATCGACGAATCGACCCTTGGCCTCGGTGAAATGCTGGAACTCCGGCCGACCGAAGGTGCGCTTCGTCTTCGAGGCACCCTTCGGCTCGATCGGAATCTGGGTCACCCAGAGCCCGTGACGGGTCTCGAGGGCGAAGGAGGCGACGTCGATCCGATAGGGCGAGGCGCCGATGGATCCGTATTCTTCAATGATCTCTTGGAACTGCCCGACCTTGCTCGGCGGTAGGGACCAGGCTTCCATGATCATGAAGATGAAGTCCGCCTCGTGCAGCTCGGCGAGCCGGCGAATCATGGCGGCCGCCGCGTCCTTCTCCTCGTCCGTGGCCGTGCTCAGCAAGACTGGAAAGGTCTCTCCGGTCGTGAGGTTTCCGACGAATGCAAAGGGGCTCAGGCTCTCGCCGCGCTCGAGGATCTCCCTGGCCGTGTCGATCAGCGGGCTGATGATGTCGAGGTAGGTCGCGGGCAGTGTGCTCATCAAGTGATGCCTCGGATCAATGCACGCCGGCGACCGGACGCATCTCCTTGTCGCAGACACCGCCGACGCTGGCTGTTCGGGTGGTGGCGCCGCCGCGGCACGATTCGCCCCGGTCCTGGATGCTGCAGGTGATTTCCACCGGCCTTCCCGAGGAGAGCCAGCTCGGGGTCGTGCGATAGCGTCCGACGTTGCCCGAACGGCAGCCAGTCGGGATCCCGTAAGGCGGGCAGGACTTGGGCGTGCGCAGCGACACCTTGCGACCGTCGACGATGAAGCCCGGATAGTTGTTCTCGGTGCGGACGATATCGCGCTCCGGGGTCTCGTCGAAGCGGAACTCCTCGAACCGATAGCCATCCCCGCTCGCCGATCCGACTTTGATCCGGGTGTTGGCGATCAGGGCGAAATCGTCCCCGTCGCGCGCGACCGCGCCGGTCATGTACTCGACACGGTCGTGATTGGGGAAGCATTTGCCCATCGCGGGCGCGTGATAGTAGTGACGCATCGAGGTCAGATCGGCCAGACGATTGTCCGGGAAGATCGTCTGCAGATCGCGTTCGCTGCCGAAGAGGATGCGCTCGGCGTCCCCGACCGACTGGCTGTACATGGCCTGGAGCTTGGCATAGCGGTCGTTGTCCGCGAGGTCGGGCCGCAGGTAGCAGGCGGTGAGTCCGGAGATCTGGGTCAGGTACTCGTCCCAGATGTTGTATTGCGACACCGAGGAGGAGACGCCTTGGAAGTCGCCCGGAAACTGACACCCCTGACGGCTGAGGCACTGGCCGACCGCGCGGTTGCGGATCGAGAGCACGATGATGTTGCGCTCGCAGGCCCCGTAAGCGTTGCATCCGCGTTCGAGATGGCCCTCGTAGATGGCCGTGCGCATGGCGTAATCGAGATGTTTGGCGCGCGCGAGCGTGGTCTCGGAGCCGAGCCGCCCGTTGCTCCGGATGAAGTCGCCCCAGGCCCGATCCAGCGCGGCACGGCGGCCGGTCAGATTGCGATTGGCGCTCTCGCATTGGCTCGACGCGTGGAAGCTGCGCACGATGCGGTCGAGCTCGCTTGCACCGCCCGGGTTGCCGGCACGACCGCTCGACGGCGGATCGAAGAAAGGTGCCTTCTCGAGCGCATAGAGATCGCGTACGTTGATGACGTTCTTCACGCTCGAGGGGCAGTGGTGGTTCTGAACCCTCATCGACTTGCGCGCCGCCACGGTGCTCTTGAAGCGCTCGGTGTCGCTGCGGCTCGCCTTCCTCGGGTCGACGACGACCTCGAACCCGACGAAGGGCGTCCCCGAGCTGTCCGTCAAGGGTTTGCCGTTTCGGATCATCAGGCAGGGGATCACGGAGGTTCCCTGCGTCAGGGTTCCGGCGGAGGATTTCGTGCCCGAGCGCGCGAAGCTGTCGGCGTTGTAATAAGGCACCTCCATCGGACCGTTGAACTTGTAGACGGTCATGACCGGGGTCGCCGGGATGGCCGCCTGAACGGGGATGGACGCGGCAAGCGCGAGGGCGCCGAGCAGATAACGCATTCTTTGGCTCCTGAGTTGGATGGGTTGGTGTGCGGGTGTTCGCACTTAAATCGCGCCCGGCGGGGCATGCGGTGTTCTTGGATGGGATCGGCCCCGGCAGACTTGACGACCGCTGGAGCCTGCGCGATTTAAGATATTAAAAAATCTCTCATTTTAAACCGCGTCCCCGCTAAGGGTCGTAGATACACCAAACGTCGAGTTCACTCGAAAACGGGCATCTCGCTCGTGACGCGGTTTAGATCACAGCCTCCCGGCGCGTTTGATCGCGAGATATCGCCCCACCAAAGCGTCCGACAACTGCGCCGGCAGAAGGTCGAGGATCTCGACGCCCAGATGGCGCAAACGCTCCCGATGTCGTCGCCGCGTGGCGAGCCAGCCGTGCACGGCGTGGAAACGCAGTGCGCTCGGCAGGTCCTCGATATCGGCCTCGAGGCTCCGGTCGAGTGCCGACTCGCGCAGGTCCGCGACCATCAAAAGGTGACGCCGTCGCAGCAGGCGTGCTGCCAGCTCCAACCCGGACTGATCCTCGTCGCGGCTGTTGGTGATCATGACCACCAAGGCCCGCCTCGGCATCCGATGCAGCAGCTCGCGTGCGGCCTGCAACGGATCCGAGGCATCGAGGCTCGGCTCGATGTCGTAGGCCCGCTCGAGCAGCCGACGCATGGTCTGCGCCTCTTTGCGCGGTGCGCACCAGCGCCGCGATCCGCCATAGGTCATGAGTCCTACGGCATCGCCGTGCGCAAGGGCGACGAAGGCCACCGTCAGCAGTGCGGTCAATGCCTCGTCCAGATGGGAGCGTTCGGCATCGCGATGGCGCATCCGGCGCCCCGTATCGAGCAGGAAGACGAGATGTCGGTCGCGCTCGTCTTCGTACTCTCGGGCGATAAGCTTACGCATCCGCGCCGTCGCCTTCCAGTCGATCCGTCGTAAGCCGTCGCCCCGATGATAGTCGCGCAGTTGATGAAACTCCGCCCCTTCGCCGCGTCTCGGTCGGCGTCGCTCCCCGGCAGCAGCGTGCGGATCCTGCATCGCGGACAGGACGTCGCGACCGATTCGGGCGAGATTCGGGTAGACGCGCAAGCGCGTCGACAAGGTCAGCACGCGTCTGTCGCTCCAAAGCCCGAGCGGCGAGCGCAAGGCGATCTCGCAGCCCGGGATGACGAAACTGCCGCGCTGCGACGGGGTCAGGTGATAGTCGACTCGTGCAGTGGTGCCGGCTTCGAGCGCGATCTCGCGCGGCAGGCCCTGCACGGTGAAGGCGCTTGGATGCAGATCGTGGATACGCAGCCGCAGGTGTCGGGTCGTAGGGTTGGTCAGCGTGAGGCGGACCCGGCCCGGGGTGCCGAGCAACAGGATGCCGTGCGTGCGGCCGCCGAGCTCGGGGGAGGACAACGCGAGGAGCGCCAAGAGGTCGGCCGCGGCGAGCACCCCGAGCAGGATGCCGACGCCTTGCCAGGCAAGCCCGGCCTCCGGAAACCAGGCGGCAGCCAGCCCCAAAGCGGTCCAGCCGGCGAGAGCCGAAACCAAAGGGGTGCGTGGTCTCGTGCCGCACCGCCTCTCCCGTGATTCGGGGGTGTGTCGAGCAAGAGCGGACTGCTCGGCCTGCATGGGCATCAGAGTGGGCGCGGTTTAGGTGCGCGGGGCAGGCACGCCGGCGAGGAGATCGCGCAGGATATCCTCCGGGCCGAGACCCTCTATCTCCAGATCGGCGCCGAGGGCGAGACGGTGGCGCAGCACGGCGGGGGCCATCGCCTTGACGTCGTCGGGTGTGACGTAATCTCGGCCGTTTACGAGCGCGTGTCCGCGCGCGGCGCGCACCAAGGCGATCCCGGCGCGGGGGCCGGGCCCGGTCTCGACCCCGGGCCAATCACGCCCCGCGCGGACCAAGCGCACGGCATAGGCGAGGACGCCGTCGTCGATCCGCAGCCGCGCGGTCACCTGCTGCACCTCGAGCAGGTCGGTTGCGCTCAGGACCTCGCGCACGCCGGAGACGTCGAGTCGGTCGCCGACCCGATCGTGCGTCACTTGGCGGACCATGGTCAGCTCTTCGTCCGCATCCGGGTGATCGACGATGACCTTGAGCAGGAAGCGATCGAGCTGCGCCTTGGGCAGCGGATAGGTTCCCTCGTGCTCGATCGGGTTCTGGGTGGCGAAGACCAGGAAAGGCGGGTTCAGTGTCAGGGCAGCGCCTTCGATCGTCACCTGTTGCTCCTGCATCGCCTCGAGCAGCGCGGCCTGCGTCTTCGCGGGTGCCCGGTTGATCTCGTCGCCGAGCAGCAGGTTGCAGAAGATCGGGCCGCGCCGGATCCGGAAGGCCTCGCTCTTCATGTCGAAGACGGCATGTCCGGTGATATCGCTCGGCATCAGGTCGGGCGTGAATTGGATCCGCGAGAAGCGTCCGCCGACGGCGGCCGCGAGCGCGCGCACCAGGAGTGTTTTGCCCACACCGGGTACGCCTTCGAGCAACACGTGCCCGGCCGCGGCCAAGGCGACTACGGACTCGCGCACGACGCGGGGTTGGCCGACCAAGGCGCAGCCGATCGCGGTCTCCAAGGCCGCAAGCGTGGCGGCGCAACGCTCGACCTCTGCGGACAGGATCATGCCTCGTCGCTCCATGCGGGTTCGCGTGGGTTGAGCCCGGTCTCGAGCCAAAGCCAGCGCAGATCGAGGGCATAGGGCGTGAGGGCCTCCGGCGGTGGCGTGTGCAGTGTCTCCGGCGCCGGGGGCGAGGCAGGCTCGACCACGCAGCGTTCTGCGCGTCGCGCGGCGGCTTCGGCGAGGTCGGCGGGGA